>NZ_PZJK01000001.1:0-443364 GCF_003206675.1 Salinicola sp. RZ23
GAACCAAAAAAAAGCGAGCCAATGGCTCGCCAAGCTTCCGTCTGTGAATAAGGTCTCTTACCCGACGGAAGAGCGCTCGGGTGGGCCACCACCGCCGCAATCGGCAGTCATGGCCCGCAAGTAGAGAGGCGTCGACGTCGGGCACAGGGCACCGGCATCGCTCGCCGGTGCCAAGTTAAGCGAGCGGGATGCTGGCGTCAATATTTATGGAAAGGATTTCCAATTTTGTGATGCGGCATGTCAGGGCAGCATCAGAAGCAGGTTTCCAGGGTCTCCTCGACGTTCAGGTCGGCATCCACCAGCAGCAGGCGACGCCACTTGTCGAAGGTCAGACAGGGGTGCGAGGTGCCGAAGGCGATCACGTCACCCACCGCGACCTCGGTACCGGCGGGCAGCTCGAGGAACAGGTGCTGGTCCATGATGTGCACGCTGCGCCAGCCGTCGACCGCGCACGGCGTCGCCTGCCCCTGCGGATAGCGGCGCAGGACGATGGGCAGATCCGGCTCATGACCGATGTCGCGCTTGCCCAGGGCGACGATCGCGCGCCCCGGCTCGGGCAGCGACTGCACCTGGGCGAACACCTCCAGCGCCGGCTGCAGCTCGCCGGCGAGCTGCGGATGGCGTGACTTGATCTCGGCCATGGCGCCGGCGTAGAGCTTGTGGTCGTGGACCACGTAGCAGCCGGGGCGCAGCACCGGCGTGTAGTGCTGGCGCAGCTCGGCGCGGTCGAAACCCTCGGCGATCAGATCGAACCACTTGGAGCCCGAGGCGGTGACGATCGGTGCCTCGCGCGCCAGCGCCCCGCTCTCGCGCAGGCTGCGCACCGTCTCCACCAGCCGCGCGGCGTAGGCGCGTACCGCCGCGACCTCGTCGCCGCCGTGGATCAGCCCTTCGTAGCCCTCGACCCCCACCAGCGCCAGCGCCGGCTCGGCGGCGATCGCCGCCACCACCGCCGCGACCTGATCGGCGTCGCGACAGCCGCAGCGCCCACCGGCGACACCCAGCTCCACCAGAACCTGCAGACGAAGGCCGCGGGCGGCGAAGAAAGCCCCCAGCGCGCGTACGTTGTCGACCCCATCCACCACGCAGTAGTAGTCCAGCCCTGCGGCGATGGCATCCGCCACCAGTGCCATGTTGGGCTCGCCGATCAGCTGATTGACCATCAGCACGCGCTCGATGCCGTGGGCGTGGGCTGCCGCCGTCTGTACCGCGGTGGCCAGGGTAATGCCCCAGGCCCCCGCCGCCAGCTGACGCTTGAATAGCTCAGGCGTCATGGTGGTCTTGCCGTGGGGTGCCAGTTCGGCGCCATGGTCGGCGGCAAAGCGCTGCATCCAGGCGATGTTGTGGGCCAGCGCCGGCGCCAGCACCGCCGCCGCCGGCAGCGGCACGTCGCGCAGCAGCTTGGCCGGCGTCGA
This sequence comes from Salinicola sp. RZ23, assembly GCF_003206675.1. Taxonomy (NCBI): domain Bacteria; kingdom Pseudomonadati; phylum Pseudomonadota; class Gammaproteobacteria; order Oceanospirillales; family Halomonadaceae; genus Salinicola; species Salinicola sp. RZ23. Next base: position 1,416 of record NZ_PZJK01000001.1, read on the forward strand.
CGCGCAGTACGGCGTGCCCTTCTCGATCACGGGGACACTGTTGATCACGGAAACAGGAGTGAGCGGGTGGTGCATGACGGGCCTCCAGGGGCAGAGCGAAAGATGACAACGCAGGAGAAGGGAACACGCAGCGCCAGGGCCATGCTCAGTCGCCGTGGGAGAGCGTCGCCGCGGCCTCGCGCAGAGCCTCGACGAGGGTCTCGCGGCGTGCCTGATCGGCATTGCGCCCCACGGTGAAGCAGAGCGTTGCGCGGGCGACGGTATCGCCCTCGTGAATGGGTACCGCCATGCAGCAGGCGAAGCTGTCCACCAGCCCTTCGGTGAGCGCATAGCCGCGCTGGCGCGTGTGTTCGATCTCGGCGAGGAAGGCATCGATATCGATCTGCTCACCGCTGGGCAGCACGAAATCGGTCTCCGGCACCAGCCCCAGGATCACCTCCCGCGGCATGCCGCCCAATAGCACGCGCCCCGAGGCGGTCCAGGGGATCGGCACCTTGACCCCGACCTCGGAACTGATCCGAAACGGCCGCGCACCGTTCTCGTTGAGCATGACGGTGTACTTGTCACCGTCGAGCATGCACAGCTGCGTGGTCTCGTCGAAGCGCGCCGAGAGTTGGCGCATCACCGGCCGCGCCCGGCGCAGCAGATCGTTGTGGTCAGCGTAGTCGAGGCCGAAGTAGTGCATCGCACGGCCGAAGAAGATACGCCCGTCGCTGCCGGTCTCCAGCCAGCCGGCCTCGCTGAGCAGATTGATCAGCTCATAGACGCTGGAGCGTGGCGCACCGGTGGCCGCCATCAGCTCCTTGGGCGTCATCGGTTCGCGATGCAGATGGAGCTGCTCGCACAGCGAGATGACGCGGTCGACGCCGCGCGCCCGGGACGTCGATGTCGTGGATTGACGCATATCGCCTCATGGCTGGCCGGCATGAGAGGCCATGGTATCCAGGCGGTGATCGCCTGGATACGCCCCTCTTGCGCGGCGGACGGGAATGCGCGCAGTATAGATTTATCCGGTAAACCAGACAACCGTCCGATATATCGGACAACAACGAATAGGGACACCGGATCGCAGCCGCACACCAGCAGCCGCAAACAACATCAACAACAGGTGAGCCTACCCATGACCACGATCCACAAGATGCTGGGCGCCATCTCGGTATTCGCCCTCTCCTCCCTGAGCGTCGCCGACGTGCACGCCGACACCCTGCAGGACGTACTGGCGCGCGGCGAGCTGATCGTCGGTACCGGCAGCGCCAATCCGCCCTGGCACTTCACCCAGGATGGCCAGACCGTGGGCTTCGATGCCGATATCGGTCATATCCTGGCCCAGGGGCTGTTCAACGACCCCAGCAAGGTGCGCTTCGTCAATCAATCTTCCGATGCGCGCATTCCCAACCTGCTGACCAACAAGGTCGATATCTCCTGCCAGGCGATGACCGTGACCGCGGCGCGGGCCCAGCAGGTCGCGTTCACCGTGCCCTACTACCGCGAAGGGGTCGGCCTGCTGATGCTCGACGGCGGAGACTACGCCGACTACCCCGCGCTCAAGGCGGCCGGCAGCGACATCACGGTGGCGGTGCTGCAGAACGTCTACGCCGAGCAGATGGTGCATCAGGCCCTGCCCGAGGCGAAGGTGGACCAGTACGAGAGCCAGAACCTGATCTATCAGGCGCTCAACTCCCACCGCGCCGACGCCGTGGCCACCGATCTCTCCACGCTGAAGTGGTACATGAAGAACAACAGCGGCCGCTATACCGACGCCGGCTACGCCTGGAACCCGCAGTCCTACGCCTGCGCGGTCTCGCCGGACGACGCCCGCTGGCTGCAGTTCGTCAACACCACCCTCGAGCAGGCGATGAACGGGGTCGAGTTCGAGCGTTATGCCGCGGCCTTCGAACAGTGGTTCGGCGAGCGTCCGCCGGCACCCGAGACCGGTTTCCCCAGCGAGATGCGCTGAGCCCCGGGGCCGCCGCGCCGGCATCTGGCGCGGCGGCCGGTCCTCGAATCACCGCCGGTGAATGAACTGCCATGAGCTATCACTTCAACTTCGCCCCGATCCTGGCGCAGTGGCCGCTGCTGTTGAGCGGTATCGGGCTGGGCCTGCTGCTGGCGCTGGTCTCCATCGCGATCGGCTCGCTGCTGGGTCTGGTCGTCGCCTTTGCCACCCGGGCACCGAGCCGCTGGCTCGCGGGCCTCGCCTTCGCCTGGATCTCGACCCTGCGCAATCTGCCGATTCTGGTGATCGTGCTGTTTCTGTTCTTCGGCATGCCCCAGCTGGGGCTGTCGCTGGACAAGATCAACAGCTTCATCCTCGCGCTGTCGCTCTATACCAGCGCCTACATGGCCGAAGTCTTCCGTGCCGGGCTGCTGAGCGTGCCACCGGGTCTGATCGAGGCGGGCCAGGCGATCGGCCTGACCCGGTCCCGCATTCAGCGCGATATCGTGCTGCCGATCATGTTCCGCAACGCGCTGCCGGCGTTCGGCAACAACTTCGTCTCGCTGTTCAAGGACACTTCGCTGGCCGCCACCATCGCGGTGCCGGAGCTGACCTACTATGCGCGCAAGATCAACTCCGAGACCTTCCGCGTGATCGAGGTCTGGCTGGTCGCTTCGTTGCTCTACATCGTCTGCTGCTACGCCATCACGCTGATTCTGCGGGCGCTGGAAAAGCGCCTGGTCCTGGAGGCGAACTGAGATGCAGTGGGACTACTTCTTCGACCAGGTGCTCAGCCACCGGGATGCGCTGCTGCAGGGCACCGCGGTCACCATCGGCGTCTCACTCTCGGCCATCGTCGCGGGCACCCTGCTGGGCATCGCGATCGGGGTCGCCGTGACCTACGGCATCAAGCCGCTGCGCTGGCCGGCGCGCGCCTACATCGACATCATCCGTGGTACCCCGGTGCTGGTCCTGGTGCTCGCTACCTTCTATATCTCGTCCGCCGTGGGCCTCGATCTGGGCGCCTTCCAGGCCGGGGTGCTGGCGCTGACGCTGTTCTGCGCCTCGCATGTCGGCGAGATCCTGCGCGGCGCCCTGCAGGCGCTGCCGCGCGGGCAGATCGAAGCCGGCCGCGCCATCGGCCTCACCTTCGGCGGCATCTTCCGCCACATCCTGTTCCCCCAGGCGCTGCGCTATGCGCTGCCGACCTGGATCACCGCCGCGGTGGAGATGGTCAAGGCGTCCACGCTGCTCTCCGTGATCGGCGTCGCCGAGCTGCTGCTCACCACCCAGCAGATCATCAGCAACAATTTTCTCAACATGCAGTTCTACCTGCTCGCGGGGCTGATCTATTTCCTGATCGACTTCGCCATCGAGCAGGTCGGACGCTACGTCGGCCGGCGCCTCGACCGCCCCGCCAGGAGAACGACATGACTCCCATCGTGGAAGTGCGCGCGCTGCACAAACGCTTCGGCGAACTCGAGGTGCTCAAAGGCATCGACCTCGTGGTGAACGAGGGCGAGGTAGTCTCCATCATCGGCTCCAGCGGTTCGGGCAAGACCACCCTGCTGCGCTGCCTCAATCTGCTCGAGGAGTTCCACCAGGGCGAGGTGCGGATCGGCGGCGAGAGCATCGGCTATCGCCAGCGCAACGGCCAGCGCGTGCGCGCCAGCGAGCGCGAGATCGCCGGCCAGCGGGCGATGACCGGCATGGTGTTCCAGGCGTTCAACCTGTTTCCGCACATGAGCGCGCTGGACAACGTCACCCTCGGCCTCACCCGGGTGCGTGGCATGTCCCGGCGCCAGGCGGTGGAGCTGGCCGACCACTGGCTGGAGCGGGTGGGCATGCGGGAGCGCCGCGATCATCGCCCCGCCCAGCTCTCCGGCGGCCAGCAGCAGCGGGTCGCGATCGCCCGCGCCATCGCCATGAATCCCCGCGTGATGCTGTTCGACGAGGCGACCTCGGCGCTCGATCCGGAGCGGGTCGGCGAGGTGCTCGAGACCATTCGCAGCCTCGCCCAGGAGGGCATGACCATGGTGCTGGTCACCCATGAGATGCGCTTCGCCCGCGATGTCTCCGACAAGGTGGTGTTCATGGATGGCGGCCGCATCGCCGAGCAGGGCCCGCCGGCGACGCTGTTCTCGACCCCAGAGTCAGCGCGGCTGCAGGCGTTTCTCAAGACCTCGTCACTGTGACCGCGAGCGCTTCGCCCCGGCGGGACGGGGCCGGTGCTGGCTGTCGACGAAGGTTAAAAGAAAATAACTTTCACGAATTCAGAAATTAGGATAGAAACTAACAGGCATGCATTTCCCGCCCGAGACCGGCCCCCGCCAGAGGAGAGCTTCGTGAGCCAGCAGGTCGACATCCTGTCGTTGATCACCGCCCGTCTTCCCAGCCTGCGCGCCGCCGAGCGCAAGGTCGCCGGGCTGATCTTCGACGATATCGATTTCGTCGCCGAGGCGAGCATCGGCGAGATCGCCGCCCGCGCCGGGGTCAGCGACGCCACGGTGACCCGCTTCGCCCGGGCGGTGGAGTGCCGTAACGTGCGCGACCTCAAGACCCGCCTGACCCGCGCCCTGGCCGCCGGCCGTCGCTTCATCCAGGAGGCGAACGAGGAGGATGGCCTCGGCGTGATCTACGACAGCGCCACCCAGACCCTGGCGCTCAACCGCACGCTGATGGAGCAGGCCGACGTCGAGGGCGCGGTGGAGATGCTCGATGGCGCGCGTCAGATTCTGGTCTTCGGCGCTGGCGGCGGCTCCACGGTGATGGCCCAGGAGCTGCAGTTCCGGCTGGTGCGGCTGGGCTATGCGATCAGCGCCTATCCCCAGGCGCTGCTGCCGCGCATGGTCGCCGCCACCCTGGAGCCGGAAGACGTGGTGGTGGCGCTCTCGGCCAGCGGCTACACCCCCGAGATCAACGATGCCACCGAGCTGGCCCGCGAATACGGTGCACGCGTGATCGCGATCACCGCGGTGGCCTCGCCGCTGGCCGGCATCGCCGACCTGGCGCTGCCGCTGGCCTCGCGGGAGACCGACTTCATCTATTTTCCGTCGTCGTCACGCTACGCCATGATGGCCGCCGTGGACATGCTGGCGCTGGGCCTGGCGCTGCGCCACCGGGCGCGGACCCGCGACAAGCTGCGGCGACTCAAGATCACCCTCGATGCCCATCGCGGTGGCGACAATCGCCAGCCGCTCGGCGACTGAGCCGCCAGGAGCGACCATGTCACACCAGCACGACCTGCTGATCCGCCGCGCCACTCTCATCGATGGCAGCGGCCGCGATGCCTTCGTCGCCGATGTCGCCGTCGACGGCGAGCGTATCGTCGCCGTGGGCGACCTGGCCGAGGCCCGCGGCCGCGAGGAGATCGCGGCTGCGGGGCTGACCCTGACCCCCGGCTTCATCGACGTCCACACCCACGACGACACCAATGTCATCCGCACCCCGGAGATGCTGCCCAAGCTCTCCCAGGGGGTGACCACGGTGGTGGTCGGCAACTGCGGCATCAGCGCCAGCCCGGTCAGCCTCGACGGCGAGGTACCGGACCCGATGAACCTGCTCGGGCGCGCCGAGGATTTCCGCTACCCCACCTTCGCCGCCTACGCCGAGGCGGTGGCCACGGCGCGTCCCAGCGTCAACGTAGCCGCGCTGATCGGCCACACCAGCCTGCGCAGCCAGGTGATGGATCGCTTCGACCGCCCCGCCAGCCCGGCCGAGATCGCGGCCATGCGCGCCCAGCTCGAGACCGCCCTGGCCGAGGGCGCGCTGGGGCTCTCCTCGGGGCTCGCCTACCGCAACGCCTTCCACGCCCCCAGCGCGGAGATGAATGCGCTGGTCGCCGCGGTGGGGCGCGCCGGCGGGGTCTACACCACGCATCTGCGCGACGAGTTCGCCGGGCTGCCGGCGGCGATGGACGAAGCCTTCGCCACCGCCGCCCACGGCCGCGCCCCACTGGTGATCTCGCATCTCAAGTGCGCCGGTGCCGGCAACTGGGGCAACGCGCCCCTGGCGCTGGCCAAACTGGATGCCGCGGCACACAGCCACGGCGTGCACTGCGACTGCTACCCCTACACCGCCGGCTCCTCGACGCTGGATCTGGGCCAGGTCACCGACGAGATCGAGATCTTCATCACCTGGTCCGACTCCCATCCCGAGATGGCGCGCCAGCCGCTGAAGACGATCGCCGCGCAGTGGGAACTGTCGCTGCTGGAGGCCGCCCGGCGGCTGCAGCCGGCCGGGGCGGTCTACCACAACATGAGCGAGGCGGATATGCGCCAGGTGCTGGCGCATCCGCTATCGATGGTGGGCTCCGACGGGCTGCCCAACGATCCGCATCCGCACCCGCGGCTATGGGGTGCCTTCCCGCGGGTGCTCGCCCACTACAGTCGCGACCTGAAACTGCTGCCGCTGACAGAGGCGGTTCGCAAGATGACCGGGCTCTCCGCCGCCAACTTCGGCCTGACCGACCGCGGTGAGATTCGTGTCGGCGCCTTCGCCGACCTGGTGCTGCTCGACCTCGACAAGCTCGAGGACACCGCCACCTACAGCGCGCCGATCGCCAAGGCCAGCGGCATCGAGCTGGTGGTGGTCAATGGCGTGATCGGCTATCGCCACGGCCAGGCCAGCGCCACCCGCGCCGGACGCCTGCTGCGACGCGAGGTGCAGCTATCGCCGCGCCCCTCGCGCCCCACCACCGCCTGATATCCCGTATCGGCCCCGCGCGCCGCGCGGGGTCTTCCCTGACCCAGAGAGGAGATTTTCCATGAGCATCAAGCGTTATGGCGTCGAAGGCGGCGTCGGCACCGGCGGCCAGAAGCTGCCCTTCGCCCGCGCCACCGAAGCGGGTGGCTGGCTGTTCGTCTCCGGCCAGACGCCGATGACCGACGGCGAAGTGGTCGAAGGCAGCATCGTCGAGCAGTCGCGGCTGGCCTTCGCCAACTGTCTGAAGATCGCCGAGGAGGCCGGTTACGGCGTGGAAGACGTGGTCCACGTCACCGCCGTGCTCACCGACGCGCGCTACTTCAGCTCGTTCAACAAGGTGTTCAAGGAAGTTTTCGGCGACCACCCGCCGGCGCGGATCTGCAGCGTCCAGGACCTGGTGGTCGACTGCAAGGTAGAGGTGGATATCAAGTGCTATCGCGCCGACCGCGCCTGACGAGCGCCCAAGCGGAGGCCTCTCTGGGCAAGCCTCCCGGCACTGCAAAGACATGAGAAAGCGGTAACGAAAGGTGGTCGCGCCCCGGCAAGGGCGCGACCGCAGTGAAAAACCCCACAGGACATGACATTTCACACTGCTCCGGTCGCGGCAACGACCGGGACGACAATTATAAGAGGTAGCCATGAACAGCCAAGTCTTCCTCGGCACCTTCGTCGCTTACGTGATCGTGATGATCGCATTCGGCTGCTGGGTTTCCCGCCACAGCCGCGGTAGCGGTGACGACTTTCTGCTCGGCGGGCGCAGCCTGCCGCTCTTCCTGACCATCGGCACCACCGTGGCGACCATGGTCGGCACCGGTTCGAGCATGGGGGCGGTCGGCTTCGGCTACGCCAACGGTTGGGCCGGGGCCCTCTACGGTATCGGCGGGGCGATCGGCGTGCTGCTGCTGGCGTTCTGGTTCGCCCCGGTGAGACGCCTGCGCTTCATGACCATGAGCGAGGAGCTCTCCTACTATGTCGGCGCCAATCGCCTGGTGCGCAACGTCGTCGCGGTGCTGATCTATATCGCCTGCATCGGCTGGCTCGGCGCGCATATTCTCGGCGGCGGCCTCTACCTGTCGTGGATGGCGGGGATCGACCTGACCACGGCGCGCATCCTGGTCGCGCTGGGCTTCGGCATCTACTGCGTGATCGGCGGCTACATGGCGGTGGTCTGGACCGACACCGTACAGGCGGTGGTGCTGTTCGTCGGCTTCATCGTGATGGCGATCATCGCCCTGGTCGAGGTCGGCGGCTTCTCCGGCCTCGGCACCCACATGGATGCCAGCGCCACCACCTTCCTCGGGATAGGCAAGATCGGCCTGGTACCGGCCATCTCGCTCGCCGCCGTCATCGCCGTCGGTGTGCTGGCGACACCCTCCTACCGCCAGCGCATCTACTCCGGCAACTCGGTGGCCTCGGTGCGCAAGTCGTTCGTGATCACCGGCGTGCTCTATCTGTTCTTCTCGGTCATTCCGGCGATCATCGGCATGGCGACCCACGCGCTCAATCCGAACCTGGACAACAGCAACTTCGCCTTCCCGTTCCTCGCCACCGAGATCCTGCCGCTGTGGCTGGGCCTGCTGCTGCTGGTGGCGGGGCTTTCGGCGACCATGTCGAGCGCCAGCTCCGATGCCATCGCCGGGGTCTCGATCCTGCTGCGCGATATCTACGTGCTGTTCACCGGCCACACGCCGTCGGCGCGCAAGGTCGTGGGGCTCTCCCGGCTGGCGCTGGTCGTCACCATCGGCCTGGCGCTGCTGTTCGCGCTCACCTCCAACAACGTCATCAGCTATATCACCAGCATGATCGCCACGGTGATGGCGGGGATGTTCGTCTGCGGCGTGCTCGGACGCTTCTGGCCGCGCTACACCTGGCAGGGGGCCATCGCTACCCTGGTGGCGGCCTCGGCGACCTCGCTGTCGGTGATCAATGTCGACAGCTGGACGGCGTTCTGGGGCAATCCCAGCATCCCCGCCGTGCTGGTCGCGCTGATCGTGGGTGTCGTCGTCAGCCTGGTCACGCCCGCCTCGAAGGTGACACCGGAACAGGCGCTCAAGATCATCGACGACGAACGCGAACGCATGGAGCAGGACGACATGCCGGCCAAGGCGGTTGGCGGCAAACCGGTCTGACGCCAACGCCAACGCGCTGGGGTGCCCCTGACGGGCACCCTAGCTCATCGCCTGCGACCGACTCGTCACGGCACCACGACCCGAATGTTCATCTCCCGCTCGTCGAGATTGTCGGCGCCGCCACGATCGACGACCAGAAACTCCCCTTCGCGCTCCAGCACCGAGTGGATCGCATGCCAGGTGCCAGCCCGATAGTTGACCCCCTGGCGGCCGTCGGTGACAAAGGCGCGAATCGCGCTCGGATCGATATCATCGCCCGGTGGCGCCACCACGACCACGAAGCGCTCCTCGTGCAGCGGCATGAACGCCTGGCTGCCCAGCGGATGACGCTCGAGCAGTGCGACCTCCAGCGGCAGCGTCACTGGCTGGCTGACGAAGATACTGATCAGCGGCGGCGTCGCAGCGTCACGAATATCGACCTTGGCCAGCGCATGGTGGCGCTGGGTACGCCCCCCGTTGATCGCGAACGACTCGCCGACGCGGGCATCGATCACCTCACCGAAGGGCGCGAAGGCCGCCGCGGTCAGCGGCTGCGCGTTGAGTTCCTGCATCTGCTCTGCTCCTGTCATCACTCACGATCGTGTTCCGCCTCCGGTTTTACCCCATGAGGCCGCGCGCGTCGCGCCGGTTTCCCAAGTTATCGTCTAAAGCAACACCCTCTGAGCGTGCCACCGGGACACGTTACCGACGATGGCAGTCGCCTCCCGATCCCATCTCGGCGCCTGGCTCCCCGCCGGTTCTTGCCACGACCTGACGACCTAGAGCTACCATCCCCTTCCCTTATCTTCCCGAGGATTGTATAAAATATAAAATCATCCAGACCTTGCCCCATCCACCACCGCCCTCTCGGCACGGGAGCCCCCATGCAGCGTATCCACGTCATCGACTCCCACACCGGCGGCGAGCCGACCCGGCTGGTGATGTCGGGCTTCCCGGCGCTGACCGGCGACATGGCCGCCCAGCGCGATCTGCTGCGCGAGCACCACGATCAATGGCGGCGGGCCTGTCTACTCGAACCGCGGGGCAACGACGTGCTGGTGGGGGCGCTCTACTGCGAGCCGGTCTCGCCGGAGGCCAGCTGCGGGGTGATCTTCTTCAACAACACAGGCTACCTGGGCATGTGCGGCCACGGCACCATCGGGCTGGTGGCGTCGCTTTACCATCTCGGCAAGCTGAGTCCGGGCACCCGTCGCATCGATACCCCAGTGGGGCAGGTCAGCGCCATCCTCCACGACGACGGTGCGGTCACCGTGGGCAACGTGCCCGCCTACCGCTATCGCCAGCGCGTACCGGTCGAGGTGCCGGGCTACGGCGTGGTGCATGGCGATATCGCCTGGGGCGGCAACTGGTTCTTCCTGGTGGGGGAGCACGACCAGGCGCTGACGCTGGCCAACGAGGAGGCGCTGACGGCCTTTACCTGGGCGATCCGCCAGGCGCTGGACGCACAGGCCATCACCGGCGAGAACGGTGGCCACATCGACCATATCGAGCTGTTCGCCGCGGACACCCACGGCAACCCGCCGGCCGACAGCCGCAACTTCGTGCTCTGCCCCGGCAAGGCCTACGACCGCTCCCCATGCGGTACCGGGACCAGCGCCAAGCTGGCCTGCCTGGCGGCGGACGGCAAGCTGGCCCCCGGCGAGACCTGGGTCCAGGCCAGCATCACCGGCAGCCGCTTCGAAGGGCGCTACGAATGGCGGGGCGATCGCATCCTGCCCTTCATCACCGGCAACGCCTATGTCACCGCCGATGCCACCCTGCTGATCGACGATAGCGATCCGTTCGCCTGGGGCATCACCGCCTCCTAGGTGCCCACGCACCACCCCTGACCGACATCCCAGAGGACAACCATGAGCGATTCCATTTTCAGCGGCTGCATCCCCGCGCTGATGACCCCGTGCACCGCACAGCGCACACCCGACTATGACGCCCTGGTCGCCAAGGGGCGCGAGCTGGTCGATCTCGGCATGCGCGCGGTGGTCTACTGCGGCTCCATGGGCGACTGGCCGCTGCTCAGCGAGGCCCAGCGCCAGGAGGGCGTGGCGCGGCTGGTCGCCGCCGGCGTGCCCGTCATCGTCGGCACCGGCGCGGTCAATTCGAAGGAGGCGGTCTCCCACGCCGCGCATGCGGCCAAGGTCGGTGCGCAAGGGTTGATGGTGATTCCCCGGGTGCTCTCCCGCGGCACCTCCAGCAGCGCCCAGCGCGCGCACTTCTCGGCGATCCTGGCCGCCGCCCCCGAGCTGCCGGCGGTGATCTACAACAGCCCCTACTACGGCTTCGCCACCCGCGCCGAGCTGTTCTTCGCGCTGCGCGAGGCGTTTCCCAACCTGGTCGGCTTCAAGGAGTTCGGCGGCGCCGAGGACCTGCGTTACGCCGCCGAGCACATCACCTCCCAGGACGATGACGTCAGCCTGATGGTGGGGGTCGACACCCAGGTAGTGCACGGCTTCGTCGACTGCAACGCCAGCGGCGCCATCACCGGGGTCGGCAACGCGCTGCCACGGGAGGTTCTCAAGCTGGTCGAGCTCAGCCGCCAGGCCGCCACCGGTGACCCCGAGGCGCGGCGCCTGGCACTGGAGCTGGAGCGCGCGCTGGCCGTGCTCTCCTCGTTCGACGAGGGCGCCGATCTGGTGCTCTACTACAAGCATCTGATGGTGCTCAACGGCGATAGCGAGTACCGCCTGCACTTCAATGAGAGCGACGCCCTCACCCCGGCCCAGCAGCGCTACGCCGAGACCCAGTACGCCCAGTTCCGTGCCTGGTATGCACGCTGGTCGGCTGCCCTGGGCACCGCCTGAAGCACTGAACCGGCGCCGGGCCGGCACGGCTCAGTCGCGGCGGCCGGAGAGCTGCTCCCGCGTGGTGCGGTGCACGCTCTCCAGATGGGTGAGCATGGCGCGCTCGGCCGCCTCGGGGTCGCCTTCGGCGAGCGCCGCGACGATCGCGCCGTGTTCGCGATAGCTCTGGGCAATGGCCGCCGGCTCGTTCATCACCTGACGCCGCAGGGGCAGGCCGAAAGCGTAGAGCTCTTCGGCGTAGCGCGCCAGGATCGGGTTGCGGGCCTGCGCCGAGATCAGCTTGTGGAAGCGCTGATCCGAGAGCTGGAAGTGCACCGGCGAGGCGAACAGTTCACGCTGCGCTTCGAGCAGCCGCCGGAGCAGGGCAACACCCTCGGCATCGATATGGCGCGCCGCCAGCCGGGCGATCGCCGCTTCCACCACCGCCCGGCTCTCGAACACGCTGTCGAGGTCGAGCGGGTCGAACTCGCCCGCACGCTGTGCCGGGGCCGCGTCACGAAAGCGCGCGAGCTCTGCCTCGCCGGCAACGATCCGCGTCTTGCTGCCATGGGCGACGGCGATCAGCCCGACGGCCTCGAGCCGCGCCATGGCGCCGCGCACCGTCTCGCGACTGACCCCGAATAGCTGCGACAGCGCGCGCTCCCCGGGCAGCTCGTCGCCATCCCGCAGCAATCCGGTGAGGATCATGTCGATCAGCTTGTCGGCGAGGAGCGCTTTCTTGGTCTTGCTCTGAAGCGTCTTCTCATGGGCGAAAGCGGGGTTGGGCATCGAACTCGTCTCTGAAACAGGCGTGACATCGTAGCGCGACGCCTCACGGCCTTGCACCGCTCCAGGCCGTGTCTGCATCGGGCCCGCCCCGGCATAGCCTGAGCCCGGACGGACTAGACATAGGTCTAGCACCATCGTGCCGGCGCTTGATGCGGCCCAGCAACACGGCTTACTGTCGCCCTACTGGTCTGGAAAGCCTACCAGCGTACCAGATATTCGACATCCCCTGTCGACACCCCCTTTCGACATCCCCTAAGGAGCCGCCATGAAAATCACCCGTGTCCGCGCCCGCGTCTTCGAATGGAAAGGCGAGACCGTGCCGCCCATGCCGCACTTCTGCACCAACGCCATGGACGAGCTGTGGGACAAGGGCGACTCCATGGACACCTTCCGCTTCCACGGCTGGACCGCGGTGGAGGTGGAGACCGACAGCGGCCTGGTGGGGCTGGGCAACGTCGCTCTGGCACCCAGGGTGGCCAAGACGATCATCGATCACTATCTGGCGCCGCTGGTGATCGGCCAGGACCCGTTCGACTACGAGTACCTGTGGCAGCGCATGTACCGCGCCACCCTCGCCTGGGGGCGCAAGGGCATCGGCATGGCGGCGATCTCCGGGGTCGATATCGCGCTCTGGGACCTGATGGGCAAGGCGAGCGGTCAGCCGGTGTTCAAACTGCTCGGCGGGCGTACCAAGGAGAAGATCCCCTGCTACGCCTCCAAGCTCTACAGCCGCGATCTCGCCAGCATGCAGCAGGAGGCGCAGTCCTATCTGGACCAGGGTTTCAAGGCGATGAAGATGCGCTGCGGCTACGGCCCCAACGACGGCCCCGAGGGCATGCGCGCCAATCTCGACCGGGTAGCCGCGGTGCGCGAGGTGATCGGCGAGGAGGTCGATCTGATGATCGACTGCTACATGGGCTGGAACCTGGACTACGCCAAGCGCATGCTGCCGCGGCTCGAGCGCTTCCAGCCACGCTGGGTCGAAGAGCCGGTGATCGCCGACGATATCGACGGCTACGCCGAACTCAATCGGCTCACCAGCATCCCGATCTCCGGCGGCGAGCACGAATTCACCCACTACGGCTTCCGCCAGCTGCTGGAGAAGCGCGCAGTGGCGGTAATCCAGTACGACACCAACCGGGTCGGTGGCATCACCGCGGCGCGCAAGATCAACGCCCTGGCCGAGGCGTTCTGCGTGCCGGTCATCCCCCACGCCGGCCAGATGCACAACTATCACCTGACCATGGCCTCGCTGGCCTCACCGATGGCGGAGTTCTTCCCGGTCCACGATGTCGAGATCGGCAACGAGCTGTTCTACTACCTGTTCGAGGGCGACCCGGCACCGGTCGATGGCCTGCTCGATCTGGACGACGCCACCCCTGGCCTGGGGCTGACACTCAATCAGCACTATCTCGAGCAGTTCCATATCATCGAGTGAGTTCGAGCGAACGGCGCGATCATCTGCCGTGCCAAGGCCCTCTCTGACCGCCCCCTTGGCCCGCGCTAGCGCGGGCCTTCGCCCCCGAGCGCCGCCGGCGGATGGACGCCATCGGGGCATTTGTACACAATATGCAAAATCCCCACACAGTCCTCACATCATGCCATTCAAGACCCGGGCCCAGTACGTCGCCGACGACCTGCGGCGACGCATTCTCGGCGGCGAGTTCACCGGCGGTACCCAGCTGCGGCAGGATGGCCTGGCCAAGGATTACGGCGTCAGCCGGATTCCGGTGCGCGAGGCGCTGCTGACCCTGGAAGCGGAGGGGCTGGTCGAGTTCCACGCCCACCGCGGCGCCTTCACCACCGAGCTCTCGGTGGCCAAGATCCGCGAGCTGTTCGATCTGCGCGTACTGGTCGAGGGCTACGTGCTCGAGCGCGCCATCCCGCGGCTGACCCCGGCGGACCTGGCCCAGGCCGAGGCGATCCTGAGCGACTACGACGCCGCCCTGGACGCCGGAAGCCAGATCGACAACTGGAGCGATTTCAACTTCGCCTTTCATCGCGCCCTCTACGCCCCCGCCGAGCTGCCCGAGGCGCTGGCGATGATCGGCCAGCTCAATACCAAGTCGGATCGCTACATCCGCATGCAGCTGCTCTACACCCGCCAGATCGAAAAGGCCGAGCGCGAGCACCACGCGCTGCTCGATCTCGCCCGCCAGGGTGACGTCAAGGGCGCCTGTCGCGTACTCGAACGGCATATCCTCGACGCCTGCGAGGGTATCGTGGCGGTGCTGGAGCGCAATCTGGCCAGCCAGGCATGAACGCCTAACGCCAGGACACCGGGCTGTGCCCTGCGACGTCATTTTCCCGGCAACCGCCCGCTGCCACCCGCCTTCCGCGGCCCTGGGCGCTAGCTTACCCATGCCCAGCGGGAGAGATCGACAAGCGCCGAGACGTCGGGCATATTGATTTTATACAATCTACAAAACCATCATCGTGATGCTCGCCAGGACGAGCCGTCGGCGAACTACCCACCGCGAGAAGCCTGCCCATGCCCACTACCGCCTCCGACTCGCTGGATGCCCCGGTATCGTCGGATGCCGATATCGCCGTGATCGGCGCGGGCGTCGTCGGCGTCTGCTGTGCGCTGGCCCTGGCGCGCCAGGGCCAGCGTGTGCTGGTGCTCGACCCCCAGCCGCCGGGCATGGGCGCCTCCTTCGGCAACGCCGGTCACCTGGCCACCGAGCAGGTCTTCCCCATCGCCGATGCCAGCATCCTCAAGCGCCTGCCATGCATGCTGCTCGACCCGCTGGGGCCGCTGCGCCTGGACTGGCGCCACCTGCCGCGCGGGCTGCCGTGGTTTGCGCGCCTGCTGTGGAACCTGCGTCCGGCCCCCTACCGCGCCAGCGTGGCCGGACTGAGCGCGCTCAACGGCGCCAGCCTGGACGCCTGGCAGCGCCTGCTGGCCTCGGTGGATGCCGGCACGCTGCTGCACCAGCAGGGGTCGGTCCTGGCCTACGAGAAGCCGGCATCGCTGCCGCTGCTGGAGGCGCTGGCCAAGCGCACCCGAGCCCAGGGGGTGCCGGTGGAGAGCTGGGATGCCGCTGCGCTTCACGCCGCCGCACCGGAGCTCTCGCCGCGCCTGCGGGGCGGGCTCTTCTTTCCCGCCACCGGACACTTCCTCAATCCGCTGCGGGTGGTGGAAACCCTGGCCGAGGCGGCCCGGCGCGAAGGCGTGCGTTTTCTCCGCGAGCGGGTGAGCGACGGCCACACCACAACGGAGGGCGTGACGCTGACCACCACGCAGCGCACGCTGCGGGTCGCCCGCGTGCTGATCGCCTGCGGCGCCCACTCGGCGCCGCTCACCGCGGCACTGACCGGCATCCGCGTGCCGCTGGACACCGAGCGCGGCTACCATCTGATGCTACCCCGCGAGCAGGCGCAGCTGCCGTTCGCGGTCACCGCCTTCGAGCGCCGCTTCATCATGACACCGCTGCCCGACGGCCTGCGCCTGGCCGGCACGGTGGAGTTCGCCGGGCTCGAACGCCCGCCCAACCTGGAGCGTGCCTGGCAGCTACACCGCCTCAGCAAGGGGCTGTTCACGCATCAACTCGACATCACCGATGCCAGCGCCTGGATGGGCTTTCGCCCCTCGCTGCCGGACTCCCTGCCGATCATCGATCGCGCCCGCGGCGGTCGTGTGCTGCTGGCGTTCGGCCACCAGCACCTGGGGCTGACCCAGGCGGCGATCAGCGCCGAGATGATCGCCGCCCTGGCACGCTCAGGCGATGACACCAGCGCCACCTCGAGCTCGAGCGCCGCATCACCCGCGCACGACCTGCCGGCGTTCGCGCCCTACCGCCTGACGCGCTTCGGCCGCGAGCGCTGAAGTGATGGACGCCGGGCCTTGGGCTCAGCGGCGCGATAGCCGCAGCGGCATCTGCCGATTGACGTCCTTGTAGAGCAGATAGCGGAACGGCCCCGGCCCGCCGGCGTAGCAGGACTGCGGGCAGAAGGCGCGTAGCCACATGAAGTCGCCGGCCTCGACCTCGACCCACTCCTGATTGAGGTGATAGACCGCACGCCCCTCCAGCACGTAGAGGCCGTGCTCCATCACATGGGTCTCATCGAACGGAATCACCCCGCCCGGCTGGAAGGTGACGATGGTGACGTGCATGTCGTGGCGCAGATCGGCGGGGTCGACGAAACGCGTGGTCGCCCAGCGGCCGTCGGTATCCGGCATCGGCGTCGGTGCGATCTCCTGCTCGTTGGTGACGAAGGCCGGCGGCACCTCGATTCCCTCGACCACCTCGTAGGCCTTGCGGATCCAGTGAAAGCGCACCGCCTCGGCGGCGTGGTTGTGAAGCTGCCAGTCGCACCCCGGCGGCAGGTAGGCGTAGCCCCCCGGCGTCATGACATGCGCCTGGCCGGCCAGGGTCAGGGTCATCTCCCCTTCGACCACGAACAGCACCCCCTCGGCCTCCGGGTCCAGCTCGGGGCGCTGGCTGCCGCCGCCGGGGGCGACCTCCATGATGCTCTGGGAGAAGGTTTCGGCGAAGCCGGAGAGCGGGCGTGCCAACACCCACAGGCGGGTCTTCTCCCAATGCGGCAGGTAGCTCACGACGATATCGCTCATCACCCCCTTGGGGATCACCGCATAGGCCTCGGTGAACACCGCGCGGTCATGGATCAGCTGGCTCTGCGGCGGCAAGCCGCCATGGGGGGCGTAGTAGCGGCGTGGCGGCTGGGCGCTGCGGGGGGCGTCAGGTTGCGACATGGGTTCTCCTCGGTGAAGTCACGGCGCCGCCCGAATGGGTCGCGCTCGGGCGCGATACCCGGGCCAGCACACGCCAATGAAACATCAATGAAACGCGGATGAAACGGCAATGAAACCAGCGTAACGGAAGAGGGCTTTTCGCGGTCATCGAGTTGTGAAACTATCGATCGAACCCGAGCGCCTCCGCGACCCACGCAGGCCCAAGGGATCACCACAAGGATAATACGGGGACGGCATCACACCCCGCAGACACGCGCTCTCCGCCGGCTCGGCCGGCAATCACAACATCAACACGACAGAGAAGACGAAGCGTCCATGAGCCCATCATCCGAGGCGGATCTTGACCGTTCGCACAAGAAACGATCGTTTCACATCCCGCATATCTACGCCATCCTTTTCCTCTTCATCGTCCTCGCGGCCATCGCCACCTACCTGATCCCCGCCGGCGTCTACGAGCGCGTGCCGGGGCCAGCGGGACGCACCACCATCGACCCGGCCTCGTTCCACTACGTGCCCGCCACGCCGACCGGGCTGACCGATTTTCTGCTGGCGATCCCCAACGGCCTGATGAGTGCCGGTCAGGTGGTGTTCTTCACCCTGATCATCGGTGGCATGTTCGCGGTGCTGCGGCGTACCGGCATCATCGAACTGGGTGTGGATAACCTGACGCGCCACTTTGCCGGCCGCAGCCTGTGGGTGATTCCGGTGCTGATGACCCTGTTCGCCGTCATCGCCACGCTGATCGGCACCCAGGAGCTGTCGCTGGTCTATGTGCCGGTGATCCTGCCGCTGATGATCGCGCTGCGCTTCGACTCGGTAGTGGCTGCCGCGGTCGCGCTATGTGCCACCACTGTCGGCTTCACCGCCGGGGTGCTCAATCCGATCAACACCGGGCTCGGCCAGCAGCTCTCCCACCTGCCGCTCTATTCGGGCTTCGGTCTGCGCCTGGTGGCGCTCATCGCCATGCTCGCGGTGGCCGTGGTGTGGGTGCTGCGCTACGCCCGCCGGGTGCGTGACGATGCCAGCGCCAGTCTGCTCGCTGACGACACCGGCGAGCACGACAAACGTCACCACTACCAGCACGCGCTGGAGGCCGACAAGCCGCGCGCCAGCGGGCGTCAGAAAGCCGCCATCCTGGCCGCCTTCGGCTTCTTCGCCATCCTGGTCTACGGCGTGCTCGGGCAGGGCTGGTTCATGCTCGAGATGGCGGGGCTGTTCATCATCATGGGGATCGCCGTCGGCCTGATCGCCGGGCTCAAGGTCGACGCCATCTGCGAAGGCTTCAACGAGGGCTTCCGCGACGTCATGGTCGGCGCCATGATCGCCGGTATCGCGCGCGCCGTGGCCGTGGTGCTGGAAGATGGCCAGGTGCTCGACACCATGGTCCACGGCCTCGGGGTCGCGGTGGGCGGCCTGCCCACGCTGTTCTCGGCGCTGGGCATGTATCTCGCCCAGCTCGGCTTCAACTTCGTGGTGCCCTCCGGCAGCGGCCAGGCGCTGGTGACCATGCCGATCATGGCGCCGCTCTCGGATCTCCTCGGGGTGACCCGCCAGACCGCGGTCCTCGCCTATCAGTTGGGTGACGGTATCGGCAACATTCTCTACCCCACCTCCGGCTACTTCATGGCCACCCTGGCGCTGGCCGGCGTGCCGTGGCAGCGCTGGGTGCGCTTCTTCCTGCCGCTGTTCGGTGCCTGGGTGGCGATCGCCGTGGCCCTGCTGCTGTTTGCCCAGGCCACCGGCTGGCAGGGCTAGGCGCTATACGAGAGCGGCCTGCGCTCGTGAGTCGGGCGCAGGGTTCGGGCAGCCCTTCAGGGGGCCAGCTCGTCGAGTGACTCATAGAGGTCGGTGATGCCATCGATCCGCGCCCGCCCCGATGCCAGCCGGCGGTGCAGCAGGGCGTTGGCCAGCAGGCAGATCAGGCTCATCGGCGCGGCGTAGCTGTCGAAGGCCGAGACGCTGTCCAGCGGACACGCCAACCGCCAGGTGACACGCTCGGCGTAGCGCGCGGTGGTGGCATCGCCGATCAGCAGGCAGGGTTGTCCGCGCGCCGCCAGGGTCTCGACCAGGGCGTCGAACACCCGCGGCCGGCGACGAAAGCCGAACAGTACCACCAGCGCATCGGCATCGAGCTCGGCGAGCTCCTCGGCCAGCGACTGGTTGGGCGCCGGCCACAGCGCCACACCGGGGCGGCACTGCAGCAGCTGCTGGCGCAGATGCAGCGCCAGCGGATAGCTGTTGCGATACCCCACCACCGCCAGCCGCGGCGCGCTGTCGAGCGCACCGATCACCGCTTCGAAGCTGGCCGCCGAGAGCCCCTCGAAGCAGTGCTGTAGATTCTCCTGCTCGCGGGCCAGGTGCCGGGCACAGCGCTCGGCACCCTCACCCAGGGCATCGCTGCCCGCTGCCAGCGGCACACCGAAATGGCGCAGCTCGCGGGCGTGGGCCTTGACCGCCTTGAAGTCGGCGTAGCCCAGACGCCGGAACAGCCGCGTCACGGTGGCCTTGGAGACCCCCGAGAGGCGCGCCAGGTCGGCGGCGCTGTAGATCGCGAGATCCTCGAAGTGATCCAGAATGAAGCTGGCGACGCGCCGCTCCTGCGGCGCCAGCTCGCCGAAGCGCTGCTGGAGCTGACGCCCGATATGGCCCTGCATACATGCGTTCCCTGACGATGGCTGCGGCCACTCTATCACCGATGCCAGCGCCCCAGACGCTGCCCTCGACGATCTCTCCCGCTCTGCGCTCAGGCCGGGTGGTGGCTGGCCCAGTGGCGGGCGATATCCACACGTCGGGTTATCCACACCCGGTCGTGGGCCTCGAGATGATCGAGGAAGCGCTGCAGCGCGCGGAAGCGCCCGGGACGCCCGATCAGTCGGCAGTGCAGGCCGATCGAGAGCATCTTGGGCGTCTCGGCCCCCTCCGCATAGAGCACGTCGAAGGCGTCACGCAGATACTGGAAGAACGGCTCGCCGTGATCGAAGCCGGTGGGCGAGGCGAAGCGCATGTCGTTGCTGTCCAGGGTGTAGGGCACGATCAGATGGCGCTGGCTGCGCCCCTGGCTGTCGTCGACATCGCTCCAGAACGGTAGATCGTCGCCGTAGTAGTCGCTGTCGTAGAGGAAGCCACCCTCGTCCACCAGCAGCCGCCGGGTATTGGGGCTATCGCGGCCGGTGTACCAGCCCAGCGGGCGCTCGCCGTAGAGCGACTCGAAGATCGCCAGCGCGCGCTGCAGGTGCGCCCGCTCCACTGCCTCCGGCACATGCTGGTAGTGGATCCAGCGATAGCCGTGGCAGGCCACCTCGTGGCCCAGCTCGCGGAACGCCTGGGCGGCTTCCGGATTGCGCTCCAGCGCCATCGCCACGCCGAACACCGTCAGCGGCAGACCGCGGCGTTCGAACTCCTTGAGCACCCGCCATACGCCGGCCCGAGAGCCGTACTCGTAGATCGACTCCATGCTCAGGTGGCGATCGGGATAGGCCTCGGCCCCGGCGATCTCGGAGAGGAACTGCTCGGAGTGCGCATCGCCGTGCAGCACGCAGTTCTCCGCGCCCTCTTCGTAGTTGAGCACGAACTGCACCGCGACGCGGGCCTGGCCGGGCCAGTTGGCCTGGGGCGGGTTGCGGCCGTAGCCGATCAGATCGCGGGGATAGCCATCATGCGCGGGAGAATTCATTGCAGGATTCCTGTTGTTCTCGTGCCCGTGTCCAATGCCGGTGCGTGGTCGGCGACACGAATATCCATGAATACAATAACAACATGAATTGTATCCATTCACTCTGCAAGCCTGCTCCATGAGGCACTGATGCGAACCTGTTGCCTCGCTGTCAGATACTGCATCAGGCGCTGTATACGAAAAAACCATCCGGGCATCGTCTGTAGTACAACGCCAACCTGCTGACATGGCCTAAAAAACAGTCTTTTCGGCGCCACAGAGGTGTCGTTAGCACCCATTGGCGAGCCTATCCTGCTTGCATTCCGAAAAAATCTCCCATAGATTTTTTGTATACAAAGACTATAGCTTGCCGCCCATGCGCCAGGCCTCGATGCCCTGCTGCTCCGTCGAGCCCCGTTCAGGAGTCACGCCACGATGCGGATTCGCGTCATCAATCCCAACACCACGGCCAGCATGACCACGACCATCGGCGAAGCGGCTTCGCGTATCGCTTCGCCGGGCAGCGAGATCGTGGCGACGACCCCCAAGAGTGGCCCGGTCTCCATCGAGAGCCACTTCGATGAGGCCATCAGCGCCGTCGGCGTGCTGGAGGAGGTGATGGCCGGCGAGCGCGAGGGCGTGGATGCCTACATCATCGCCTGTTTCGGCGACCCGGGCCTGCTGGCCGCCCGCGAGCTGACCCGAGCACCGGTCATCGGCATCGCCGAGGCGGCCTTTCACATGGCCTCGCTGATCAGCACCCGCTTTTCCATCGTCACCACCCTGGGCCGCACCGGCATCATCGCCGAGCACCTGCTCGACCAGTATGGCTTTCGTCACCACTGTCGCCGCGTGCGCGCGGCCGAGATCCCGGTGCTGGACCTGGAGCATGACGGCGAGGCGGCGCTCAACCGCATCATCACGGAGTGTCGCCGCGCCCGTGACGAAGATGGTATCGGCGCTATCGTACTGGGCTGCGGCGGCATGGCCGACCTGACCGCTGAGATCAGCGACGCCGTCGGCCTGCCGGTGGTCGAGGGCGTGACCGCTGCGGTCAAGCTCAGCGAGGCCCTGGTGGGACTCGGGCTCGGCACCAGCAAGTTCGGTGACCTGGCCTTTCCGCGCTCCAAGGCCTTCACCGGGCGCTTCGAGCACCTGTCTCACATGACCCCGAGCGAGTGACACACGCCATGAGGGCCGATCCATAACGCGCCCCGGGCCGCACCGTCAGCACGAAAAATAGCGCCACAGCAAAAACTAAAACCCGAGTAGCACGCCGCAAGAGTCCTCCCGGCTCCCGACCGGGACAACAACAACAGTGATCCCCTTCTTGCGAGGACGACAGCATGAGCCATGACCCCAACCCGGCCCAGACTCTATCGGCCGGGCTATCCGACACGGCCACCAAGGCCGCCGGCCAGGAATCGCTGGCCCCACAGCAGACCCGCATCATGGGTCGTACCTCCTATCTGCTGGCCTGGTTCGGCGGCTGCGTGTCGATCGGTACCTTCACCATGGGCTCCAGCGTGGTCGGCACGCTGAACCTGGTGCAGGCGACGCTGGCCATCGCCATCGGCTGCTTCGTGATCGGCATCGCCCTGGCGTTGAACGGTGCCGCCGGTTACAAGTACGGCATTCCCTTCATGGTCCAGGCACGCAGCGCCTTCGGCTTCAGTGGCACCCGGCTACCGGGGCTGGTACGCGCCGTGCCCGCCATCGTCTGGTACGGCTTCCAGAGCTGGATCGGTGCCGGCGCCCTGAACATGGTCTCGGCGACCCTGTTCGGCTTCGACAACCTGATCTTCTACTTCATCGCCTTCCAGTTCCTGCAGATCGCCCTGTCGGTGACGGGCTTCCAGGGCATCAAATGGCTGGAGAACATCGGCAGCGCCTTCATCCTGGCCTCGCTGGTCTACATGTTCTACAGCACCGTGCAGCGCTACGGCGACCAGCTCTCGACCAGCATGCTGACCATGGACGGCTCCTGGGGCATGCCGTTCTGGGGTGCCACCATGCTGTTCCTGGGCATCTACAGCACCATGATGCTCAACGTCAGCGACTACTCCCGCGAGCACAAGGAGGGTAGCGGCCCGGGCCTTCTGACCACCCTCTACGCCATGTCGATCCTGCCCTGCACCCTGTTCATGGGGCTGATCGGCTATATGGTCTCCGAAGCCACCGGCGTCGCCGATCCCATCAAGGTGTTCGCCAATGCGGTCGACAACACGCCGCTTTTGATGACCACCCTGCTGTTCATCGCCTTCGCCCAGGTCACCACCAACGTGCTCAACAACGTGGTGCCGCCGACCTATGTGCTGATGGATACCTTCAAGCTGAAGTACCGCACGGCCACGGTGGTCGTCGGTCTGCTGGCCTTTGCCACTTTCCCCTGGGAACTGGTCAAGGATGAGTCCGCCGCCGGCCTGCAGGTGTTCGTGCAGACCTACTCCGCCTTTCTCGGCCCTATCTTCGCCATCCTGGTGGTCGACTACTATCTGATCCGCCGCCGCACCCTGGATCTCGGCAAGTTGTACGACGAAAGCGGGCCCTACCGCGGCGTCAACCTCGGAGCGGTGATCGCTACCCTGGTAGGCGTGATCGCGGCCTTCAGTCTCTCCACCGTCTCCTGGTACGCCAGCCTGATTCCGGCTGGGCTGACCTACTTCCTGCTGATGAAGTACTGGTCTCCATGCCAGCGCTTCTGCAGCTGAGGCCACGACATCAAGGTTAAAGACAGGGAGGGTGAGGTTGCCCTCCTGGAGCGGGCTCGCCGCAACGCAGGGCCTGGCATGAATCACAATGACAACGGGCCTTCATCATGACCGATCAAGAATTGAACATCCGGCATATCGACCGGACGCTATACAACGACGACCTGGCCCCCCTGGCGAAGAGCAGGCGCAGCTGGGGCTGGTTCGAGATCTTCAATGTCTGGGCGAACGACATCCAGAGTCTGTTCGGCTATACCCTGGCCGCCTCGCTGTTCATCTCCTATGGCCTCAACGGCTGGGCCGTGATGGCGGCGATCATTCTGTCCGGCTTCGTGGTGATGTGGCTGGTCAACCTGAGCGGCAGACCCAGCGTCAAATACGGCATCCCCTTTCCGGTGATGATCCGCGCCAGCATGGGCGTCCGAGGTGCCAACCTGCCGGCCATGCTGCGCGCCATCATCGGCATCTTCTGGTACGGGGTGCAGACCTACTTCGCCTCGACGGCGCTGACCCTGCTGCTGACGGCGCTGTTCGGCGACCCGGGTGGCCAATGGCTGGGCATGTCGGCCATCGGCTGGCTATCGTTCGTGGTCGTCTGGCTCTTTCAGATCGCCCTGTTCTGGCAGGGTGTCGACAAGATCAAGCACTTCCTCAACTGGGCAGGACCGCTGGTCTATGCCGTCATGGTCCTGCTGATGATCATCGTCTGGTATCAAGCCGGTAGCGACCTGCTGCCCGCCATCAGCACTGTCTTCAGCACCAGCAGCGACTATCAGGGCAGCGCAATCGGCGCCTTCCTGACCATCACCGGCACCATGATCGCCTACTTCGCCGCGGTAGTGATCAACTTCGGCGACTTCTCGCGCTTCGTCAAAAGCGAGCGCGACATGAAGCTGGGCAACCTGCTGGGCCTGCCGCTCAATGTGGCCATCTTCTCCTTCATCGCCCTGATCATCACCGCCGGCACCCTGGTGCTGTTCGGCGAGCCGCTGACCAACCCCTCTGCGATCATCGAGCAGGTCGACTCGCTGCCGCTGACGCTGCTGGCCGCGGTCACCTTCTTCGCCGCGACCATTGGCATCAACCTGGTGGCCAACTTCATTCCGCCGGCCTATGACCTGGCCAACCTCTTCCCCCGACGGATCAGCTTTCGCATCGGCGGGCTGATCACCGCAGTGATCGCCTTCTTCGTCGGCGCTCTGTGGATCGCCGTGATCAGCCATATCGGCATCCCCGGCTTCGTCAATGCCCTCGGCGCGGTGATCGCCCCCTTCTACGGCATCATCGTGGCCGACTACTACCTGGTGAGACACCAGCGGCTGGATATTCAGGACATGTTCTCCAGCGACCCCGACGGCGCCTATCATTATGTGAAGGGCTGGAACCGGCGAGCCCTGGTGGCGTTTGGCCTGGCCGCGCTGTTCTCCATTTCCTCGGTGTGGGTACCGGCGCTGGACGTACTGGGCGGCTACGCCTGGCTGATTGGCGCCGCCCTGGGCGGAGGCATCTACTATCTGCTGATGAGGAAACAGAGCGACCGGAACGCGGTCACCACCTGACCGGACCATCTCTCCCCCGCCACAAAAAAGCCCCCGCCATCGGCGGGGGCTGTGCATCTTGAGGCGTGTTGATGACGCTCTCGGCAGATCGCCTGTCAGCGCGAAAATATCGTGTAGAGATCCGGCGTCTCATCCTCTTCGCCATGGAGGGAGAGCGAAGCCTCGATAGCCTTGAGGTGGCGCCCCATGAAGGCCTGGGCGCGTTCGCCGTTACCCTTTTCCAGATAGCCCACCAGATCATCGTGATCATGGGACTCGCAGCCCAGATGGCCCGCATTGCCATAGACGGCGAGAATCAGCGAAGAGCGTGAGCACAGGCGCTCGACGAAAGCCGCCAGGGTGGCATTGCCGGACAGGCGCGCCAGATGGCCATGAAAGGCCGCCGAGAGCTTGATGGCCGTACTCTGTTCGCCGGCGCGCAGCGCCTCGCGCTCGCGGGTCGCCATGTCGCGCAGGGCCCGGATATCCTCGCGGGTGATACGCCGGGTGATCTCGGGCATCAGGCCGCACTCGATCATCTGCCGGGCATCGAAGACGTCCTTGGCCTCATCGGCGGAGGGGCGCGTCACGCTGGCCCCGCGACGCGGCGTCAGGGTCACCAGCTCCTCGAGGGCGAGACGCTGCAGAATCTTGCGGATACCGGTACGGCTGATGTCGAAGACATCGGCCAGGGCATCCTCCCGGAGTCGGGCCCCCGGCCTCAGGCGATGCTCGATGATGGCGTCGCTGATCGACTGGTAGATGACCTCGTGGCGCTCCGCGCCATCGCCGTCCTTGCCCGCCCTGCGACGACGCGCAGGCGTGGCCGCAGGCGGCTGGCCCGCCGCCATGGTGGCATCGGCGCGTTTCCCCATGCTGTCAGACTCCCTGAGTGCGTCCTTGCGATTGTATCGGCCGGGCGGTGGGATGCCCACGTCGCGGCTACTCAGCTGCCGCGGTAGGTCGAGTAGCCGAACGGCGACAGCAGCAGCGGCACGTGATAGTGCTCGTCGGGGGCATCGACCGTGAAGCGGATCGGGATATCGCCGAGAAAGCCTCCGGGCGCACCGCTGGCGGCGAGATAGTCGCCGGCCTGGAAGATCAGCTCGTAGCAGCCGGCGCGGAACTCGGCGCCGGCCAGCAGGGGCGCATCACTGCGCCCATCGGCATTGGTCCTCAGCCTGGCCAGCCGGGTGCGACGCTCGCCCTCGAGTCGGTAGAGCTCGATGCACAGATCGGCGGCCGGGCAGCCACGGGCGGTGTCCAGCACGTGGGTGGTCAGGTAACCAGAGTCGGTATCGCTCATGCACGCCTCGCGATCGGGAGCGGAGAAAAGGGAGCCACCAGCGCGCGCCCACCGCCCATCGCAGGGGAAAGGCTGGATCGACGCGGACACTTGGCGGTAGCTTTGGCACTATCTGACCCGTACGGCGCTCGTCGACGTGTCAGACGACCACCAGAATATGCCCCGTTGTCAGTGACTTCATTCAAAGCGGTTCGTATACAAGATTCAAGGGAAAGCCCATATGCCGGATCGTCTGCACCCGCGCCCGAGCCAGCTCACGCGCGAGGATTTCATCGCCACCTACGGCGATATCTACGAACACTCGGCGTGGATCGCCGCCGCCGCCTGGGACAGCGGCCTCGATGACCGCCACGACACTCCCGCGGGACTCGCCGCGCGGCTGCGCGAGCCGGTCGACGCCGCCTCCCCCGAGGCCCAGCTGGCACTGATCCGGGCCCACCCGGATCTGGCCGCCAAGGCCGCCGTAGCCGCGACCCTGACCGCGGATTCCCGCCGCGAACAGGCCGGTGCCGGGCTCGACCAGTGTACCCCGGAGGAGTTTGCCCGCTTCGAGCAGCTCAACGCCGCCTATCGCGAGCGCTTCGGCTTTCCCTTCGTGATCGCCGTACGCGGTCTCGACCGCCACGCCATTCTCGACGCCTTCGCACAGCGCCTGGAACAGACCCCGGAAGCGGAGCGCCATACCGCCATCGCACAGATCCACCGGATCGCCCTGCTGCGCCTGGAGGCACGCAGCATCAGCGCATGACGCCAGCCGCCGGCAAAGACAGCTCACCATCGATCGGGTTATCCTGAACAATGCCCGGCGCTGCCCCATGGCACGCGCCGGGTCTCTTTCTCAACCACGAATCTCAACCACGAGAGCGGCAGCGGGTGACGGAACAAAAGCGGCAGCGGGCGAGCGACACGGCGCAAGACACGACCCAGCAGCAGGAGCCGGAGACAGCCCAGCGACGGGCTACCGGCGGCAGCGGCGAGAAGCGCCGGGCGGTCGGCCGCCCGGCCGCCGGTGGCAAGAGCGCCGGCGGCCACAGCCAGTCGCTGGTGCGCGGTCTGACCATCCTCGAAGCGCTGGCCGCCGCGCCCAACGGGCTCGCGCTCTCGGAGGTCGCCGATGCCCTCGGCCTCGCCCCTTCCACCGCCCACCGGCTGCTGCAGGCGCTGCACCAGCAGGGCTTCATCACCCAGGATGGCACCAACGGCCTGTGGCGGATCGACGTCAAGACCTTCCGTATCGGCAACAGCTTCCTCGAGGCGCGCGATTTCGTCGCCACCGCACGCCCCTTCCTGCGCCGGCTCACCGCACTCAGCGGCGAGACCGCCAACCTGGGCATTCGTGACGACGGCATGGTGGTCTATCTGGCCCAGAGCGAGTCGCAACAGATGATGCGCATGATCACCCGCCTGGGCTCGCGCGCGCCGCTACACGCCTCGGGCGTGGGCAAGGCGCTGCTGGCGTGGATGCCCGAGCAGGAGTTCGAGCGCGTCATGGGGGGGCGCGTCCTCGAAGGCGAGACCCCCAACACCCTCACCGATCTGGAGACGCTGCGCGCCCAGTTGGAGACGATCCGGCGCCAGGGCTATGCGGTCGACCGCGAGGAGCACGCCATCGGTCTCAACTGTGTCGCCGCCACCCTGCACGACGAGAGCGGCCTGCCGCTGGCGGCGATCTCGGTCTCCGGCCCGGTGGCACGGATCGACGACTCGCGCCTGCCCGAGCTGGCCGCGCTGGTCGCCGATACCGCCCGCGAGATCACCGCCAGACTCGGCGGCAAGACGCCCAGCGAACCACCGGCCTGAGGCGCGGGGCGGGCACCGCGACGCGCGACGGATGATCCCGGAGAGCCTCGGCGCTACACTATCGCCCGGCCAGACCGGCCCCGATACCGCCACCCGCCAGTGAGGTCCGCCATGTCCCCGCACCTGCTCTCCGTCGACTCTCTCAATCGCGACGCCGTGGATCATCTGATCCGCCTCGCCGAGCGCATGGAACCGATCGCTCAGCGGCGCCAGGTGACGCGGGTGCTGGAGGGGGCGGTGCTCGGCAACCTCTTCTTCGAGGCCAGCACGCGCACGCGAATCAGCTTCAACGCCGCCTTCTGTCGCCTCGGCGGCAGCGTCTGCGACACCACCGGCTTCACCTTCTCCTCGATGGCCAAGGGCGAGTCGCTCTACGACACCAGCCGGGTGATGGGCGGCTATGTCGATGCCATCGTCATGCGCCACCCGGAGCAGGGCTCGGTGGCGGAATTCGCCGAGGCGACCCGGGTGCCGGTGATCAACGGTGGCGACGGCCCCGGCGAGCACCCCAGCCAGGCGCTGCTCGACGTCTATACCATCAGCAAGGAGTTCGCGCGGCTGGGCAAGCCGCTGGCGGGGGCGCATCTGCTGCTGACCGGGGATCTCAAGTATGGGCGCACGGTGCACTCGCTGATCAAGCTGCTCTCTCTCTACGCCCCCCTGCGCATCACCCTGGTGTCGCCGCCGGGGCTGGAGATGCCGCAGCATCTGGTCGACCTGGTGGCTTCCCGCGGGCACCGGATCGAGACCCGGCCCAGCCTGGCCGAGGATTTCGCCGATGTCGACGTGATCTACGCCACGCGCATCCAGCGCGAGCGCTTCACCGCCGAGATGACCGAGAGCTTCACCGAGCTGACCGCCGACTTCGTGGTCGACCGCGGCTTCCTCGACCGCCGCTGCTCCCCCACCACCGTGGTCATGCACCCGCTGCCGCGGGACAGCCGCCCCGGTGCCAACGACCTCTCCACCGATCTCAATGGCGACCCGCGCCTGGCGATCTTTCGCCAGACCGACAACGGCATCCCCATGCGCATGGCAATCTTCGCCCATCTGCTCAAGGTGGAAGAGGAGATCGCCCGCGACCTGCGCGAAGTGCGCTGGTTCGTGCCGGAGACCTTCGGCGTCGACGATCGCACGCTGAAGGCCCAATAAGAGCGCATGTCCAAACCTTCCGACACTGGGCGCCGGGGGCAGGACAAAGCGAGGGTCCTTTGCCAGGGATGGCAAAGGTAGCGCCCAGGGAGGGGGGCACAGCGCCCTCGCGACGCCCTGCCCACGTGGTCTGGCGGTTGTGAAAGGTCTTCTAAGACAGGCGGGATCGAGCGGCAGGCGTGACACCCGGATGCAGTGTCACGCCTGCCCGCGGGTGAACCAGTTCTCCAGGATGAGCTGCGCGGCGATGCCGTCGACACCGCGGTCGCGGTAGTTGCCGCGGTGGCCACCCTGGGCAGCGATCTGCTTGGCCGCCTGGGTGGTGCCACGCTCGTCGAACATCGCCACCGGCTTGCCGAAGCGCCCGTGCAGGCGGTTGCCGAACTTGCGCGCCCGCACGCTCATCTCGGACTCGCTGCCGTCGTCATGGATCGGTAGCCCCACCACCAGCAGGTCCGGCTGCCACTCCGCCAGCAGTCGCTCGATCTGCGCCCAGTCGGGAATGCCGTCCCGCGCCGGCAGCGGGTCGAGCCCGCTCGCCGAGCCCAGCATCTCGTTGCCCACCGCCACACCGATCCGCCGGGTACCGTAGTCGAAGGCCATCACCAGACGTTGGCCGAGCTTGTCGCTGGCGCTACCGCCGAGGCAGGTCATCAGGCATGTCCGGCGTCGCGGGTCATCAGGTTGAGGTCGACCCCGAGACGCCCGGCGGCAGCCGCCAGGCGCTGCTCCGGCGGTTGCCGGAACAGGATGTCGCCGTCGCCTTCGACCGTCAGCCAGGTGTTCTGCTTGAGCTCGTCCTCGAGCTGGCCAGCCTTCCAGCCGGCGCAGCCCAGGGTGACCAGATAGTGCTCGGGGCCACGCCGCTGGGCGATCGCCTGGAGCATGTCCATCGAGGTCGTCAGAGCGATGTCCTCGGCCACCTGGATGCTGGAGTCCCACTCGTCGGCGCTGCCGCGATGCAGGATGAACCCGCGGTCGCGATAGGTCGGGCCACCGTCGTAGACCAGGATCTCGTTGTGCGGCCCCGGCTCGGACTCGATGTCGAGCTGCTCGAACAGCCCCTGGAGGGTGAGTTCGGAGGGCCGGTTGACGATCACCCCCAGGGTGCCATCGTCATCGTGATCGCACAGATAGGTCAGGGTGCCGGCGAAATTGGGATCTTCCAGGTGCGGCATCGCCATCAGGAAGTAGTGTTTCAGGCTTTGCATGAGACTCCGTCGAAATCGCAGCGCGCCGCCGGCCTGCCGGCACGCCTGAGGTCAGCTTGCAGTGTAACACCCGCGTATCCCGACGTTGTCGTCGGGGCGACGGATGTCGCAGCGGCACCGGGAGCCGCGCGTCGCTCGCGGCCACGCGGCGTGACAGGACACGCCGAGATGGGGTCGTGTCGCGGCGGAATCAAGCCAGACGCTTCTCGATCGCGGCCATCAGCAGCCCGGGGATGTCGGTACCGCGCTGGTCGTCGATCTCGCGGACGCAGGTCGGGCTGGTGACATTGATCTCGGTGATGTAGTCGCCGATCACGTCGAGCCCGACGAACAGCAGCCCGCGCTCGCGGATCGCCGGCTTGACCTGCTCCACCAGCCAGTAGTCGCGCTCGGTCAGCTCGCGGGAGACCCCGCGACCGCCGGCGGCCAGGTTGCCGCGGGTCTCGCCGGCACTCGGAATGCGCGCCAGGCCAAAGGGCACCGGCTCGCCGTCGACCAGCAGAATGCGGGTGTCGCCGTCCTTGATCTCCGGCAGATAGCGCTGGGCCATGATCTGGCGCTGGCCGCGCTCGGTGAGCTGCTCGATCACCGCGCCGAGGTTGCGCCCCTCGGGGCCGATATGAAAGATCCCGGTGCCCCCCATGCCGTCGAGCGGCTTGAAGATGGTATCGCCATGCTCGGCCTGGAAGGCCCGCAGCACCGCCGCATTGGCGGAGACCACACTGGGCGGGATGCAGTGGGTGAACTGCTGGGCGAACAGCTTCTCGTTGCACTCGAACAGCGCCCGGGTCGGGTTGACCACCAGGGTTCCCTCGCGCTCGGCGAACGCCAGCAGGTGCACGGCGTTGAGGAAGTGTCCGTCCACCGGCGGATCCTTGCGCATCAGGATCACGTCGAGCTCACCCAGCGGCATCGCCTCGCGCTCGCCGAGGTCGAACCAGTGATCCGGATCGTGGTGCACATCGAGCGTGCGCACGCTGCCCATGGCGCGCCCCTCGTAGAGGTAGAGATCCTCCTGCTCGAGATAGTAGAGCGACCAGCCCTTGGCCTTCGCCGCCCACAGCAGTGCCAGGGTGGTGTCCTTCTTGTAGGCGATATCGGCGATGGGATCCATCACCACGCCCAGCTTGACGGTGTTCTGACTCATCGGTGAGGTCTTCCATGTCGGTGTGTCCCGCCGGCAGGCCGGACGGGAGAAGCGTGGCGCTCAGTATGCCCGAGCGCCACGCGCAGCACCAAGACACCGGCGCCCTAGTCCGCCCCCAGCCGCTGCCACAGAAAACGCCAGGCCAGCGCGCTCAACCGCGCCCGTTGGGCGCTGTCCGCAGCGCCACCGTGGCCGCCTTCGGTGTTCTCGTAGTAGTGGATATCGCCTACGTTCATCGCTTCCATCTTCGCCATCATCTTGCGCGCATGCCCGGGGTGCACGCGGTCGTCGCGGGTCGAGGTGGTGAATAGTACCGCCGGGTAGTCCACGCCCTCGCGCAGGTTGTGATAGGGCGAGTAGTCCTTCAGGAAGCGTTCCCAGTCGTCGCTATCCGGATCGCCGTACTCGGCCATCCATGAAGCGCCGGCGAGCAGCTGGTGGTAGCGGCGCATGTCGAGCAGCGGCACTTCACATACCGCGGCGGCGAAGTGATCCGGGTAGCGGGTGATCATGTTGCCCACCAGCAGGCCGCCGTTGGAGCCGCCTTGGATGCCCAGCTGGCGCGGTGTGGTCACGCCGCTGGCGACCAGGTCCGCGGCCACCGCGGCGAAATCCTCGAACGCCTTGTGGCGATCCGCCTTGAGCGCGGCACGGTGCCAGCGCGGGCCATATTCACCGCCGCCCCGGATGTTGGCCACCGCATAGGCACCGCCACGGGCGAGCCAGCAGCGCCCCACATCGGGGGCATAGTGCGGCGTGAGCGAAATCTCGAACCCGCCATAGCCGTAGAGCAGCGTGGGCAGCGCTGTTTCACGTGAAACGTCGTCGATGCCCGCCGGCAGCACCAGGAAATAGGGCACGCGGGTACCATCGGCGCTGGTGGCGAAACGCTGCTCGACCCGCATGCCGCTGGCGTCGAAGAGGGCCGGTGCCTGCTTGATCGGGCTGGGTCCCGCGGTGGCAGTCTCGGCCTGGGCCAGGTCGAGGCGCGACAGCGTGGTCGGCGTCAGATAGTCGGTGACCACGACGAAAACCTCGTCGCTGGTCTCGTCGTCCAACGCCGAGAGCCCCACCTCGCCAGTGGGCGGTAGGGTGTCGAGCGCCAGGCCTGCCCACGCAGCCCCGGCGCGAGGCTCGAGGCGCACGAAGCGGTGTTTGACGTCTTCGAGAATATCCAGCACCAGATAGTGCCGGGTCCACTCGAACCCCTCCAGCGAGCGCCGGGCATCCGGCGTGAAGAGCACGCGGAAATCACGGGCACCGGCCTTGAACGCGGCGTAGTCGATCGCCAGCAGCGCCCCGCCGGGATAGCACGTCGCCGCCGGGGCCCAGTCATCGCGCAGCAGCACCAGCAGCCACTCGCGGTGCACGCTGGCCTGGGCCGAAAGCGGCAGGTCGAGCGGGACCTGGGTGCCATCGGGCAGCCGCTCGATCAAGCGCTGCTCGTAGAACGCCAGGGCGTGGTGGATGAAGTCGCGCTCGAAGCCGCGGGTGCGATCGCGAAAGGCGACCGCCATCAGATCACTCTCCGCCGCCTCGAACAGCGTCTCCGCCTCGGCCAGCGGCTGCCCCCGCCGCCAGCGTTTGACGCGGCGCGGATACCCCGAGCTGGTGAGCGCGCTCTGCCCCGCGGCATCGGGGCCGAAATCGGTATAGACGTAGACACTGTCACGGTCGATCCAGCTCAGACCGCCCTTGGCCGCGGGCCGCTGAAAACCCTCCTCGACCCAGCGCTTGTTGATGAGATCGAACTCGCGGGTCACGTCGGCATCGGTGCCACCCGGGGAGAGCGCCACCAGCGCCCGTTCCCAGACGCCCGCCGGCGCCTCGGGCTCGAGGCAGCGCGCGCCATGCCACACCCAGCTCTCGCCCTCGGCAGCGTTGAGGGCGTCGACATCGATCAGCACTTCCCACTCGGGCTTGGCCTGGCAGTAGGAGGTCCAGTGGGTCCGCCGCCACACCCCGCGGGGGTGATCGGCATCCTGCCAGAAGTTGTAGTAGTGCTCGCCGCGCTTGACCACGAAGGGGATACGATCGTCGGCATCGAGGATCTCGCGCAGCTCGGCGGTCAGGTGATCGAGCTCAGGGCCGCCCAGGGCGTCGAGGGTATCGCGATTGTGCGCCTCGACCCAGGCCAGCGCCTCGGGGTCGTCGATCGCCTCCAGCCAGCGGTGCGCGTCGGCCTCGGCGCTCGAGCCTGCGCCCGCTGCATCGGGCGTCTCGGCAAGATAGGCAAATCCGGGAAAGCGCCGCATCGAGAGTCTCCTGCTTGTCATCGTGGGGGTCGAGCCTCAGAGCCTACGCCACAGCCAGAGTTCCACCGAGTACCGATCTTCGCGCCAAGAACTTTCTCACCAGGATCCGTTCACCAGGACCTGCGCGCCGAGACCTTCACAATAGCCCCCACGTGCTTACCGTGACGCTGGCTCAGAAGTGGTCGACGGCGGCGGCGCGCCAGTCGGCCTGCCACGCCTCGGGAATCTCATCCCCCAGCAGTTGGCCATCTTGCAGCCGCGGCAGCTCGAACGCCGCATAGCCACGCGCTGGCGCATAGCTGCTGCGGTGGCGGATATGGTCCGGAGTCAGCGCATCGAAGCGCTCGAGCCCCATGGCACCGGTGATCGCGGCGAAGCCATCCAGGGTTGCGCGGTGGTAGCGCGCCACCCGCTCCGCCTTCTCCGGCACGTTGATCGCCCGCGCCCGCTTGGGGTCCTGGGTTGCCACGCCCGTGGGGCACTTGTTGGTGTGGCAGCGCCGGGCCTGGATACAGCCGACCGCAAACATGAACGGGCGCGCGGCGTTGCACATATCGGCGCCGAGCGCGGTCTTGACCACCATGTCGTAGCCCAGGGCGACCTTACCGCTGGCGACGAGGCGGATCTTGTCACGCAGCCCGGCGCCGCGCAGGGCGTTGTCGACGAACGGCAACGCCTCGTCGATGAAGACACCGAGGCGGTCCGAGAACTCCTGGGGCGCCGCACCGGTGCCGCCCTCGGCGCCATCGATGACGATGAAATCGACCAGCGTGCCGGTCTCGATCATCGCCTTGCAGATACCCAGAAACTCGTGGCGCACGCCGAGACACAGTTTGATGCCCACCGGCTTGCCATCGCAGAGCTCGCGCAGCTGGGCGACGAACGCCATCAGTTCACGCGGGTTGGAGAACTCCGGATGCCCGGGGGGCGAGGCACAATCCTGGCCGGCCTCGATCTGGCGGGTGCTGGCGATCTCCTGATTGACCTTGGCCCCCGGCAGCAGCCCACCGTGAGAGGGCTTGGCCCCCTGGGAGATCTTGATCTCGACCATCTTGACCTGCTCGAGGCGCGCCTTGTCGCGGAAGGTCTCGGCATCGAAGCGGCCATTCTTGTGGCGGCAGCCGAAGTAGGCGGTCCCCAGCTCCCAGATCAGGTCGCCGCCGTGCTTCTCATGGTAGGGGCTGATCGCCCCCTCCCCGGTATCGTGGGCAAAGCCGCCCTGCTTGGCCCCCAGGTTCATCGCCTCGATGGCGTTGCCCGAGAGCGAGCCGAAGCTCATCGCCGAGATGTTGAGGCGCGACGAGCGGTAGGGCCGCGTGCAATGGGGGCCGCCGATGGTGATGAAGCGCTGCTCGTCGGCCACTTTGCGCGGCGCCATCGAGTGGAAGGAGAAGTTGTAGCCGGCGGCATCGACGTCACGGATGGTGCCGAAGGGCGAGGTATCGCCGGTGCCATCGGCGCGGGCGTTGATCAGGTTGCGCTGTTCGCGGGAGAAGGGCCGCCCGCTGGTCTCGGATTCGAAGAAGTACTGCCGCAGCTCGGGGCGCACGAACTCGAGCATGTAGCGCAGATGCCCGATCAGCGGGTAGTTGTAGAGCACGTTGGCGGTGGAGCGCAGATCGCGCCAGCCAATCAGCGCCAGCGGCACCCACAGCAGCAGCAGCCAGAGCCAGGGGTGCCAGACCACGCCGACGGCGAGAATCAGCGCCAGCGTCACGGGGACGAGGAGGTAAAAGAGTCGACGGTACATGTCGTGGTGTCCATCCGAGGAGTCGGACCTTCAGTGTTGGTCGCGGTGACCGATTGTTCAAATCGGTAACCTCGCATTCGTCACGGTGTGTCCGTCACCCTCCGCCTACCCGAGGCGCCTTCTCCTTCGCTGTTCGATCCTCGACCGCTGTGTTCGCCCTTCGATACGCGCATTTGTCCGACATTAATCACTCAATATCTGACATAAAGACCATCGTCGACTGTCGTCCTTGCCCGCTTCGTGCCACTTTGAAGCTTCACATCATGGAGGTATCTCTAATGGATGGCTGGACGCAAACCCTGTCGGCCGGGCCGCTGCTCGGCATCGCCGCCGCCGCGATCGCCCTGCTACTGGTCCTGATCATTCGCTTTCATCTGCACGCCTTCCCCACCCTGGTGCTGGTCAGCCTGCTGACCGCCTTTGCCACCGGCATCCCCGCCGGCGCCATCGTCGATACCATGACCGACAGCTTCGCCGGTACGCTGGGCTCGGTGGCGCTGCTGGTCGGCTTCGGCGCCATGCTCGGCAAGCTGGTGGAGCACTCCGGCGGCGCCCAGGTGCTGGCCGAACGCATGGTGTCGCTGTTCGGCGAGTCCCGCGCGCCGTTCGCGCTGGGTATCGCCTCGCTGATCATGGGCTTTCCGATCTTCTTCGATGCCGGCCTGATCGTGATGCTGCCGATCATCTTCGCGGTGGCCAAGCGCCTCGGCGGCCCGGTGCTGCTCTACGCCCTGCCGGCGGCGGCGGCCTTCTCGGTGATGCACGTGTTCGTGCCGCCCCACCCCGGCCCGGTCACCGCCACCGAGCTCTATGGCGCCAACCTGGGCCTGGTGCTGCTGGTGGGGATCCTCATCGCCTTCCCGATGTGGTACCTCTCGGGTTACCTGTGGGGGCGTTTCGCCGCCAGCCGCTTCGACTTCAAGCTGGAAGTCAGCCTGTTCGGCGGCCAGGACAACGACACGATCGAGAATCCGCCCAGCGTGGGCACGGTCATCGCGCTGCTGCTGCTGCCGCTGGCGCTGATCTTTCTCAACACCGGGCTCGATTTCGCCCGCGCCGCCGGCGTAGCCGACAGCGACGCCACCTGGTTCCAGTTCCTCTCCTCGCTGGGTGAGACGCCGATCGCGCTGCTGATCTCGGTATTGGTGGCGATCTACGTGCTGGGCAGCCGCCGCGGTGAAGGTGGCAGCGCGCTGGAGAAGATCGTCGACTCCTCGCTGGGGCCGATCTGCTCGGTGATTCTGATCACCGGCGCCGGCGGCATGTTCGGCGGGGTGCTGCAGGCCTCGGGTATCGGCGATGCGCTCTCCGATTCGATGAGCAACCTGGGCATGCCGGTGATCGTCGCCGCCTATCTGGTCGCGGTGGTCATGCGCCTGGCCCAGGGTTCGGCCACGGTGGCGCTGGTCACCGCCGCCGGGCTGATGGCGCCGGCGGTGGCCAGCGGCGACTTCTCCGCCATGCAGGTGGTCGCGATCACCCTCGCCACCGCCGCCGGCTCGGTGTTCGCCGGCCACGTCAACGACTCCGGCTTCTGGCTGGTGGGGCGGCTGTTGGGCATGGACGTCAAGACCACGCTGATGACCTGGACCGTGCAGCAGGCGCTGGAGTCGATGGTCGGCTTCCTCCTGGCCGGCGTCGTCTACCTGCTGTTCTGATCCG
The DNA here is from genome assembly GCF_003206675.1 of Salinicola sp. RZ23. Taxonomy (NCBI): domain Bacteria; kingdom Pseudomonadati; phylum Pseudomonadota; class Gammaproteobacteria; order Oceanospirillales; family Halomonadaceae; genus Salinicola; species Salinicola sp. RZ23. Next base: position 38,652 of record NZ_PZJK01000001.1, read on the forward strand.
GCCGGCAGGCATCATCAGTGCCCGATACGGGCAGCCTACAGACGCCCCGGCCACGCGCCGGGGCGTCTGCGTATCGTCGCGAATATCGGCACGACTCACGCCTGGCCCGATGGCTCATGCCCGCGGGCGTAGAAGCGTTGAATGCTGGAGAAGTCGTAGCCCTCGCCACCGGCGGCGGCGTGAAAGCCGTAGAGACTCTTGGCCAGCGCCCCCAGCGGCGTGGTCGAGCGGCTTCTCAGCGCGGCCTCCTGGGCCAGACGTAGATCCTTGTTCATCAGCGCCACACCGAATCCCCCCTGATAGTCATGGCTGGCCGGCGCCTCGGGCATCACCCCGGGCCAGGGGTTGTAGACCTTGAGCGCCCAGTTGCTGCCGGAACTCTCGGCCATGATCGCCGAGAGCACGGCGGGATCGAGACCATTGTCGACACCGAGCTGCAGCGCCTCGGCAGTACCCGCCATGAGAATGCCCAGCAGCATGTTGTTGCAGATCTTGGCGGTCTGCCCGGCACCGCTGTCGCCGGCGTGGAAGACGTTGCGCCCCATCGTCTCCAGCAGCGGCCGGGCGCGCTCGACCGCTTCCGCCGGGCCGCCGCAGATGAAGGTCAGGGTGCCGGCGCGGGCCCCACCCACGCCGCCGGAGACCGGGGCATCGATCAGCACCCGCCCCAGTTCGTCGGCACGCGCCGCCAGCGCCCGCGAGGTGGCGGCATCGATGGTGGAGCAGTCGACGATCAGCGCCGCCGGGTCGATCGCGTCCAGAATACCGGCATCAGCCGCGCCATCGCCCAGATAGAGCCCCTGGGCCGCCGCCGCCGAGGGCAGCATGCTGATCACCACCTCGGCCCCGGTGACCGCCTCACGCGGCGAGGCCGCGGCCGTCGCGCCGCTGGCCACCGCCGCCTCGACCAGCGCCGGCAGCAGGTCGAAGACGCGTACCGTATGGCCCGCCTGGATCAGATTGGCGGCCATGGGCCCGCCCATGTTGCCGACACCGAAAAATGCGATATTCATCGTCCGCTCTCCCCTGAGATGGCGTATTCGTCTCTCGTCCTGACCTACCCGTCTCTCTCGTTCTCACGTATCTGCCCCAGGCCCTGACCTGTCCGCCCCGGGCCGGGCTCATCCGTTGTGGCGACGTCTCACTGCAGCTGTATGGAAAGATTGGGCCCGGCCACGGCTTCCTCCTCGAACCAGCGGCTGGTGACCGTCTTGGTCTCGGTGTAGAAGCGCACCGCCTGCTTGCCGTAGGCGTGCTGATCGCCATAGAACGACCCCTTCCAGCCGGTGAAGCTGAAGAAGGGCAGCGGCACCGGAATCGGTACGTTGACGCCCACCTGGCCCACCTCGACCTGCTGCTGGTAGCGTCGCGCCGCCGCCCCACTGGCGGTGAATATCGAGGTGCCGTTGCCGTAGGGACTTTCGTTGACCAGCGCGATCGCCTCGTCGAGGGTGTCGACACAGAGACAGCAGAGCACCGGGCCGAAGATCTCCTCGCGGTAGATCGACATCTTCGGGGTGACCTCGGTGAACAGCGTCGGCCCCACCCAGTTGCCATCGGGCAGCCCGGCCACCTGGCAGTCGCTGCCATCGAGCCGGCAGGTGGCGCCCTCCGCCTTGCCGCGGGCGATCAGGTCGAGAATCCGCGCCTTGGCCTGGGGGCTGATCTGTGGACCATAGGCGGCGTCGGGGTCGTCCCAGGCGCCGGGGCGCAGGTCCGCGAAGGCGGCGGTGAGCGGCTCGATGCACTCCCGCGCGCTACCGACGAACACCGCCACGCTGATCGCCATGCAGCGCTGACCGGCGGCGCCGCAGGCGGCCCCCACCAGCGCGTTGACCACCTGCTTCGGGTCGGCGTCCGGCATCACCACCATATGGTTCTTGGCCCCGGCGAAGCACTGGGCGCGCTTGAGGTGGTCGGTGGCGGTGCGGTAGACGTGCTGGCCCACCGCCACCGAGCCGACGAACGAGACCGCTGCGATCTGCGGATGGGTGAGCAGCGCATCGACCTGCTCACGGCCACCGTGTATCACCTGCAGCAGGTCCGGCGGCGCGCCGGCTTCGAGAAACAGCTCGGCCAGCCGGTTGGGGGTCATCGGGTCCTGCTCCGAGGGCTTGAGCACGAAGGCGTTGCCGCAGGCGATCGCCAGCGGAAACATCCACAGCGGGATCATCGCCGGGAAGTTGAACGGGGTGATCCCCGCGCACACGCCCAGCGGCTGGGTCCACGAATGGGTATCGATGCCACGGGCCACATTTCCCAGCGTCTCGCCCATCATCAGCGCCGGCACGTTGGCGGCCTGCTCGACCACCTCGATCCCGCGCCACACATCGCCCTTGGCATCCTCGAAGGTCTTGCCGGTCTCCCGCGAGAGCCCCACGGCGATCTCCTCCTGATGGGCCTTGAGCAGCGCCTGGTAGCGCATCATCAAGCGCGCCCGCTCGCTCACCGGCACCTCGCGCCAGCGCTCGAAGGCCGCCCGCGCCGAGGTCACGGCGCGCTCGATCTCGTCCGGGGTCGCCGCTGGCGCCTCGCACAGCACCTGCTGTGTGGCGGGGTCGGTGACCGCCATCCAGTGTTCGCTGTCGCTCTGGGCGAAGGCGCCCGCGATCAGTTGGGGTAGTCGTAGGGTCATGGTCCGCTCCTGAAGCGCTGGCGAACCGCGCTGGCGCGGGTGGGCGTGGAGGGCATGCGTGTCACCGCCGGCGCCGCTCGGTCCGTCTGCGAGGGCGATCTCGAGCCCCGTCGCGCAGGGGATCTTCGATCAATGGCTAAGGTGTAACACGCCCCTGGCGGCCATAAGATGGCGTAAATTGCCGGGAGATGGACAATGTTGCGCCAGTCCCTGCCACCATTGTCGGCCCAGACCTCGCCCTGGCCGCTGCCGCTGAGTGGACGTCGGGTGGTGATCCCTCAGACGGCGATCGCGGCGCTGGAGACCCACCCGCTGTGCCGCGAGTGCCTGCCCCACGGGGTCGGCTTCTACCCCCACGCGGCCGGCCACCATATGCAGCGGTCGGCACCGCGCGATCATCTGCTGATCTACTGTGAAGCGGGTTCGGGAATGGTGGAGTGCGCGGGTAAGCTCTCTCCGGTGCGCGCCGGCGACGTGCTGCTGCTGCGCCCGCAGCGGGCGCATCGCTATCGTGCCAACCCGCGCGATCCGTGGACGATCTATTGGGTGCACCTGGGCGGCACGGCGGCGGCGGACTATTTCGATGCCATCGCCGAGCCGCAGGACGAGGTGTGCATCAAGATCGGCCACCATCCGCGGATCGTCGCCGAGTGGGAGCTGCTGCTGTCGGTGGTGACACGCTTTCGCACACTGCCGCTGATCCACGCCGCCAATCAGCTCAAGGCGCTGCTGACCTACATCGCCCTGGTGCGCCACCAGCGCGACGCACGCCACGCGGCGCTGGACGTCTCCCGGGTCAACACCTGGCTGCAGGCGCACCTCGACCGCCGGGTGGAGCTCGCCACCCTGGTCGACGCCACCAGCGAGCTGTCGCGCTGCCAGTTCATCCGCGAGTACAAGCGCCAGACCGGGCAGACGCCGATGCAGGCGTTCCAGCACTTCAAGATCAGCCGCGCCTGCTACCTGCTCGATGTCACCACGCTCAGCGTGGGCCAGATCGCCGCCGACCTGGGCTACGACGATCCCTACTATTTTTCGCGTCAGTTCAAGAAAGTGATGGGCGTGGCACCGCGGGACTATCGCCGCGAGCACGCCACGTCTTGAGCCTCCGGGCCCGGGGCGATGCTCCCTGGATGCGCGTCACCGCCAGCCGCCGACTGTCCCACGGGTGGCCAGTGTTCAGACCGAATCTAGAGATCGCCGAAGTAATGCTGCAGCAGCGTCAGTGCCACCACCGGGGCGGTTTCGGTGCGCAGGATGCGCGGACCAAGGGTGAGGGGCTGGAAGCCGGCATGGCGTGCGGCCGCGACCTCGGCGTCGGTGAGACCGCCTTCGGGGCCGATCAGCAGCGCGGCGCTATCGAGCGCATCCGTCTGGCGCCAGCTGTCGTCGGTGGCGGGGTGGAGCACCAGGCGCAGCTGCTCGTCGCGGGCACCGAGCCAGGCCTCCAGCGGCTGCGGCGGGTGCACCGGCGGTACGCTGGCACGCCCGCACTGTTCGCAGGCGCTGACCGCCACCCCCTGCCAGTGGGCAAGCTTCTTGGCCTCGCGTTCGCCCTTCAGGCGCACGTCGCCGCGCTCGACGTAGAGCGGGGTGATCGCCGCCACGCCCAGCTCCACCGCTTTCTGGATCGCGTAATCCATGCGGTCGCCCTTGGAGATCGCCTGCCCCAGATGCACCGCCAGCGGCGACTCGCCGCGGCCGGGTTCGAGCGTCTCGATCCGCGCGACGACGCGCTTGCGCCCGGCTTCGATCAGGCTGGCCTGAGCCTCGAGCCCGGCACCGTCGAAAAGCTTGAGCGGGGCGCCCACGCCCAGACGCAGCACCAGCGCCACGTGACGCGCGGCGCCCTCGGGCAGAACGACGTCGCCGCCGACCCGGAAGTCGGCGGCGACATGAATGCGCGGTATGGCCATGGCGCGCTTACTGCGTGGTGTCGCTGGCCTGGGCGGCGCGCTGCTGCTTCTGGGCGTACATCGCCTCGAAGTTGACCGGCGCCAGCATCAGCGGGGGGAAGCTGCCGCGCCCGACCAGGCTATCGATGCACTCCCGCGCATAGGGAAAGAGCACGTTGGGGCAGAAGGCGCCCAGGGTGTGGTCGAGCTGCGCCCCGTCGAGGCCCGAGATGCGGAACAGGCCAGCCTGCTCGACCTCGACCAGGAAGGCGGTGGCGTCGTCTTCGTTGTTGGAGACCTGAGCCGTCACCTTGACCACGACCTCGTAGAGATCCTCACCGACCGACTCGCTGGTGGTATCCAGATCGAGGCCGACCTTGGGCTTGAACGGCTGCTGGAACACGCGCGGTGAGTTCGGGGCCTCGAACGAGATGTCCTTCACGTAGATGCGCTGCAGGGAGAACTGGAGCTGCGGCTGTTCCTGCGTGCCCTGCTGATTGTTGTCTTCCGCCATGGTGCATTTCCTTTGGGTTAGATCGGAGCGGTTGGCGTGTGGCCCGCGGTCGGTAGCGGGCCCGGCTGGCTAGCACGGGCCGCCCTCATCCGCCGACGAGCGCGTATCGGGTCGGCTCAGCGCTTGACCACCGGCAGGCTGTCGGCCTGCCACTGGGCCATGCCGCCCTTGAGCTTGTAGACCCGCGAGAAGCCCGCCTGGCTCAGCTCGGTGACCGCGGCCGCCGAGCTCTGGCCATGCTTGCAGACCACCACCACGGGTTGGTCCTTGTGCTTCTCCAACTGGCCCAGGCGCTCCTTGAGCCGGGCCTGGGGCACGTTCTTGGCGCCGGCGATATGGCCGGCCTTGAACTCGGCGCTGTCGCGGATATCGATGACGACGCCATCTTCGCGGTTGATCAGCGTGGTCGCTTCGCTGGTGGAGACGCCGGAGGCGCTGCCACGCTTGGCCTCGAACGCCAGCCACGCGAGCAGTACGACCAGGAAGGCGCTGACCAGCAGCGGATGATTTTCAACGAATTCGAACAACTGATCGATCATGGGTCTGCCGACACTCTCAAAGCGGGAATGCTGGGGCCGGAAGCACCGGGCCGCAAGACGCGGCGGCGCGGCTCCCGGCGCGCGTGGCCATGCGCTGGCGCGGCACCTGAACCCAGGCAAAAGCACCACGCTGGCTGACACTCAAAAATGACTGCATAAACGCCTGCACGCGCGAATGGCTGCGCTGCGCGGTACGCGAGAACTCGCCTGACACCGTGCCATGTCTCGTTCTGTGCGTGCCGTGCGCCGTGCCTTTCCGCGGGTTCGGCGATCTATTCAGCGCTTTCCTCACGGCCCGTTTTCGGGCGCCGGCCATTATACACGAGGCGGCAGCCGAGACGAGGCGCACGCAGGCTGACCCGATGCCGCGGGTGCGCTATGCTGCGAGGCCGGGGCGTGGCCGTGCCCGCCGCCCTGCGTATCGTCGCCCTGAGTGTTTTCCGTTCATCCGATTTTACCGAGGCTTGTCATGACAGAGACATCCACGCCGCGCCCCGTGGCGCTCTTGATTCTCGACGGCTATGGCCAGAACGACGATAGCACCGCCAATGCGGTCGCCAGGGCCAGGACGCCGGTAATGGATCGGCTCAAGCGCGACTACCCCAACACCCTGATCCACACCGATGGCCCCTATGTCGGTCTGCCCGAGGGGCAGATGGGCAACTCCGAGGTCGGCCACATGAACATCGGCGCCGGGCGCATCGTCTACCAGGACTTCACCCGGATCACCAAGGCGATCGAGGACGACGAGCTGGGCCAGATCGCGGCCCTGACCACGCCGATCGACGACGCCGTCGCCAACGACCGTGCCGTGCACCTGATGGGCCTGCTCTCGCCGGGTGGCGTGCATAGCCACGAAGATCACCTGCTGGCGGTGGCCGAGCTCGCCGCCGCCCGCGGCGCCAAGCGCATCTACCTGCACGCCTTCACCGATGGCCGCGACACCGCGCCCAAGAGCGCCGGTGCCTCGATCGAGCGCGCCAACGCCAAGCTCGCCGAGCTGGTCGGCAGCGACAACGGCTTCGTCGCCTCACTGGTGGGCCGCTACTACGCCATGGACCGCGACAACCGCTGGGATCGGGTCGAACAAGCCTACCGCCTGATCGCCTTCGGCGAGGCCGAGCAGGTCGCCGAGAGCGCCGAGGCGGGTCTGAAAGCGGCCTACGACCGCGGCGAGACCGACGAATTCGTCAGCGCCACGGCCGTGCGCCCGCAGGGTGACAAGCTCGCCATCGCCGAGGGCGACGCCGCGCTGTTCCTCAACTTCCGTGCCGACCGCGCCCGCGAGCTGACCCGCGCCTTCGTCAATCCGGATTTCGATGGTTTCGACCGCGGCGAGCGGCTGACCCTCGCGGGCGATGGGCTGGTGATGCTGACCCAGTACGCCGATGACATCGACACCCCGGTCGCCTTCCCGCCCAAGGATCTGGTCAACACCCTGGGCGAAGTGGCCGCAAGCCATGGGCTCAAGCAGCTGCGCATCGCCGAGACCGAGAAGTACGCCCACGTCACCTTCTTCTTCTCCGGTGGCCGCGAGGAGCCGTTCGACGGCGAGGATCGCGAGCTGATCCCCTCGCCCAAGGATGTCAGGACCTACGACGAGAAGCCGGAGATGAGCGCCTTTGAACTGACCGACACCCTGGTCGGCGCGATCGAGAGCGGCAAGTACGACCTGATCATCTGCAACTACGCCAACGGCGACATGGTCGGGCACACCGGCGATCTCGACGCCGCCACCAAGGCGGTGGAAGCGGTCGACGTCTGTCTCGGCCGAGTGGTCGAGGCGATCCAGAAGGCCGGCGGCGAGTGCCTGGTCACCGCCGACCACGGTAACGCCGAGCTGATGACCGATCCCGAGACCGGCAATCCGCACACCGCTCACACCACCTTCATGGTGCCGCTGGTCTACGTGCCTCGGGATCACGACTCGGCCGAGCTGCAGGCGGATGGCCGCCTGTGCGACCTCGCACCGACGCTGCTGCATCTCTTGCGCCAGCCGGTCCCCGAGGAGATGACCGGCCACGTGCTGATCAAGGGGGCCTGAAGCGGGCATGGCGGCAGCGCGACGTGACACCGCAGGACCCCGGCGCTCGTGACGCGCGGTGGTCAGCGGCTGGGGGTGATCCTGCTGGCCGGCAGCCTGCTGCTGGCCGGCCAGGTGTGGGGGCAGGCCAACCCGCAGGAGGCGCGCGCGCGTCTCGATAGCCTGGCCACCGACATCGAGGCGCTGCAGGGCAAGCTCAAGCAGACCCAGGCGGCGCGCGGCGACGCCCAGAGCCAGCTGGAGACGGTGGAGACCGCGATCGGCGCCACCCACCAGCGGATGGACACGCTTCAGGACGAGCGCCACGACCTCGACGAACAGGTCGCCACGCTCACCGCCCAGCGCCAGACCCTGGACGCCGAGCGCCACCGCCAGCGCCAGGCCCTGGCCCAGCAGTTCGATGCCCTCTACCGCCTCGGCACCACACCGCAGCTCAAGCTGCTGCTCAATCAGGACGACCCTGCCGAGGTCGACCGTCTGCAGCACTATCTCAACGCCATCTCGCAGGCGCGCCAGGCACGCCTCGACACACTGCGCGATCTCAACCATCAGCTCGACCAGAACCTCGCCGCGATCGACCAGCGCCGCCAGCGGCTCGATCAGGTGCAGCGCGATCTCGATCAGCAGCGTGAACGCCTGGCCGCCAGCCTGCGCGAGCGCCAGACACTGGTCGACAAGCTCGACTCGCGCTACGCCAGCGAGCAGTCGCGGCTGGAGGATCTCAATCAGGATCGCGCCCACGTCGAGCGACTGCTCGATCGCATGCAGGAGGAGCTGGCCAAGCTCAAGCAGCCGCCGCCCTCCACCGCCATCCGCAAGACCCGCGGCGACCTGCCGTGGCCGGTGCAGGGTCGCCTGCTCTCGGGCTATGGCGATGGCGACGGGGTCAATCGCAACGGCGTGCTGATCGGTGCCGCCGCCGGCAGTGCGGTCAAGGCGGTGCATGCCGGGCGCGTGGTGTTCGCCAACTGGATGCGCGGCTTCGGCAACCTGCTGATCCTCGACCACGGCGATGGCGTGCTCACGCTCTACGCCCATCTGCAGCAGTTCACGGTCAACCCCGGCCAGCAGGTGGCCAACGGCCAGACCGTGGGCGCGGTGGGCGATACCGGCGGCCAGGCCCGCCCCGCGCTCTACTTCGAGGTGCGCCAGAACGGCGACCCGATCAATCCCAACCGCTGGATGGCCAAGCGCTGAGCCCACCCCGGCTCACGCGCGTTAACATCCGCCCCGGGAGACGCTATGCTGGGGTTATCAAACGCCGTTCCATCATCCGGCCAGCCGCACCCACGTCGCGCCGGGTGGCAGGCCCCGCCGGCGCCAGCGGCCCCTCATCCAGCTCGAGTCGCGGAGACCGCATGACACCCACCCGTCCGAACACCCTGGCCCGTCGCCTGCGGCTCGCTCCTGTCGCCTGCGCGCTGGGCCTGGCCTTCGCCACGCCCGGGGCGACGCTGGCCGCCGAGCCGGCCGCGACACGCCAGCCCGCCGACGATGACCTGCCGGTCAAGGACGTGCAGACCTTCGCCGAGGTCTTCGAACGCATCAAGCGCGCCTATGTCGAGGAGGTCGACGACAAGACCCTGCTGCGCAACGCCATGCACGGCATGCTGAGCCAGCTCGATCCGCACTCGGAGTATCTGGATGCCGACGCCTTCGAGGCGCTGCGTGAAACCACCGAGGGCGAGTTCAGCGGCGTCGGCATCGAGGTCGGGCTGCGCGATGACCAGCTCACGGTGATCTCGCCCCTCGACGACACCCCGGCGGCCAAGGCGGGGATCCAGCCCGGCGACCGTATCGTCGCCATCGACGGCACGCCCACCGACAATCTGACGCTGCAGGAGGCGGTCGACCTGATGCGCGGCGAGCCCGGCAGCCAGATCCAGTTGACCATCCTGCGCGACAACGAGCAGGCGCCACGCACCTTCGATTTGAAACGCGAGGCGATCCAGTCGGAGAGCGTCACTCAGCGCGAGCTCGAACCCGGCTACGGCTATTTACGCATCAGCCAGTTCCAGAGCCGAACCGGCGACCAGACCCGTGCGGCACTCCAATCGCTCACCGCCAAGGGCCCGCTCAGGGGGCTGGTGCTGGACCTGCGCAACAACCCCGGCGGCGTACTCTCCAGCGCCACCGAGGTCGCCGACCAGTTCCTCTCCAGCGGGCTGATCGTCTACACCCAGGGCCGGCTGGTCGACGACGACATGCGCTTCACCGCCCACCCCGCCACCCTGGCGCCGGACGTGCCGCTGGTGGTGCTGATCAACGGCGGCAGCGCCTCGGCGGCGGAGATCGTCGCCGGCGCGCTGCAGGACCAGCAGCGGGCAGTGCTGATGGGCACCCAGAGTTTCGGCAAGGGGTCGGTGCAGCAGGTGCTGCCGCTGGGCAACGGCGACGGCCTCAAGCTGACCACCGCGCGTTACTACACCCCCAGCGGGCGTTCGATCCAGGCCGAGGGCATCACCCCGGACGTGCGTGTGGTGCGCGGCCGGCTGGAGGTCGACGCCACCCCGGGCTTCCAGCTGCGGGAATCCGACCTGCGCGGCCATCTGCAGAACGCCAACCCGAGCGCACAGCGCAACGCTCCGGATACGCCCATCGCCGCCAACGACTACCAGTTGAGCGAAGCGCTCAATCTGCTCAAGGCACTCAACGTGGTTCACTCGGCCCGCGTGCCGGCCACGCCTGGCAGCAGCGAGAGCGGCAACGCCAAATGAGCCGACCGCCGGCCTAGCGGCGGTCCGGGCGTACGAGAAGAGCGGCGAGGGGGAGCGTCAAGTCGCGAGCGGAGCGGCGGCGACCGCTCACCGGCACCGCTGCGGCACGTCGCCATACTCGCCCAGGGCCTGACGGATCAACAGCCGCTTGAGCAGCGGCAGCCGGTCGACCCCGGAGAGCCCCCAGTTGCGCGCCAGCCGCAGCGCCGGCTGACGGCTGCCGAAGAGCCGCTGAAAGCCCTGCATGGCGGCGAGCATCGCCGCGTTCTCTCCCCGCCGACGCCGCGCATAGCGCGCCAGAATGCGCGGATCGCCGGGCTCGGCCCCGCGCTGCCGCGCACGCACCCACTCCTCGGCCAGTACCGCGGCGTCCATCAGGCCCAGATTGACCCCCTGCCCGGCCAGCGGATGCAGGGTGTGGGCGGCATCGCCGATCAGCGCCAGACCCTCGGCGACATAGTCGCTGGCATGACGCTGCACGATGGGAAAATGAGGCGCGGCGTCGATCACCTCGAGCCGCCCCAGACGCCCGTCGACGGCCCGTTCGAGCGCCTCGGCCAGCGCCGCGCGCCCATCCTCGCGCTCACCCAGAGCGGTGAGCCGGCGCGCCTCCGTCGGCGTGGTCGACCAGACGATCGAGCAGTGAGCATCGCCCCCCTCGATCGCCAGCGGCAGAAATGCCAGCGGGCCGCTGGGCAGAAAGACCTGACGCGCGGTGCCGGCATGACCATGCGCGCAGCGCACGCTGGTGACCACCGCCGCCTGGCCGGTGTCGCGGGCGGTCAGCGCGATACCCGCCAGGTTACGCAGCGGCGAGTGGGCCCCATCGGCCCCCACCACCAGCGGCGCGCGCCACTGCTCGCCGGTGTCCAGCGTGACCACCGCCTGCCCCGCCTCGCGGGTGTAGCCGGTCAGGCGCACGCCACGTAGGCAGGTGACCTGGGGCAGCGCTTCGAGCCGCGCCTCGAGCCCGGCGACCAGCAGTTCGTTCTCGACGATGTGTCCCAGCGCCTCGACGCCGACGTCGTCGGCATCGAAGTGGATCTCGCCGCCGCCCTCGCCATCCCACACCTGCATACGCCGATAGGGCGCGACACGCCGGGCGGCGACCCAGGGCCAGACGCCGAGCGACGCCAACAGGCGCTGGGAGGCGGCGGTCAACGCGCTCACCCGCAGGGCCGGCGCGCCCTCGCCCGGCGGCGTCGCCCGTTCGACGGCCGGCGCGGCATCGAACAGCGCGACCCGCCAGCCGGCCTCGCCCAGCAGCAGCGCCAGCGTGGCGCCCACCATCCCGCCGCCGACGATCAACACGTCGTTGGTTGGCTGTGTCATGTCGGATCTCCCGTCTTGGGAAACGCTGAATACATCGACGCGCGAGATGAAGCGCAAGGCGCATGGAACACAGAGCACGGAACATGACAGGGGGTCAGGCGAGTGCTCGAATACCACGCAACACAGCGATTCGCTAGCGCAGGCATTGATGCAGCGTTTCCCTTGCTCGTCGTCATCGCTCTATGCCCATGGCCCGCCTAGCCACCATCCGCTTGAGCGGCCCCAGGGCGTTGAGCCCCCCGAGCCCGATCCCGCGCGCCTGGCCCATCAGCGGATGTGTCAGGCCGAACAGCCGGATCAGACCATCGCTGAAGCGCACGATCTGGCGATAGTCGGCGCTGCGTCGCGCCTCGAACGCCGCCAGCACGCTGGCGTCCCCCGGGGCGCGCCCTTCGGCCAGGGCATCGTTGATCTCGGCAGCCAGGTCCATCACCCCGCGCAGGGCCAGGTTGAAGCCCTGCCCTGCCACCGGGTGCAGCGCATGGGCGGCGTTGCCGAGCACCGCCAGGCCGGGGCGAATCGTCTCGCGCGCGGTGACCAGCGACAGCGGATAGGCGTGGCGCTGGCCGACCCGCTGGAAGCGCCCGGCCCGGTCGCCGAAGGCGTGCTGCAGACGCGCCAGGAAGGCATCATCGGAGAGCGCCAGCGCGGCCTGCTCGGCGCCCTGCTCGAAGGTCCACACCAGTGTCATGCGCCGCCCCGACAGCGGCAGCAGCGCGATAGGCCCGTCGGCACTGAAGCGCTCGAAGGCCCAGCCCTGATGCGCTCGGCTGGTCTCGACAGTGGCGATCAGCGCACTCTGGCCATAGGCGTGGTGCTCGCTCTCGATCCCCAGGCGCTCCTTGAGGCCGGAGCGGCCACCATCAGCGAGTACGGTCAGCCCGGCTTCCACCACCTGACCGTCGTCCAGGGTCAGCCGATAGCCGGCGGACGTGGCATCGAGCGCCTCGACCCGGGCCGGACAGTGCCAGTCGAGTGGCAGCTCGGCGAGCCGACGGTGCAGCACCCGGCCCATCCAGGCGTTGGGAATCACATAGCCCAGGGCCTCGGCGCCGACGTCCTCGGCGTGCAGCCGGGTCACCCCCAGCCGGCCACGCTCGCTGATGTGGATATGCCGGATCGGCGCGGCCTGCGCCGCCATGCCCTCACCCTCCGCCGCCGACCACAGCGCCAGACGTTCGAAATGGCGCCGTGAGCCATAGGCGATGGCGCTGGCACGCACGTCGAAACTCGGCTGCGGACGATCCGCATCGGTGGCGGGCAGCGGCTGGGCCTCGACGATGGCGATGCGCAGCCCCTGCTCGCGGGCCAGCTCGCCCAGCGCGCAGGCCAGACTGGCGCCGACCAGGCCGCCGCCGATGATCGCCACATCGACCTGCGCCAGTTGCGTCGCTTCACTCATGGGCACTCGTCTCCTCCGCACCGGCCAATGATCCCCGGCATCTTGTTCACGCCCGGGCCGCCGCCATCAGCGCTTCGATCTCGTCGGCCGCCTTGGGCACGCCGGCGGTCAGTACCTCGCCACCGTCGGCGGTCACCACCACGTCATCCTCGATGCGGATGCCGATGCCGCGATAGGCCGCGGGGATATCCTCGGCGTCGGGGATGTAGAGCCCCGGCTCGATGGTCAGCACCATGCCCGGCTCGAGTGTGCGCGGCTCGCCGTCGACCCGGTAGCTGCCGACATCGTGCACATCCAGCCCCAGCCAGTGCGAGGTGGAGTGGAGATAGAAGCGTCGGTAGGCCTTGGTCTCGATGCACGCGTCGAGTTCGCCCTCGAGCAGCCCCAGCGCCAGCAGCCCGGCGGTGAGATCACGCACCACGCCATCGTGGATCGCGTCCAGGGTGGTGCCCGGTGCGACCGCGGCCACGGCGCGCGCCTCCGCCGCCAGGACGACGTCGTAGAGCGCGCGCTGGGCCTGGCTGAAGCGGCCGTTGACCGGAAAGGTGCGGGTGATGTCGCCGGCGTAGAGATCGAACTCGGCACCCGCATCGATCAACACCAGGTCGCCGTCGGCCAGCCGGGCGTCATTCTCCACATAGTGCAGCACACAGGCGTTGATGCCGCCGCCGACGATGGTGCCGTAGGCGGGCGAGCGGGCGCCGTGCCAGGCGAACTCGTGCTCGATCGACGCCTGCAGCTGATACTCGAAGCGCCCCGGGCGGCTGTCGCGCATGGCGCGACAGTGGGCCTGGGCGCTGATCTCGGCGGCATGGCGCATCAGCGCCAGCTCACTCTCGCTCTTGGTCAGGCGCAGCTCGTGGATCAGCGCACTGACATCGACGAAGCCGCTCGGGGCCGCCGCGCCGCGCCGCGCGCGCGCCTGCAGCCGGGCGCGGATGCCGTCGGCCAGGGCCATGGCATGGGTATCCGCCAGCGGCAGGTAGAGCGTGCGCCGCCCCTCCAGCAGATCGGCCAGATCGCCGCGACTGGCATTGTCGAAGGCCTGATCCATGCCGTAGTCGCGCACCGCACCCTCGGGGCCGATACGGATGCCGGTCCAGGCCTCTTTCTCGGGGTCCTTCTCCTGGCAGAACAGCAGCGACTCACCGGCCTCGCGGCCGGGCAGCAGCACCAGCAAGGCATCCGGCTCGGGAAAACCGCACAGGTAGTGGAAGTCGCTGTGCTGGCGGAAGGCGTAGTCGCTGTCGTGATTGCGGGTCTTGAGCACGGCGCCGGGCAACAGCACCGCCGAGTCCTGCGGCAGCTCGGCCATCAGGCGCTCGCGCCGGGCGGCATACTCCTCCTGGGTGATCGGGGCGGGCCCGGGGCGCAGGTCCTCTGTCGTCACGGCATCTTGTGTCAAACCAGCGGCTGTCGGCATGCTCTCTCCATGTGCGGTGTTGCGATCGTACAGGGTGGCGATCGTGCGGGCGGCTCAGTGCAGCGTCTGCGTGTCGTCGTCAGTGGTGTCCGCGCCAGCCGAGCTGCCCTGTTCGCTCTGCTCGACCTGGGGCTGGCCGGGGTGCTGCTCGGTATACAGCAGCATCGCTGCCATGCGCGCATGCTCGGTGAGGGCGAACAGATCGTTCTCGTTCTCCGGGTCGTCGTCGATCTCGACCTCGATCGCCGCCAGCTGGCCGAGATCCTCGAGCGCTTCTCGCAGTGGGCTCGACCAGCGTTCGTAGGTCTCGCCATCGACTTCGTTGACCACTTCGGTGAAGCCCTGCACCCACTCCTTGAGCCCCTGGGCACGCTCGCCCAGCGAGAACAACTCGTCGGGCAGCAGCGGCTCGAAGTTGAGCTCTGCCGCAGCCAACGCGTCCAGAGTCTGGCGCCGCCAGCCCAGCAGCACGTCGGCATCCTCGCGGCTCTCCGGCTGCTCGACGTTGAGCGCCAGGCTCACCTCCTCCAGCCAGCGCTCGGCGCTCAGGTCCTCGAGCGCCAGCTCGGCACACAGCCGACCATCGAAGAAGGCCGGTGACTGCAGGCTGCCATGGGCCAGGAATACATTGGCGACGGTGGAGAAATCGAGTTGCTCGTTGATGATCGACATGTCGGCATCCGTGGTGGCGGGCCGCCCTGCGGCCCGCGCCGGCAGCGCGTTGACCGGGTGTGGGCGGCTCTCTATAGTGACTGATCAATCGCGGCGGCCGAGGGCCAGCGGCGCCTGCGACCGCAGCCCCAGCGTCGTCGCCGGCGGCCATCAGCATAGCCGCTGGCGCCGCGAATCCCCCCATTTTACCCGATCGGTCTTCAAGGCCCACCCCGGAGCGAACCATGAGCGACACGTCTCGCCCGACCACCGAAGTGACCCTTTTGGGCAAACCCTACGTGATCGCCTGCCCGCCGGAAGAGCAGGAGCAGTTGAAGCGCGCCGCGCGCTACCTCGATCGCGCCATGCATGGCATCCACTCCCGCGGCAAGGTGCTGGGCGCAGAGAAGATCGCAATCATGGCGGCGCTCAACATCACCCACGAGCTGCTCAGCGCGCTGGATGCCAACCGCGCCGGCGAGCAGAACTTGAGCGAGCTGGGTGAACGCCTGGAGCGCGCCCTGAGCGGTATCGGCACCGACACGGCGAACGCCTCCCGTTGAGCCGCCAGCCCGCCGGCGGCGATTGCGATTGGGCAACGCCGCCCCCTCTGCTACGATAGAGTCGTTCCCTGGGGTGTGCGCCAGTCGTTACAAGTCCCTCGAGCCTATGCGCAGTACCCAGGGGGCCAATAGCTAGGCAGGCCCGTGTGCATGTCCGCGCGACGGAAAGCCTAACGGCCTGCCTGCGGCCACCCACCTTGAACCAATGGGTTCAAGGGCCAGAACGACAGCGGCACTCTGGGGAACTCTTCTTGTCTTCGACGTCGATCACCAGCGCTCTCGATGACGGGTCCACCGCTGACGGACCCACCGCGCTTGCCCTCTCGGGCGATCGGCGTCGCCTGCGGCGCGACCTGCGCCGCGCGCGCCGGGCGCTGAGCCCGCACCAGCAGCGCATCGCCTCGCGCGCGCTGTGTCGGCGCCTGCGCCGGCTGCCGGAGCTCCAGCGCGCCCGCCGTGTGGCGCTCTATCTGCCCAACGATGGTGAAATCGACCCCACCCCGCTGATCGCCTGGCTGCGACGGCGTGGCGCCGAGGTCTACCTGCCGGTGCTGCGCCCGCTGGTCGAGAACCGACTGTGGTTCGTGCGCTACGACAGCGACACACGCATGCGCCGCAACCGCTTCGGCATCGCCGAGCCACACACCCGCTTCGGTGCCAGACGCCAACGACGGCTGCCGGCCTGGGCGCTCGATACCGTGCTGATGCCACTGGTGGGATACGATGGGGCCGGTGAGCGTATCGGCATGGGCGGCGGCTTCTACGACCGCACCTTCGCCTTCACCCGCCTGCGCCGCCCGGCGCCACGACTGATCGGCCTGGCCCACGCCTGCCAGCGGGTGACGGCGCTGCCCGTGGCCGCCTGGGACGTACCGCTGAATGCGATCGTCAGCGACCGCGAGGTGCTCCGCCCGCAGCCGCACCAAGGGTAGAAACGGCGACGGCCGGTAGCGCGCAAGTCGCTACCGGCCGTCGTGCGATCAGTGCCCTCCGGCGGGCGATCACTGATCGGGCGTATCGAGTCGATCTGGTCTATCTACTTACCGGCCACTATCGGCCACTACCGGCGAGCGCACGACCCGCGGGTGTGCCTGCCGTATTACCGTATTGATATAGCCTCAAGCGCCGAGCAGCGTCTGCGCATACCCCGTCGCAACCACACCCACGCCGAAAATCAGTACCAGTGCCATGACCAGGTCGGGCTTGCGTTTCATTTCGACTCCCAGAGATTCGGTTCGGTCTCCGCCCCCGCGGCGACGCGCACGACTATAGGGTTAGGCTAAAAGCTTGACAAGACGCTTGCCAGGCAGACTACCCCCCTTTTTCGTTACTGAAGATTATCGGTTGTTACCGAAAAAGGTTTAGCCCGAATTAACCCCGAAAAAGAGGCTATTTCATCGTCGTGAAAACGCCGCTGGCCTCATGCAGAGACCCGCGGCGTGAGAGATGGCGAAGGCAACAGGACCGCGCGGGGACGTTCAGGCCATGAACAGCCGATAGGCGGTATTGTCGGTCTCTTTCCAGTAGCGGTAGCCAATCCGATCGAAGTGCTCCTCGGCGTGGGCCCGGTCACCGTTGGGCATCTGCAGCCCGACCAGCACGCGACCGTAGGCGGCGCCATGGTTGCGGTAGTGGAACAGCGAGATATTCCAGTCGGCGGGTAGATGGGTCAGGAAGTTCATCAGCGCACCGGGACGCTCGGGGAACTCGAAGCGATAGACCTCCTCCGAGAAATCGACCTTGGGCCGGCCGCCGCCGAGGTGGCGAATATGCAGCTTGGCCAGTTCGTTATCGGTGAGATCCTCGACCGGATAGTCCGCGTCGCGCAGCTTTTGGATCACCTCGGCGCGATCCTCGCCACCCGGCTTGACCTGCACACCGACGAAGATATGCGCGCGGTCGTCATCGGCGTAGCGGTAGTTGAACTCGGTCACCATGCGCCGCCCGATGGCGCGACAGAACTGCTTGAAGCTGCCCGGGCGCTCGGGGATCTCGACCGCCAGAATCGCCTCGCGCTGCTCGCCGAGTTCGGTGCGCTCGGCGATGTGCTGGAGCCGGTCGAAATTGATGTTGGCGCCGGAGTTGATGCATAACAGTGACTGGTCGCGCACCTGGGTCTGCTGCACGTACTTCTTGAGCCCGGCCAGCGACAGCGCCCCGGAAGTCTCCGCGACCGCGCGGGTGTCATCGAAGGTGTCCTTGACCGCGGCGCACATCTCGTCGGTGTTGACGGTAATGACGCCATCCACGGTGTGGCGCAGGATCTCGAACGGCGCCTCGCCGATCTGGGCCACCGCCACCCCCTCGGCGAACACGCCGACCTGATCCAGCACCACCCGTTCGCCGGCCTCCAGCGCCGCCTTGAGACAGGCCGAATCCTCCGCCTCGACGCCGTAGACCTTGACCTCCGGGCGCAGATACTTGATGTAGGCAGCGACCCCGGCCAGCAGCCCGCCGCCACCCACCGGCACGAATACCGCATCCAGCGGCCCGGAGTGCTGGCGCAGGATCTCCATCGCCACGGTGCCCTGACCGGCAATGACGTCGTTGTCGTCATAGGGCGGAATATAGGTGTAGCCGTGCTCGGCGATCAGCGTCTTGGCGTGTGCCAGCGCCTCGCCGAAGGCGTCTCCCTTGAGTACCACCTTGGCGCCCCAGCCACGCACCGCGGCCACCTTGATCTCGGGTGTCACCCGGGGCATCACGATCACCGCCTTGACACCCATCTGGCGCGCCGCCATCGCCAGCCCCTGGGCGTGATTACCGGCCGAGGCGGCGATCACACCCTTCTCCTTCTGGGTCTCGTCGAGCTGCGCCATCTTGTTGTAGGCACCGCGAATCTTGAACGAGAACACCGGCTGCAGATCTTCGCGCTTGATCAGAATGCGATTGCCGAAACGGCGCGAGAGCGAGGGCATGGGCGAAATGGGGGTCTCCCGGGCCGCTTCGTAGACGCGGGCCTGGAGGATCTTCTTGACGATGTCTTCGAGTAGCATTGAGGTGTCCTGGCGTATCGCACCACAGGTGGCTGCCTGAGCGCGCCGCGGAGAGCCCGGCGGCGGCGATGAACGTGGCGGATCGACATTGTTAACAGACGCCAGCCCCGAGCGTCCAGCGTTAACAGATGCCCGCCCCGCGCGTCAGCGCCATCGGCAGCGCAGGCGGCTTGCTCTATACTGGCGGCTCTCTTTTGCCAGCCTGCCAGAGCCGACATGACCCAGGACGACCTCAAACGCGCGGTGGCCGCCGCGGCGCTCGAAGACATCGATAGCCTGCTGACGCCGGATGCGGTGATCGGCATCGGTACCGGCTCCACCGCCAACCACTTCATCGACCTGCTCGCCGCACGGCGCCACGATTTTCGCGGTGCCGTGGCCAGCTCGGAGGCCAGCGCGCAGCGCCTGAAGGCCAACGGGATCGACGTGCTCGAACTCAACCACGTGGGCACGGTGCCGGTCTATGTGGATGGTGCCGACGAAGTCGATGGCCGCCTGCGCATGATCAAGGGCGGCGGTGCTGCGCTCACCCGCGAGAAGGTCGTCGCCGCCTGCGCCGAGCGCTTCGTCTGCATCGCCGATGCCAGCAAGCGGGTAGAGGTGCTAGGCGGCTTCCCGCTGCCGGTCGAGGTAATTCCCATGGCGCGCTCCTACGTCGCCCGTGAGATGGTCAAGCTCGGCATCACGCCGGTCTACCGCGATGGCGTGCTGACCGACAACGGCAACCGCATTCTGGATGGCTACGACAAGCTGTTCGATGATCCGGAAGCGATGGAAGCGGCCCTCGATGCCATCGTCGGCGTGGTCACCAACGGCCTGTTCGCCAAGCGCCCGGCCGACGTGCTGCTGCTCGGCGGCGCTGCGGGGGTCGAGCGCTTCACCCGCTGAGACCGAGTCAGAGCCGATTGGGACACTCCAGATCGCGGTCATAGGCGACCAGATTGGCGCAGGTGACCTGCGCGATCTCGTCCAGCGCCTCGGCGGTGAAGAAGCCCTGGTGGCCGGTGATCAGTACATTGGGGAAGCTGGCCAGTCGGGCGAAGACGTCGTCTTCTATGATCTCCGCCGAGTGGTCGCGGAAGAACAGCTCGCTCTCCTGCTCGTAGACGTCGATCGCCAGCGCGCCGAGCTGGCGCGACTTCAGCGCGGCGATCACCGCCGGGGTATCGATCAGCGCCCCGCGCGAAGTATTGACCAGCATGGCACCGGGCTTCATGCCGTCCAGCGCGGCGGCGTCGATCAGGTGGTGGGTCGCCTCGTTCAGCGGGCAGTGCAGCGAGACGATATCCGAACGCGCCAGCAGTGCCGCCAGCGGCACGCTCTCGCCGTAGGCCTCGAAGGCGGCCGCAGGGGCGGGATCGTAACCCAGCACCTCGCAGCCCAGCCCGTGCAGGATACGCGCCATGGCCAGGCCGATGCGCCCGCTGCCGACCACGCCTGCGGTCTTGCCGTGCAGGGTCACCCCGAGCAGCCCGTCGAGGGCGAAATTGCCCTCGCGCACCCGGTTGTAGGCGCGGTGGGTCTTGCGGTTGAGGGTCATGATCATGGCCAGCGCGTGTTCGGCCACCGCCTCCGGCGAGTAGGCCGGCACCCGCGCCACGAACAGCCCGAGTCTTCTTGCGGCCACCAGATCGACGTTGTTGAAGCCGGCGCAGCGCAGCACCACGGCACCCACGCCCTGGGCGGCCAGGGCTTCGAGCACGGCCGCTTCGAGGGCGTCGTTGACGAACACGCAGACCGCGTCGCTGCCCGCCGCCAGCGCCACCGTCTGCCGGGTCAGCGCGACGGACTGGTAGTGCCACTCGATCCCGGCATCGGCAAACTGGGTGGCGCCGACCGCGTCGAGAAAACGACGGTCGTAGGGCTGGGCACTGTAGACGGTGACTCGCATGGCAACGCTCGCACGGCAATCGAAGAGCCCCTATCGTAATCGATCCCCATGGCCTCACCAGTGACAGGACGCCGCAACCCGTGACCCGGCCTCTCGCCCCGCTGCCGCTCATCCACCACCCGGGCTACAGCTGCGCCTGGCCAGAGCGTCATCCTTTCCCCATGGCCAAGTTCCGCGTGCTGCGCGAACACCTGACGGCACAGGGTTTCGACCATCACCCGGCGGTACGCTGGATCACCCCCGGCCCGGCAGCCAGCGACTCGCTGCTGCGGGTGCACACCCCGGAGTACCTGCAACGCTTCGCCCTGGGCGACACCAGCCCGTCGCGGCGCACGCCCAGCGGCTTCCCCTGGTCACCGGCGCTGGTGACACGCACCCTGCTCGAGGTCGGCGGCACGCTGGCCACGGTGGAGGCGGCGCTGCGCGAGGGTCTGGCCCTGAACACCGCCGGCGGCACCCATCACGCCTACCCGGATCGCGCCAGCGGCTACTGTCTGCTCAACGACCTGGCGGTCGCTGCACGTCATCTGCTCACGGTGCACGGTCTGGAACGCGTGCTGATCGTCGACTGCGACGTGCACCAGGGCGACGGCACGGCCTGGATCTTCCGCCACGAATCACGGGTGTTCACCCTCTCGCTCCACGGCGCCGACAATTTCCCCTTCACCAAGCAGTGCAGCGACCACGACCTGGCCCTGCCGCGTGGCACCGGCGACGACGCCTATCTCGCCGCGTTGAGCGCAGCGCTCGAGCAGGCTCTGACCCAGTTCGCGCCGCAGTGCGTGCTCTACGACGCCGGGGTCGACGTACATACCGACGATCGCCTGGGGCATCTGTGTCTGGGCGACGCGGGTCTGTTGGCGCGGGATCGCCTGGTACTCACCCGCTGTCGCCGTGCAGGCATCCCCGTGGCGGGGGTGATCGGTGGCGGTTACGACCGTGACCTGAATGCACTCGCCGGACGGCACGCCCAGCTGTTCCAGGCCGGGCTGGCCACCCTCGAGCTCGCGGGATCCAGCTGACCCGAGAGCACCAGATACTTGTGCATCACCAAAAGCCCCAGCAGCAGCTCCTGGCGCGGGTCGCGAAACTGCGCAACATGGGCGTTGGCCCGGCGCACGATCGCCTCGGCCTCGGCGGGGTGGGCATCGTAGTAGGCCATCTGGGCTTCCATGTCGCTGCAGTCCTCCGCCAGCGGCACATAGTGCACGTAGGGTTCGAGCGTGCCCTCCATGAACCAGGTCTCGAAGCGCGGCGGCGGCATGAAGCAGAGGGAGTTGGAGGCGAGAATCCACTTGAGGTTGGTCGCCACGTCCTTGCCTTCGAGGCTCAGCACGTAGCGATAGCGCAGCTGTTCACGGATCGACAGATAGGGCCGATAGTCGCGTTGATGGCGGCGTTTGGGGTTGCTCTGGCCGATATCCATGCGTGGATGGTCGCAGAACTCCCGCAGCACCGCGGCGCGATGCGCATGGAAACACTTGCCCCGCCACACCACGCCCGAACGCTTGTCGCGAAACGCCAGACGGTCATCGACGAACTGGAAATGACGCACGCTGTTGAGCTTGAGCAGCACGCCGTTGGCATTGCTGGGCGGCGTGGCGCGACAGATCGGGCGGCTCTTGACCAGCGTGGGCCGCTCCGGCACCCAGGTGACGTCGCCGAAACGGTAATCGAAGCAGTGCTGCGGCGCGAAGTGGCGCACGATCTGCTTGGCGTCGAGATAGTAGGCACCACGCCGCTCGTAGTGGAAGTCACCGACGGCGACCGCACCTTCGCTGGGGTCGAACGCCTCCCCCATGCGGTTGTAGTAGTCGACGCGTGAGGCGAGCCGCTGCCACGTCGGCTCGGAGAGGCTATCCAGCCACTGCGCCAGACGCCGACGATAGTACGCATCGGGGATCAGCAGACGCGCGGCACCAGCGCTGTAGAAGCGCAGCTTGCGGCTCTTGAAGCGGATATCCATCGGCGGTCACCGGCAGCGATTCCTAGTCAAGGACGATTGTCGGGGTCGGGCATGACAAGCATCTGACAGGCATCGGGGCACGGTACTACCCGCCCCGAGCGTCAACGGCCGTGGGTGGTATCCGTCAGGTAGGCGGCGAGACGCTGGCGCGTGGCGGCGAGCGCGCCGCGGTTGGCAGCGACCACCTGGCGGCCGGCAGCACCCAGCCGCTCGCGCCGCGGGGCATCGTCGAGCAGCGCCGCCACCGCCTGTCCCAGGGCCTCACCATCAGTGACTTCGCAGCGCGCCTCGTGCTCGGCCAGGGTGTCGGCGATCTCACGCAGGTTGTCGAGGTGGGGCCCGCTCACCACCGCCACGCCAAGGGCAGCGGGCTCGAGCAGGTTGTGGCCGCCGACCGTCACCAGCGAGCCGCCGACGAAAGCGACATCGGCGCAACCGTAGAGCTTGATCAGATCGCCCATGGTGTCGCCCAGCAGCAGCGTGGTCTCGGCATCCACCCGGGCGCCGGCACTGAGCCGCACCAGGCGCTCGCCGGCGGCCTCGCACAGCTCGGCCACGGCCTCGAAGCGCTGGGGATGACGCGGCACCAGGATCAGCAGCGCTTCGGGAAGATGGCGCCGCACCTGGGCATGGGCGGCGAGCACCTGCTCATCCTCGCCCGGGTGGGTGGAACCAGCGATCCAGACCGGTCGCGGCCCCCAGCGCTGGCGCAGGCGACGGCTGGCCGCCAGCACGCTCTCGTCGACATTGAGATCGAACTTGAGCGCACCGGTCATCGCCACCGCCTCGGGACGCGCCCCCAGGGCCCGGAAGCGCTCGGCATCGCTTTGCGACTTCGCCCCAACCCAGTCGAGCGGCGCGAGCATGCCGCGACACAGCGCGCCGAGACGCCGATAGAGCCGGAAGGCGCCTGGACTGAGGCGCGCGTTGGCCACCGCCACCGGCACGCCGCGGCGGTAACAGGCCGCCAGCAGATTGGGCCACAGCTCGGTCTCGGCGATGATCGCCAGGCGCGGATTGATACGCGCGACGAAGCGCCGGGTCGCACCGGGGAAATCGAGCGGCAGGAAGTGGTGGCGCACGCGGTCGCCGAAGGTCTGCTGCAGCTGCCGAGCCCCGGTGGCGGTCATGGTGGTGACGATCAGGGCGTGATCGGGATAGTCATCGAGCAGGGCGCGAATCAGCGGGGTGGCGGTGACCACCTCGCCGACCGAGGCCGCATGCAGCCAGAGACAGCGGTGAACGCCCACCGCGGGCACGTAGCCGAGCCGCTCGCGACGCGGGTGAGTGGGCAGCCACTCACGCCACACCCGCCACCAGATCAACGGTGCGAGCAGATAGAGCAGCAGCGAGTAGAGCCGCCGTGCCAGCCGGGGAGACATCGCCGCTCAACGCTCGCGGTCGAGAATGGTATCGATCATGGTGGTGGTCGAGACGCCATCCTCGAACCCCAACACGCGTACCTCGCCGCCGTTGGCGACCACCGCCGCTCCGCCGGCGATCTGCTCGGGCAGGTAGTCGCCGCCCTTGACCAGCAGGTCGGGCAGCACCGCCTCGATCAGCCGCGCCGGGGTGTCCTCGGCAAAGCCCACCACCCAGTCGACCGCGGCCAGCCCAGCCAGCACCTGGGCGCGTCGCGCCAGGGTGTTGATCGGTCGCTTGGGCCCCTTGAGCCGGGCCACCGAAGCGTCGTCGTTGACCGCCACGATCAACCGGTCACCGAGCTTGCGCGCCTGCTCCAGGTAAGCCACGTGGCCGGCGTGGAGAATGTCGAAGCAGCCGTTGGTCATCACCACCCTATCGCCACGCGCCTGGGCTGCCCGCACCGCTGCGATCAGGGGGGCTTCGGCGATCACGCCGAATTCGGCCAGCTTGTCGCCGTGCAGTGCGGTGTAGAGCTCGGCCACCGAGAGCACCGCGGTGCCGGGCTTGGCCACTACCAGGCCGGCGGCCAGATTGGCCAGCATCACCGCCTCGCCGAAACCATGCCCGGCGGCCAGGGCCAGCCCCAGCACGCCGATCACGGTGTCGCCGGCCCCGGTGACGTCGTAGACCTCACGCGCATGGGTCGGCAGATGCAGCGGCGCGTACCCCTCGCGGATCAGCGTCATGCCACGCTCGCTGCGGGTCACCAGCAGCGCTTCCAGCGCCAGTTCGGCGCGCAGCCGCTCGCCCTTCTCGGCCAGCTCGGCATCACTGGCGCAGGGGCCGACGATCGCCTCGAACTCGCCCAGATTGGGGGTGATCACGCTGGCGCCGCGGTAGCGGGTGAAGTCGCCGCCCTTGGGGTCCACCAGCACACGCTTGCCCGCCGCCCGTGCCGTGGCGATCAACTGCTCGACCCGGTTGAGGCTGCCCTTGCCGTAGTCGGAGAGAATCACCACTTCGGCCTCGGTCAGCGCCTGCTCGACCTGGGCGCCGAGCGGTGCGGTATCGACGTTCCACAGCGAGCTCTCGAAATCGAGACGGATCAGCTGCTGGTTACGGCTCATCACCCGCAGCTTGGTGATCGTCGGCACCTCGGGGCTACGCTGGAAGTGAGTGCTCACATTGGCGGCATCCAGCGCGCGCTCGAGACGCTCGGCGTTGTCGTCATCGCCGACCACGCCGGCGAGACTCGCCCGCCCGCCCAATGCCGCGATATTGAGCGCCACGTTGGCCGCGCCGCCCGGGCGATCATCGGCCTCCTCAACCTTGACCACCGGCACCGGCGCCTCGGGCGAAATGCGCGACGTGCCGCCATGCCAGTAGCGGTCGAGCATCACGTCACCGACCACCAGCAGACGGGCGTGCTCGAGCTGGGAAAGATCGACTTTCATGCGTTGGGCTCCCTGTCGTCCTGGGTCGCCGGCCCATCCTCAGGCCGGTGAATCCCGCCATCATCCCTATTCATCGCGGTCTCCGCCAGCAGCCGATCCAGTTGACCAACCACGTCATCGAGGGTGATCAAGCTCATGGCATCGGCATGACGCACGCGGGTGCCCCAGTTCACCGACTCCGGAGTCTGGTGCAGATAGTGCGCCAGCGCATCGGGATAGCGGTCGACCACGTGGCGACGCCAGCAGTAAGGTGCGGCGCGATCCGGGTTGGTGGTGGCGTAGAGCCCCAGCGTCGGTGTACCCAGGGCGTTGGCCATGTGCACCGGGCCGGAGTCCGGCGCGATCACGGCACGGGCGCGATCGAGCAGCGCCAGGAGTCCCTTGAGCGAGGTACGCCCAATCGCATCGACGATCTCGACCTGCGGGCAGAGACGCCGAATCTGCTCGCCCATCTCGCGCTCCTGGGGGCTGCCCCCGCCGCTCAACACGCTGACCAGGCCGTGGCGCTCCCAGGCATGCGCGATCACCGCGGCATAGCCTTCGGCCGACCAGTTGCGGAAATTGCGCAGCCGCGGATTGGCACAAGGGCTGATCACCAGATAGGGCGCTTCACCGCTGAGGCGGGCGGCCTCGATATAGGCGGCGTCGGGGATCGGCAGCGACCAGTCGAGCGAGGTGTCCTCGACCCCCAGCAGACGGGCGAAATCCATGAACGATTCGAGTACGTGGGCGCGCGGGTGCGGCGCCAGCTGGCGCTGGGTGAACCAGTGCTGCCAATCCTTGGCCCGCGCCTTGTCGTAGCCCACGCGCAGGTCACACTCAAGCCCCAGCGACAGCGCGCTGGCCCGCAGCGCCTGCTGCATGTGCAGCAACACGTCGAAGCGCGTGCCGCGCAGTTGGCGCCAGATCTGGCGCATGCCGCCGAAGCCGGTAGCCTTGTCGTAGACCACGAACTCGACACCAGAGAGCCCCTCGAGCAGCGCGTGCTCGGTCTTGCCCACGATCCAGGTGATACGCGCATCCGGCCACTGGCGCTGCAGGGCACGCACCGTGGGCACCAGATTGCACACGTCGCCCAGCGCCGACAGGCGCAGAATGGCGATATGGCGGGGATGTGCCGGGAGGGAGTGTTTCATGTGCGGGATCTATCCGAGATTAGCCTTATGGGCTAGTCTATCAGAATAGGCCGCCAACAGTTTATCCCACTCTTTTGGTATTGCCGGAAGCTCTCTTTCCTTTACGGAGACAAGGTAGGATGGCCGATGTCTAACTACAGGAACTGGCTTCAGTATACTCATAGACTTGTCCGCTTCCCCAAAACCCGACATCCATACCCGCACAGCGCTAGAGACACACTATAAAAAAGTATGGCATGGGAACTCGGAACATATAAACCCAACACTGACCATCGGCAAGTCTACGCATGCCAATCACTTCCCTTGGCTCTTCCCTATCGATACAATAAGACCGCCACTTTCGCAAACAACAGTGAAGCGTAACGACTCCTTATGAAACCAACAGACAAACTTCCTGTAATTCATGCACTATG
Organism: Salinicola sp. RZ23; assembly: GCF_003206675.1. Classification (NCBI taxonomy): domain Bacteria; kingdom Pseudomonadati; phylum Pseudomonadota; class Gammaproteobacteria; order Oceanospirillales; family Halomonadaceae; genus Salinicola; species Salinicola sp. RZ23. The sequence goes on from NZ_PZJK01000001.1 coordinate 65,588, forward strand.
GATAGGGGATAAGTTAGGCCTTATCGCTGCGGCCTGCCTGAGGTCCTTCGTTGAACAAGGACACGAAACGGTCCTACACTGTTACCATCCTATTCAGGATATTCCAGAGGGAGTCTCGACACGCGACGCTAACGAAACAATTCCAGAGAAATTTATTTTCAAGCATAAAAAATCTGGAAGCTATGCGGTCTTTTCAGACTTATTCACGTACGAACTACTGAACAACCAGGCTGGCATCTACGTAGACTGCGATGTTTTCTGCATTGCCCCACTCACCATCCCTCACCACGGCTATCTCTTGGGATACGAGGACGATCAACAGATAAACTGTGCGGTGCTCGCGGCACCCATAGGCAGTGACTTTCTTAATGCCCTGCTAAACATATCACGCGATGCTGAATTCATTCCACCTTGGCTGTCCGAGAGAAAACAAAAAAAATTAAAATTGCGTAAGGCACTCGGATTTTCCGCATCCAGAGATAGCATGAAGTGGGGCACCACTGGCCCGGCTGCACTGACCTACTATGCCAAGATCTACGGCATTCAAGACCTAGCTCAACCGGTCGACAAATTTTACCCACTTGAATGCCACCGCACAAAACTACTTCTGGATCCCGAGCTTTCTGTGGAGGATATAGTTACAAGCCGGTCTTCTTGCATCCATCTGTATAATGAAAAATTCAAGAAACATGATATTTCAAACATTCCACCAACATCGCCGCTGGGTCGAATGCTGCGCTTCGCCTGAACTCTTCAACAACATAGCAGACAGCTAAAAACATAGCCAAGTGTGGCACAGCCAGCACCCAGCATATGCAGCGTGCCTCCTTGCAATAGCTTAGCATCCACTAAAGAAATGTCTAACCATCTTTTTAAGGAACCCTCGCCACTCAGCCCAACAAAGCCGCCTTTTTACAGAAAGCCTCTAGCGGCAGGCCGATCCACAATGCAACACTAAGAGCGCTATGCCATGAAAACTCTATATCTAGTAGCCAAGCCGACCAAACTAAAGAAAACTGACTAAAGGCGAAACCGACCCACTATTGACTTGGCAGGGGCCATACGAGCAAACACTCGCAGTCCTCGTCAGTGAGCGTTCACCTCAAATCTCATATTTGTACTATTCATCCAAAACTCATGTCAACAAGGACCTTTCAAAGTCGATGCGAGGCAAGTTTTCCGATAACACCCAGGCCCTACATTATTTCAATGGTTTTGCCGCGGGACCGGCCCGCAGATTAAGACCCAACTAAACTTCCGGGCTCACCTCATCTGAACCGCATCATTAAAAACAGCCATCACTAGTTAGCATCAGCTGCCTTTGGTCAAGGCTGCAATGATCTCACTACAATATCTTGAAAAATGAAAGCGTCGCCTAGATTCAAAAAGCGCTTTTTGACTAAACGCCTGAAGAAGGTCGACATTAGCTAGCAGTCCAGCAGACTTCTCTGCTAATTGTACGGGATCTATAGCCATGGGACTTCTCAATTGATCCAACTCCGGATCGTAGACTTGATACCCTAAAAGACCTGAAACATTCTGAAGCCACGGCCTTGACTTCAACTCTTGTGTACAAGGTATCGTAAAACCATTCTCTCTTTCACTTATTTGTTCTGGCAGACCATCGACACGACTGCCAACAACAGGAACGCCATAGGATAATGCTTCCAGCGTCACTAGGGGGCAGGGATCTCTAAGGGTTGGATTCCAAAATAATGATAAGGACTGATAAAAGCTGGCCATGTCTGCAACATGCCCCAACAGCTTGACTCTTTTTTCTAGCCCCAGCGCCTCAACTTCACGAAGCAGCTCGCCTTGCTGACTCCCAGTTCCTGCAATATGCAACTCCACGTCAAAACCCGAGTCGACGAGTTGCCTCAACGCCCGAATCCCAATAGCCATCCCTTTAAGCGGGGTCAAGCGACCAGCCATTCCAATAACAACCCTTGGCTGTAGAGCAGCCTTAGCAATAAAACCTTCTACGTCGCCTCCATCTTCAATCAAATACCGTCTTGAAGGATTGAAACAAACTTGAATGGGCATATCATCCAGCCCAAATCTCAATTGCATAACCCTCTTATTGGCCTGCGACACACACACTATACGATCTACATTAGAAAGCCACTCTCTTGCTATATCTTCACCAATACTCCATGAAACACCATGATCATAGTGTACCACTTGACCACCGGCGCGCCTGATACCTCTGGCGATGTCCGACCCCTTGTATTGGGACCACGAAACGAGAAGTTCCCCACTACAACCCAGATAAGAATCTCGCAACGTCTGCAGCTTACTAGGCACCCGCAAGCCAAGCACTGACTTGCGACGTTTCCAACTCTTGATTGGAGGCAAGAAGCCGCTGAGCGACCGGGGAATGCGCGAAGTTAAAATCACATTGTGCTCAGCACTCCAAGCAGCGACCAAATTAAAAAACATGATTTCCGTGCCGGCCAGCTCTTTCAATCGAATGAAGTGTTTTACCTTCATACTCCGACCTCCACAGAACTTCGATCGCTTTTGCCGCGACTCATACGAGCCAAAAGGAGCGCTTTTCGGACCTGATAGCCTCTACTCTCTTGATGGTGGCTCTTGTAGCTTTCCTTGGAAGCCACTAAGCCACTCAAACCAACGCACTCAAGATTCGCTTGACATCGATTTTCTGAAAGAAAATACTGCCTTACTTTTTCAGGACTCCAAGCCTTTCGAGTTGCCTTATTGAACAAATACCCTGTAATAAAGTAAGGCACGAATCCTTTCCGCTCGGCATCTTCGACTTCTTCCAGGCAAATGGGGCTACCATGATTTTTTCTCACACCGGCTTTCTGTAGACATTTACGGCTATTGGACACATAAAGTGCTCTTCGTCTATCACGAAAGAGGTGCATCACCAGTAGCTCGAAGACACGTTGAATGACAGGGTCGCCACGTTTCGCCGCGATGAACCAGAATTCGATCGGGCGCGTGACGACGGCTTCTCGGCGAAAGGTATAGAAACCGAATTCATCGACGAGCGCAGGCATCCAGGTCTTGAGAGGCTTCAGGCAGAAAAGCGTTGCATCCGCCCAGACCCCGCCAAAGCGACTCAACAAATAAAGGCGCAGCACATCGACCTTCGTCGCCACCTTTAGGCGCACGCGACAGAGTTCAAAGGCAGCCATGAAATCGAACCCCAAGTGCGCCTCCATCGTGTCATCGCTCAGCAGCCTGACATCGTAATCTGGATTCATCACTTGCCAAGATCTCACGCTCAGCTGCACAACCTCGGGAGCCTGCTCCAGCGGCGCATGCCAGTACATCCAGATGATTTTCGAACAGGTGCCAGGACTTTCACGCCTCTCGGCCGCGGCGAGAATGGCGGTGGCGGCCCGACGAGCGTGCGTATCGGCCTGCGCCTTTCCGACATGGCCAATGCCGTGGACCTGGCAGTAGCGTCTATCCAGCCAGGCGCTATACCGCCTAAACCAGAATCCCTTGCGCTCGAAAGCGTGACTCGCTAACCATCGATTCAACATCGAAAACTCATCTGCCTATCGTTTCATCGTCTGTAAAGGGCCTTTGCCATGCGGTATGGCAACAGAGTGGTATTGCGCCATAGCCCCCTTTACACTCGCCCCATCCCACTTTGCGATCAACAAGATATGCCGGCCTCAGACGACACCGCCCCGACTATCGCACATCTCGTCAGCCTCAAGAACTTGGGCGGCGTCGAGCGCTATTTCGCACGGTTCTACCGGGCCTATGGGCATCGCCTGACACTGAGTATTCTCCTGCAGACGCAGGACATACACCCGTTCATCCGACCCTCGCTGGCAGATGCGATAGCCCGTATACACAGCATCAAAGGGCCCGGCCACTGGAAGCTACCCGAGCTGCTGGGTCTGCGCGCCGCCTATCAGCGCTCACTTGCCAAGCGGCTTACGCCCGATGCGGTCCTGGTCTGGAACAAGCTGGCGGGTAATCCCATGCCACTGCTGGAAGGTCAACGCATCTTCCACTACGAGCACGGCACCGCCTGGACAGACCAGGATCCGGCGGCCGTCGCAAGCTATCTGGCTAGGGTTAGCGGCTTGGTGGCAGTGTCTCGTGCGGCACAGCGCATGCTGGAGATCCGTTGGCAATTGCGGCAGGACCTGCCCTCCCTCGTTCTACACAACGCCATTGCCGTGCCCAAGCAGCAGACCGAGCACCCAGAGGGCCGTTTCCGGCTCGGTTTCGCGGGGCGCCTGAAGGGCCTGAAAGCGCCGATGGTAGCACTGGAGACCTTCCGATGCGTGCAGGCCCGCATCCCACATGCCGAACTCTGGATTGCCGGCCTGGGGCCGCTGGAGGCCACGCTGCGCGAATGGACACGGCGCTGGGGGCTGGAGGATCGGGTCAAGTTCTGCGGTCTGGTCGACGACATGGCCAGTTTCTATACCCAGTTGGATGCATTCATCTGCCCGTCCTGGCGCGAGCCGTTCGGGCTGGTGGCGCAAGAGGCGATTGCTTATGGCTTGCCGACCGTCGTCAGCAATGTCGACGGGCTGCCGGAAGCGATCATGGATGCTGGCTGCGGTGCCATCGTCGAGCCACGCCGTCCCAAGGCGAGCTTGAGCGTCTACGGCGATGCATGTGCCGAAGGCCCTGACCTGGTTTACTCTCCGGCGAAAGACGATCTGGTGGCCGCCCGCACCATCGACCCGGAGGAAGCCGCCGAGCCTCTGATAGCCTGGGCGGAAGATCCCAGAATGCGACGCAAGATCGGAGACAGGTCCAGAGAACGACTTGATAGCCAGCAAAACCTTCAGCGCTACGGAGACCAACTGATGGCATTCCTGCGCCAGCACTGTTGAACTGCCGTATCAGCCAAGCATCATTGCCGTTAACGCCAGCAGAAGCACGACAAGACGCTCATTTCACCGAGCCTCTGCTCTGCATCAGGGCCTCGAAAGAGTGCTTCAGCTTTTCCGTCTGCCGACGATAAGAGTAAGCGCTCGCCAACTGCGCAAGTGAATCCCCCAGGGTGGTGAGGTCATCTTGCTCGATCAGCCGCTCAATCCGCGCCACCCAGCCTTGAGTATCTCGGCTATCGAGAATCAGATCAGCGTGGGATTCCTCGAGCAGTTCCGACGCGCCAGTAGTGCGCGACAGCAGCACTGGCGTACCGCAGGCCATCGCTTCGAGCGAGACCCGGCCGAACTCTTCGATATGTGCCGGCAGCACGAATAGATCCAGCGCGCCATAAAGGGTCTCGACATCGCTGACCGTCGAGCGCCACTCGAACGCGTCGGCGATGCCAGCAGCTGTGGCCTGCTGGCGGTAAGGGTCGACATTGTCCTTGCCCACCACCAGGAAGCGGCAGCGCCCCGGCAATCGCTGTGCCAGCGCCGCGGCCATCTCGACGAAGCCCGCCACGTTGCGCTTGGTGAAATTGCCGGAGGTGATCAGGCCAATCAGGAAGACGTCATCGTCAGCACCGAGTGCCTGGCGCCGGGCGTGGCGGTCCCTCCGCGCGCGCTCGAGGTTGAACACCTCGGGGTCGTAACCGGGATAGCTGATCTCTATCTTGGTCGCGTCGATGCCGTAGCGTGTTTGAAAATCCTCCGCCATCAGACGTGAATTGACCGCCACCTGGCGAAAATAGCCGCCGCTGAGCACGTGATCATGTATCGCCGCGACCTCGTGCCCCGCCGGTAAATCGCGCCCATGAATCAGGCGGCTGGCGAGGTGCACGCAGTTGTGCATGTAAACCGTATCCGGCGTCTCGACGTCGCCGTGACTCACCAGCAGCGCCGGACGCTGACGGCGACACCAGGCCTGCACTCGACGATTGAACCAGAAGCGCCGGAAAGACCCTTTGAGCGGCCAGCGCCACAGGCGTACCAGCTCGGCACCGAAGCGCTCGGCAAGTGCATGGCGGCCGCGCTCGGCCAGAATCACCACACGGTAGCCCAGAGCCCCGAGGGCGACCGCCTGCTCGAAGGCGTTGCGACTGGCACCGGTGCTCTTTTCCACCTGACGAATGGCAATGACCGCCAAGGGCTTGTGTGAATCGCGGGTCACGAGGCTTCCCCATGAGATGAAAACGAATAACAACGAACATCAAGTGCACCGACGCAGCAGAGCTGGGTGCCTGGCAACGAATACGTGCCTAGGCGCCCGCCTCCCGGCACGGGTACAATGCCGCGCGAACAGTGGACGGCGCCTGGCCGTCAGTCAAACCGCCGGCTGACCATGGCGGCGCCAACGGGAACCGGCCATGGCTCTTTCGACCTACCATCACCGCGGCACCCACATCTTATACGATCCGGCACACCTCGCTCAGCCCGATCACGCGCTACTGCCCGCTCCGGGCCCGGCCTGGCTGAATCCAGCAGCGTGGCAAGCCAAGGGGCTGGTGGTGGGCTCGGCCCCCGGACGTGGGGCGAGCCAGTTCCTGCAGGTGGAAGACCAGGCCTGGGTGCTGCGTCCCTATCGGCGTGGCGGCATGGTCGCCCGCGTCAATGAGCAGCGCTATCTATGGCAGGGCCTCGAGCGTACCCGGGCCTTCCGCGAGATGCGCCTGACCCTGGCGCTCTACGAGCGCGGCCTGCCGGTACCGGCCCCGGTGGCAGCGCTGGTCTGCCGCCAGGGTCCTACCTACCGTGCGGCACTGCTGACCCAGCGCCTGGCGCACTCGCGCGCGCTGGCCGACTGCCTGGATCCGGATGCGACCGCGCTGCTGCATGACGTGGGGCGGGTCATTCGGCGCTTCCACGACGTTGGCCTCGACCATGTCGATCTCAACGCACGCAACCTGCTGATATCGACCGATCCGACTTCAGGTCGCAACAAGGTGTGGATGATAGATTTCGACCGTTGCCGCCTACGCCCGGCCGGGGCCTGGCAGCAGCGCAACCTGGCACGTCTGGAACGCTCTCTGACGCGCTTCTCCACCGCGAACGCCAGCGCCCTCTTCGCCGCCATCTGCGATGGCTATCACGGCGCCGACGCTCCTGATCAAGGTTAGTCCCATGCACGACACTCTGAGACGCCGCTGGCGTACCACGCTGGTCTTCGCCCTGTTGCAGCTACCGCTGGTGTGGCTGATCGCCCTGCGCTACACCCCCTATCTGGCGCTGCCGCACGATGCCATGGGTATCGCCTATCTGATCCTGACCTGGATCGGGCACTTCGGCATGCTGGTGCTGCTCGGCTGGCTGCCGCTGGGCATACTGGCGCTGGTGCTCAAGTCGCGCTGGCTATGGCTACCGGCCACGCTGCTGGGCGCGCTGGGGCTGTGCGCGCTGCTGCTCGATACGGTGGTCTACGCCCAGTACCGCTTCCACGTGAACCTGTTCATGGTGTCGCTGTTCCTGAACGACAAGAATGGCGAGATCTTCGACTTCACCACCTCCACCTGGCTGGTGGTCGGCGCCTGTGTCGTGGTGGCGCTGGCACTGGAAGCCTGGCTCGCCCGACGGGTGATCATCGGCGATCGCGGGCGCCGCCTGCCCAAGGGCCTGGCCTGCAGCGTGATTTTGCTGGCACTGATCGGCAGCCACGTCGTGCATCTGGTCGCGGATGCCCGCTACATGCGCAGCGTCACCCAGCAGGTGGGCATCTACCCGCTGCTGTTCCCGGCCACCGCCAAGGACTTCATGGAGAAGCATGGCTGGCTCGACCCGCGCGCGGCGCGCGCCGAACGCGCCGACATCGACGGCAAGCAGGCCCAGAATCTCGACTGGCCCAAGCATCCGCTGAGCTGCCAGGCCGACTCGCCGCCCAACGTGCTGGTTGTGCTGATCGACTCCTGGCGCGCCGATGAGTATGGCCCCAAGAACACCCCCAACCTCTACGCCGCACTCGACGCCAGCGGCCGACGCTATCTCGATCACTTCAGCGGCGGCAACGCCACTCGCAACGGCACCATGAGCCTGTTCTACGGGCTGACCGGCAACTACTACGCCTATCTGGACAATACCCAGACCCCGGCGCTTTTGATCACGCAGATGCAGAAGCAGGGCTACGCCATGGGCATCTTCGCCTCGGCCAGCCTCAACGGTATCGGCTTCGATCGCACCATTTTCTCTTCGATCAAGTCGCTGCGTCTGCGCACCCAGGGGCCGACGCCCGCCGCCCGCGACCGCCAGATGACCGACGACTGGCTGGCCTGGCTATCGCAGCAGGAGCATAAAGATACGCAGCCGTGGTTCGGCATGCTGTTCTACGACGCCCCTCACGGCTACGACGTACCAGCGGATGCAGAACAGCCTTATCAGCCTTCGGTCCAGGATATGAACTATCTGAAGCTGGGGCCGGATACCGACCCGACGCCCTACTTCAATCGCCACCGCAATGCCGTGCACTACGACGATACCCTGCTCGGCGAGGTGATCGACGATCTCAAGGCCAAGGGTGAGTGGGATAACACCCTGCTGGTGGTCACCGCCGATCACGGCCAGTCGTTCAACGACTTCGGCAAGAACTACTGGGGCCACAACAGCAACTTCGCCGCGCCCCAGACCCACGTCCCAATGATCGTGCACGGCCCTGGCGTCGACCCCGGCACGGTCGACGGCATGACCAGCCATCTCGACGTGGCACCGATGCTGATGCGCCATGCGCTCGGCTGCACCAACCCGCTATCCGACTATGCCCAAGGCATCGAACTGCTCACCCCGGGTATCGACCGACCCTGGGTTCAGGCCAGCAGCTACCTGGATTACGGCATCATCGAGCCGTCGCGGATCACCGTGATCGACGGCGCCGGCCAGTGGCAGATTCTCGATCACCGGCTCGACCCGATCCCCGGTGCAGAGTTCTCGCCCGCGGTGTTCCAGGCGATGCAGACTTTCCGTCAGTTCTATCGCTAGGGCATCGACGGCTACAATGGACGCCCCCGGGCGCGCGTCCATCGACGACTCAGGATACAGCCATGGCTAATATCACCGGCGTGGTGATCACGCTCAACGAAGCGGACAACATCGAAGCCTGCCTGGCCTCGCTGAGACGCGTGTGCCAGGAGCTGATCGTGGTCGACTCCGGCTCGCGCGATACCACCGTGGCCCTGGCCGAGGCCTATGGCGCCCGCGTCATCGCCCAGCCCTATCTGGGTGACGGTCCGCAGAAGAACGTCGGCCCGGCCGCCGCCAGTCATCGCTGGGTGCTGTCACTGGACGCCGACGAGCGCCTCACCGACGCTGCCGTGGCCAAGATCGGCGCGCTCGATCTCGAGAGTACGCCGCATGACGCCTTCGCTCTGCGCCGGCGAAACTTCATCGGCAGCCGCTGGGTGAAGCGCTGCGGCTGGTATCCCGACTACTGCCTGCGGCTCTACGATCGCCAGCGCTGCGCCTTCTCCGACTCGCGCCAGCACGCCTCGGTACAGGCAAGTCAGCCGCACCGCCTCGATGCCGACCTCGAGCACTACTCCTTCGCCAACCTGGGCGAGCTGTTCGGCAAGGCCAGCGGGCGCTTCTCCAACCGCGCCGCCAAGATCATGTATCTCAAGGGCAAGCGCGCCAACGCCGGCTCGCCGGCGCTGCACGGTGCCAATGCCTTCGTGCGCAAGTACCTGTTCCAGGGCGGCATGCTGGGGGGGCTGGACGGCCTCTCGGTATCGCTCTCTGCGGCGGTCAACGCCTATCTCAAGTACGCCAAGCTGCTCGAACTCCAGCGTGACGCCCGGGTGCGCGACGCCGAAGATTTCGACAAGGTGTGGTGAACGCATGCCGGCTCCCCCCCTGCATGTACGCCACGTCAATCTCGCCCGCGGCTTCCGTGGCGGCGAGCGCCAGACGCTGCTGCTGATCGAGGCACTGGCGCAACTCGATCAGGCCCAGGGCGGCATCACCCAGAGTCTGGTATGCCGGCGCGACTCACCGCTGCGCACGCAGCTGACAACCCCCGAGGTGCAGCTGATCGATGCCGACCACGCCCTGGCCGGACACCTGCGTGGACCGCGCCCCAGTCTGATCCACGCCCATGAAGCCAAGGCGGTACACTGGGCCTGGCTCGAGCGGCGCCTGCGCGGCACCCCCTATCTGCTGACCCGACGCGTGCCCCAGCCAGTCAAGGACAAGCCTTTCAACCGCCTGACCTATGGTGCCGCGGCCCGCGCCGTGGCGATCTCGTCGGTGATCGAGACCCACCTGCGCCAGCGCGCCTGGTGCCCGGTCGAGCGTATCCCCAGTGTGCTCTCCGGTCAGCCCAGCGACCCGTCGAAGGTTGCGGCGCTGCGCCAGCGTTTCACCGGTCACCCGGTGATCGGCCACATCGGCGCGCTGGTCGACCGCCACAAGGGCCAGCGGATCCTGCTCGACGCCGCCCGTCGCCTGCGCGAGAGTCACCCCGAGGTGCGCTTCCTGCTGCTCGGCGAGGGCGAAGATGGGGCGGCACTCGCGGCCGAGAGCCGGGATCTCGACAACGTGATCTGGGAAGGCTTCCAGCCCAACGTCGGCGACTATCTCGAGATCATGACGCTGTTTGCCTTCCCTTCGCGCAACGAGGGCCTGGGCTCGACGCTGCTCGATGCCATGGATCATGGTGTGCCGATCGTGGCGAGCCGGGTCGACGGCATCCCGGATCTGATCGAGGATGGCGTCAGCGGGGTGCTGGTGCCGCCCGCCGACGGTGCTGCCCTGAGCGCGGCGCTGGCGAGGTTGCTCGACGATCCGGTACAGCGCCGAGCGCTGGCCGCGGCGGCCAGTGCGCGTTTGGCGACGTTCACACCAGCGGCCATGGGCGCGGCCTACCTGGCGTGCTATCGGCGCATCCTTGACGAGCGCAGGCAGATTTCACCCGACGCCTAACGTCACGCGCAGGGCGTTAGAAAGCATGATCGCCGCCCTGCTACCTATTCATGAGCGAGCGGCCAGCACCACAAGCCGCCGGCATCGAAGACGACACCATGAAGCTACTCATCACCGGCATGGCCGGTTTCATCGGCCATGCCGTGGCAAAGCAGCTGGCCCCGCGCGGGATCGAGATCGTCGGCATCGACAATCTCAACGACTACTACGACGTGGCGCTCAAGCGCGCGCGCCTTGCCGATCTCGAGCCCTATGCCAACGTGCGCTTCGCCGCCTGCGACCTGACCGATCGCGATGGCATGCAGGCGCTGTTCGCGCGCGAACGCTTCACCCGGGTGATCCATCTGGCCGCCCAGGCCGGCGTGCGCTATTCGCTCGAGAATCCCCACGCCTACACCGACAGCAACGTCACTGGCCATCTCAACGTGCTCGAGTGCTGCGCGCATCACGCCATCGAGCATCTGGTCTACGCCTCCTCCAGCTCGGTCTACGGCATGAACCCCAAGGTACCGTTCTCGACCCGAGACAGCGTCGACCAGCCGATCAGTCTCTATGCGGCCACCAAGAAGGCCAACGAGCTGATGGCCTACACCTATGCCCATCTGCATCGCCTGCCGGTGACGGGGCTGCGTTTCTTCACCGTCTACGGGCCCTGGGGGCGTCCCGACATGGCGCCGTTCAAGTTCACCCGGGCGCTGCTGGCGGGCGAGCCGATTCAGGTCTTCAACCATGGCGACATGCAGCGTGACTTCACCTATATCGACGATATCGTTGCCGGGGTGACACGCATTCTCGAGGTGATCCCGCCGGCAGGGGGCCTCGACGCGGGCCAGGTTGGCGAGCGCCCTCCTTACGCGCTCTACAACATCGGTCACGGCAGCCCGGTGGCGCTGATGGACTTCATTCACGCCCTCGAGAAGGCGACCGGTCGCCAGGCACGCTGCGACTTCCAGCCGATGCAGCCGGGCGACGTACCGCGTACCTGGGCGGATACCGAAGCCTTCTTCGCCGCTACCGGCTACCGCCCTCGAATCGGCGTGGAAGAGGGCGTGGCGCGCTTCGTCGACTGGTATCGGCGCTTCTATCGTGTCTGACATCATGAGGCGCCACGGTCGTGCTCAGCCCGGGCAGCGCAAAGGCCGACGACGTGGCATCATGGCGCCCACCAGATCTATCAGCGGAGCGGTGGCATGAGCAAAATTCGGGTCGGGGTGATCTGCGGCGGCAAGTCGGCGGAGCACGAAGTCTCTCTGCAGTCGGCGAAGAACATCGTCGACGCGCTGGACCGTGAGCGCTTTGCGGTCAGCGTCATCGGGATCGACAAGCAGGGGCAATGGCATCTCAATGCGGCCGATGACTTCCTGCGCCATGCCGATGATCCGCGGCGTATCGCACTCAACCCCTCGGCGGGCGATCTCGCCCTGGTCCCAGGCCGCTCCAACTCACAGCTGGTCGCCGCCGACGACGCCCGCCAGGTCCTCGACCAGCTCGATGTAGTCTTCCCCATCGTCCATGGCACCCTGGGCGAGGATGGTTCACTGCAGGGGCTGCTGCGTATGGCCAACCTGGCGTTCGTCGGCTCCGGCGTGCTCGGCTCCGCCGTGGGCATGGACAAGGACGTGGCCAAACGGCTGCTGCGCGACGCCGGCATCCCGGTTGCCCCCTTCGTCACCTATACCCGTCACAGCGCCCGCGAGGCGAACTTCGATACCCTGCGCGACGCCCTGGGGACGCCGCTGTTCGTCAAGCCCGCCAACCAGGGCTCCTCGGTCGGTGTCAGCCGGGTCGAGAGTGCCGCGGCCTTCACCGCGGCTCTGGACCTGGCTCTGGCGTTCGATCACAAGGTGCTGGTCGAGGCCGCCATCGAAGGCCGCGAGATCGAGTGCGCGGTGCTCGGCAACGAGCACCCCGAGGCCAGCGTCTGCGGTGAGATCGTGGTTTCCCAGGGCTTCTACTCCTACGACACCAAGTATATCGACGACGGCGCGACCATCGCCGTGCCGGCGGATATCGAAGAGGCGGCGAGCGAGCGTATCCGAGCGCTCGCGGTGCGCGCCTTCCAGGTGCTGGAGTGCGCCGGCCTGGCCCGGGTGGATGTCTTCCTGACGCCGGCGGGCGAGGTGGTGATCAACGAGATCAATACCCTGCCGGGCTTCACGCGAATCAGCATGTACCCCAAGCTGTGGCAGGCGAGCGGAGTGACCTATCCCGCCCTGGTGACGCGCTTGATCGAACTGGCGTTGGCGCGCCACGCCGCCGATGAGGCGCTGCGCAGCTCGCGCGACTGAGAGGGTATTGACAGAATGTCTGCGCTCGACAATACGGCGTTGGAATCGATCTCGTACGCGAGCCCAGTCTTGCCTTCGCTCGGCGAATTTGTAAACACCCTCTAAGATCCTTGCGCAAAGTCGGCAAGGGAGCCGGTCACCGAACGGTCATGATAAAGTCATCATGACCCGCGCGAGCCGGCACGCTCGAGCAACGACACTCAGGCGGCACCCGGGATGGGTGCCGCGCCATAGCGGACGTTCAGGGATCGAAAACGTCATGACCCTCTCCCGCAATACGCGACGTTGGTTTGCACTCACTTACATCGGACTCTGCATCGGCTATGCGGTCATGGTGATGTGGGTGCTGCCCTGGTGGACCCCGGCGCTGCTCGCGCTGGCCTGGCTGGTACCGGCCCATCGCTTCGGCTGGGGCGCCCCCGAGCAGCGCGCGGCGCGGCGCCGGGCGTGGCCCTGGTCGCTGCTGCCGCTGGCCCTGTGGTGGGTCTATATCTATCTCGACGACAGCTTCGGCAAGCTCGATCTCGGTGCGGTGATCTTCCACCTTCAGGCCGGCATAGAGGAGAACGGCAGCACCGACCGCCAGATCGCGGGCGCGATCTATACCCTCGCCGCCATCCTCATGCTGATGTGCGTGACCTGGCTGGTGCGCGCGGACCATCGCTGGCGCCTGTGGGAACGCGTGCTGAGCCTGTTTCTGCTCGCCTTCAATCCGCTGCTGTTCGGACTCTCGCTGCGGGGCGCCTCGGTGATCGACGACAACGCCTCTTGGCTTGCCGATCGCTATCGTCCGCCGCAGATCGTGTCCGCTCCGAAGCAGCCACCCAATCTGATCTATCTCTATCTGGAGAGCACTGAGCGCACCTACGCCGATACCCAGCGCTTCGGTAATGCCTACGAAGACCTGGCCGCCCTGGGCAAACGTGGCGTGGTCTTCCACGGCGTTCAGCAGCTCGACAACACCGGCTGGACCATGGCCGGCATGGTTGCCAGCCAGTGTGGCGTCCCGCTGATGCCGGCGGGGCTGATGCACGACAACCAGTTCGAGCCGCTCTCCGACGTGCTTCCCGGCGTCGACTGCCTGGGCGATCTGCTCAAGGCCAGAGGCTACGCGCTGACCTTCATGGGTGGCGCCAGCACCAAGTTCGCCGGCAAGGCGAAGTTCTACCGCGGCCACGGCTTCGACACCGTGCTGGGCAAGGATGAGCTGCTGAACCAGGCCCCGGCGGACTACCTCAACGACTGGGGACTCTATGATGACACCCTGCTGGGCCTGGCCGAGGCGCGTATTCGCCGTCTGCACGATGCTCACAAGCCCTACGCCTTCTTCGGCCTGACCCTGGCCGCGCATCCGCCGTTCGGTCATCCGTCGCAATCCTGCCGCGACAACCAGGGGCCGTTCGACGGCACCGACATTCTCTATTCGGTGAAGTGTACCGGCTGGCTGGTCAAGAACTTCATCGCGCGGCTCGATGCCGATGGTTTGCTCGACAATACCCTGGTGGTGGTATCCAGCGATCATCTGTCGATGAAGAACTCGGCCTGGGAACAGCTGATCGCGGGACCGCGGGAAGATACCCTGATCCTGCTGGGCAAACACCAGCGCCCGCGCATCATCGAGCGCCAGGCCAGCATGGTCGACGTTCTGCCGACGGTGCTCGAGGCGATGGGCTTTGGTGTGCCCGATCATCGCGCCGGCCTCGGTGTCTCGCTGCTGTCGCCACAGCCGACGCTGGTCGAGCGCTACTCGCTGGAAGAGTTGAACCGACGCATGCGCAGCGAGAACCGGCTGCAGGAAGAGCTATGGAATGGCGTCAACTAGCACGCCGTTCTGTCGTGTTGCTCTTGATGCCCTTCGCCACTGCCGCGCAGCGAGTCTCTTCTATTCCAGAGGCACCCACCTTTCCAGAGATGCCTAAGAGACGGCGCAATTGGCTGATAGCCACTGCGCCGGTCTCTGCTGACGCGGTGCCGGCCAACTAAAGGGCTCCTCCCGGCGCACGGGGTCGAGATCACCCGGTTCGCATTCCGGCACGCATGCCGACAACGCTGCGGCGACCCGGACCAGCGCCTTCTCGCCCCGCGCGCCCTGGACCACACGCTCCCACCACTGGCGATGGACGGCGCGTACCACCACCGGAATCGACGGCAGGCCCAGCCGCTGGGCCATCGCCAGCCGATGCAGCCCGCGATTGATCTTGAGCAGCGTGCCGTCGCGGGTCACCGCCACCCCCAGCGCATCCTTGCCCAGGCTGGCATCGAAGCCATGGGTGGCCATATGGTCGAGATAGCCCAGGTAGGTACGCAGATAGGCAAGAATCTTCTCTTCGGAATCGAGCACCAGCCCATCGCGATAGGACGACCAAGGGCGGCCGGACTGTAAGCGAGAGAGATATTGGCGAAAGCGTTCGGTGCGGGTGAGATCGTCGCGGTGAACGTCCAGATCGCTGATGAAGCGGTAACGCGAACCGAAACGCAGGTCACCCCGGCTGCGATCCCAGTCGCCATCCCAGATGAAAACCGACGACGAGTTCTTCTTGCCCCCGATACCCTTGGCGTTGCGATCACGGATCAGCTGACGCGGATCGACCTGGAGCACGAGCGCCGTGCCAAGCTCGTCCTCCATCGAATGTCGTGGCAAACCGGCCCGCTCGACTCTGGTAGCGCCGACTGCCTCACTGCGCCACTGGCGGAAAAGCCACGCCTCGACAGGCTCACCGACTCCTCGCCGAAAGCGAGTCTTGAATCCATTCACCGCTTTGGCGCGCCTGAGCCCACGCCTGGCCTCAGAACTCGCGGCGGCGTCGAGAATCAAGTTGTCCGGGGGCACTTCACGCCCCGCATCACAAGATCGGAAGACATTCATGAGACAGCGTTGGGGAAGGGCTTCGAGGCAGTCAGTAGTTGACTCTAGGTTAGCACAAAAGTAAGCACGCTATGAATTTTTGTGCTAACCAGCTCGGCTTCACACTGTCGGCAAATCGAGGAAATTCTGCATGATCCGCACATCGCGGAAACGCTCAACCAAATCGGGGTCCTCCTGCAGCGACGGCGGATTGATCAAGCCCTCGCGAATCTTCTGCGCCAGCCCTTCAATGGAATTCTCAGCGATAAGCCTAGCCTGATCACGTACGAGAATGTTGCGCACTCCCCCTGGACAATCGGCCGCAACACAAGGCGTACCACAAATCATGCTCTCCACCATGACGTTCCCGAAGGCTTCGCTACGCGACGTCAGCACGAACAGCCGAGCGTTCTTCATCCACGGATAGGGATTGGGTCGAGCACCGACGAAATGCACCCGTTCCTCCACGCCCAGCTCGGCAGCCAGCGCCTCGAGACTGGCCCGCTTGGGACCGTCACCCACGATGACCAGATCCTCATCGATACCAGACTGCACGTAAGCGTGGATAAGCCAGTCCTGACGCTTGACGTCAGAGAGCCTCGACACATGCACGATATAGGGACGCTGGGGCAGATCGACCGGTTCCTGCGCCATGCGACGCATGGTGTCGATATCGTAAGGATTCATTACCGTGGCCGCACGCTTGGGCTCGATGCCATGAAAAGTCAGGAGCTTGGCGAGCTGCTCGGTTCCCTTGGGAGTATTACAAGCAACCTGCTTGCCCTGGTAGAGCTTGCGCAGATAGAAGCGACGTAGGCGTCCCCCACCGAGACTGCCTGGCCAGGAGACCGTAAATTGCCAGAGTCTTGGATCATTCCATGACCATACTGTTTCGAAAGCACCCTGCCCGCGGACGATGATGCGATCGAAGCGTCCAGTCTGGCGCTCCAGTCCACTCACAAAGCGCTTGAAGTACCAGCCCCCATACCAGCCACGCCAGAGGAAGCCCGACCCCGGCAGCAGCGGCTTGAGCAGCGCCCGAGTAAACAGATCGTAGAGCAGACCGACCCCGGTCCTGCGAAACGCCTTGTCGAAATCATAACGGTGCACGACGACATCGGCATTAGGCTCGAGCTCGTTGCCCCCCTTGAGCACGAGCACATGCACCTCGTGCCCTTCACGCGCCAGGACATTGGCCAAATTGACGGTGGCACGCTCGATGCCGCCGATCTTGAGTTTGCGTAATACCAGTAGAACTCGCTGCGTCATGCAAAATACTCATAGCAAAGCGACTGCGGGCTATGGCGACCTGTCATGCCATCGCCCGAAGCACCAGTGACGGCGTCAACTGGCGCAGGCAGTCGTGGTGGCCCAGCGGGCAGGTGCGCTGGAAGCAGGGCGAACAGGAGAGCGCCAGATAGTGGATATGGGCGTCATCGCTCAGCGGCGGCGTGTAGGCCGGTGAAGAGGAGCCGTAGAGCGCCTGGATACGCGTGCCGACCGCGGCGGCGACATGCATCAGCCCGGAGTCGTTGGTGACCACCTGCTCGCAGGCCGCGAGCAGATCCACCGCGTCGGCGAGGCGGGTCTTGCCGCACAGGTTGCGGGCGTGTTCGAGCCCCTCGACGATCGTCTCTCCGGCCTCGACATCCTTGGGACCGCCGAGTATCCACACCGTGTAGCCCTGGCTGATCAACGTCTCGGCCAGCTCGCGGAAATAGGCCAGCGGCCACTGCTTGGCCGGACCGTACTCGGCGCCGGGCATCATGCCGATGGCCGGGCGCGCGCCGAGGGCCAGCGTCTCGCGCAGACTCGCCTGGCGTTCGGCATCGACGCGCAGCTGAGGGTGCGGCAGGGGAAAATCGCCGTGGGCCGCCGTCTGCGCATCGAGCCCGAGCGCCACGAAGCGCTTGACGGTCTGATCGAGCACGCCCTTGTCGAGCCGGCGACGATCGTTGATCAGCCAGTAGCGCTGCTCACCGGTGAAGCCGGTGCGCCGGGGGATGCCAGCCAGAAACGGCACTAGCGATGATTTCAGCGAGCGCGGCAGCACAATGGCGTGATCGAAGCGGCCCTTGAGCTGGCGCGCAAGGTCGCGGCGGGTGCGCCAGCCGAACTCGCCATGCTTCACGTCGAGGGCAATGGCCTCGTCGACCTCCGGCATGCGCTCGAGAATGGGCAGTGACCACCCCGGCGCCACTACCCCCAGCGTGGCGCCGGGGTGGCGCTGCTTGAGGGTCATGAACAGACTCTGCGCCATGACCATGTCGCCGACCCATGACGGGCCGACGACGAGGATTCGCGACGCGCGGCTTGCTGTCTCAGCCATTCAGCCATTCCAGATAGGCCGTGACGCCCTCGCGCACGGTCTTGAACTCGCCACGGTAGCCCGCCTCGCGCAGGCGCCCGATATCGGCCCGGGTGTAGCTCTGATAGCGCCCCTTGAGCTCATCGGGGAAGTCGATGTACTCGATCTCGCCCTGGGCCCCGCCATGGCGTGCATGAAAGTCGATCACCGTCTCGGCGATCGCCTTGAACGGCTCGGCTCGGCCGGTGCCCAGATTGAAGATACCGGAGACCTCGGGGTTGTCGAGGAACCACAGATTGACGTCGACCACGTCACCCACATAGACGAAGTCGCGACTCTGCATGCCGGCCTCGAAGCCGCCCCAGGCGCCGAAGAGTTTCGGATTCTCGCCGCGCTGAACCTGGTTGTGATGGTGAAAGGCCACACTCGCCATCTTGCCCTTGTGCTGCTCGCGCGGGCCGTAGACATTGAAGTAGCGAAAACCCACCACCTGGGTATCGAAGCTGTCCCAGCGCGCACGCACGTATTGGTCGAAGAGCAGCTTGGAGTAGCCGTAGACGTTGAGCGGCTTCTCGTGCTCGGGCGCTTCGACGAACACCTCGCTACCGCCGTAGGTCGCCGCCGAAGAGGCGTACAGAAATGGAATGCGCTTGGCCTGGCAGTAGCGCAGCAGTGTCTTGGAGTACTCGAAGTTGTTCTCGAGCATGAAGCGCCCGTCCCACTCGGTGGTATCCGAGCAGGCGCCCTCGTGGAAGATCGCCTCGATCGGCGGCAGGCCACCGATCTCGCCGCGCAGCTCGGCCTGGACCCGGGCCAGGAAGTCATCCTTGTCGAGATAGTCGCCCAGCGTGCAGTCGGCCAGATTGACGAACTTGGTGCCGTCGCTGAGGTCATCGACCACCATCACGTCCTGGCGGCCGCGCGCGTTGAGTGCCTTGACCAGATTGGCCCCGATGAAGCCGGCCCCGCCGGTGACTACGATCATGTCGCTATCCTCTCTGTCTCGACTCGGCCATGCCGACAGCGGCCCGAGGGCATGGTCTCGCCTTCGGCCGATTGCTGCCGGTGCCTATAACCGATTGAGCGCTAATTGTATACTTGGCGGCTTACGAATTCATGGGCAACGGTACGCAGTCAATGACAGAGTCGACGGCAGATGCGAAAACCTTTCAGGGGCTGATCCTCGCCCTGCAGCAATACTGGGCGGAACAGGGCTGCGTCGTGCTGCAGCCGCTCGATATGGAAGTGGGCGCCGGCACCTTCCACCCGGCCACCTTTCTACGCTCGATCGGGCCGGAGAGCTGGAACGCCGCCTACGTTCAGCCATCGCGCCGCCCCACCGACGGTCGCTATGGCGAGAACCCCAACCGCCTGCAGCACTACTATCAGTTCCAGGTGGTGATGAAGCCTTCGCCGGCAGACTTCCAGGCGCTCTATCTCGGCTCACTCGAGCGCCTGGGCATCGACCCCAAGGTCCACGACATCCGCTTCGTCGAGGACAACTGGGAGTCACCCACACTGGGTGCCTGGGGCCTGGGCTGGGAGATTTGGCTCAACGGCATGGAGGTGACGCAGTTCACCTACTTCCAGCAGGCCGGCGGCCTCGAGTGCTATCCGGTCACCGGCGAGCTGACCTACGGTCTCGAGCGCATCGCCATGTACCTGCAGGATGTCGACAGTGTCTACGACCTGGTGTGGACGATCGCCCCGGATGGCACCCGCGTCACCTACGGTGACGTCTATCTGCAGAACGAGCGCGAGCAGTCGGCCTACAACTTCGAGCACGCCGAAGTACCCTACCTGTTCGAGGCCTTCGACCACTGCGAGGGCGAGTGCAACAAGCTGCTCGAGGCCAATCTGCCGCTGCCCGCCTATGAGCAGGTACTCAAGGCCTCGCACACCTTCAACCTGCTGGACGCCCGCCACGCCATCTCGGTGACCGAGCGTCAGCGCTATATCCTGCGCGTGCGCACACTGGCGCGGGACGTGGCCCACGCCTACTACGCCTCGCGTGAGGCGGCCGGCTTCCCGCTGGCACCGGAAGCGCTACGGCGCGACCTGCTGGCGCAGACATCGCAAACCACTCAGGGAGACGCATGAGCATGGCAGCCAACACCCTACTGATCGAACTGGGCGTCGAGGAGCTGCCACCCGGAGCCCTGCGCGATCTCGCCCAGGCCCTGCGTGACGGCGTCTCCAAGGGGCTCGCCGAAGCCGAAGTCCCCATGGGTAGCGCCACCGCCCTGGCCTCTCCCCGCCGCCTCGCCGTGCGCATCGAAGCGCTCGCCGACAAGCAGCCCGACCGTGAGGTCGAGAAGCGCGGCCCGGCACTCGCCGCCGCCTTCAAGGATGGCCAGCCGACCAAGGCAGCCGAGGGCTTTGCCCGCTCCTGCGGCGTGAGCGTGGACGAGCTGATCCACCTGGAGACCGACAAGGGGACCTGGCTCGGCTACCGCGAGCAGCAGCAGGGAGAATCCATCGATGCCCTGCTACCGGCCATCGTCGCCAGTGCGGTCAACGCCCTGCCGGTCCCCAAGAACATGCGCTGGGGCGCCTCACGCATCGAATTCTCGCGCCCGGTGCACTGGCTGGTGCTGCTCTACGGTGATCGCGTCGTCGATGCCGAGGTGCTCGGCCTGTCTGCCGGACGCACCACCCGTGGCCACCGCTTCCACGCCCCCGATGCGTTCGACCTGGCCCATGCCGACGACTACCAGGCCGCGCTGGAGAATGCCTATGTGCTGGTCGACATGGATCGCAGGCGCGCACGCATTCGCGAGCAGGTGCTGGCGGAAGCCGAGGTCCACGACGGGCAGGCGGTCATCGACGACGCCCTGCTGGAAGAGGTCAACGGCCTGGTGGAGTGGCCGGTGGCGCTGACCGGAAGCTTCGACGAGCGCTTCCTCGAGGTCCCCGCGGAGTGCCTGATCTCCTCGATGAAGGCCAACCAGAAGTACTTCCACCTGCTCGATGCCGACGGCAAGCTCATGCCGCAGTTCATCACCGTGGCCAATATCGAGAGCGAAGATCCGCAGCAGGTGATCTACGGCAACGAGAAGGTGATTCGTCCGCGCCTGGCCGATGCTGTTTTCTTCTTCGAAACCGATCGCAAGCAGACACTGGCTTCGCGTCAGACCTCGCTGAGTAACGTGGTATTCCAGCGCGAACTCGGCAGTCTGGCGGACAAGGCGGCGCGCAGCGAGGTGGTGGCCAGCTTCATTGCCGAGAAGATCGGCGGCGACAGTAGCGCCGCAGCGCGTGCAGCGCAGCTGGCGAAGTGCGATCTGGTCACCGAGATGGTGCTCGAGTTCCCCGAGCTCCAGGGAATCATGGGCACCTACTACGCACGCCACGACGGCGAACCCGATGCAGTCGCCGACGCGCTGCACGAGCAGTATCTGCCCCGCTTCGCCGGCGACGAGATTCCGCGTACGTCGACCGGCATGGCAATCGCCCTGGCCGATCGTCTGGATACGCTCACCGGCATCTTCGGTATCGGCCAGCGCCCCACCGGGGCCAAGGACCCGTTCGCCCTGCGCCGCGCCACCATCGGCGTGCTCAACATCCTGATCAAGGGCGAGCTGGATCTGGACCTGCGTGAGCTGCTCGAACTCGCCGCCTCCCAGCATCGCGACCTGCCCAAGGCCGACGGTCTGGTGGATGACGTCCTCACCTATATGCTCGACCGCTTCCGCGCCTGGGCCCAGGACGAAGGCCTGCCAGTAGACGTCTACCTCGCCGTGCGGTCACGCCCGGTAACTCGCCCGCTCGACTTCGCCCGCCGTCTGCACGCGGTGCATCGCTTCGAGCAGCGCGAGGAAGCCGCCGCCCTGGCGGCCGCCAACAAGCGCGTTGCCAACATCCTGGCCAAGCAGCAGCACGACACCGGCGCCACCGTCGACGCGGCGCTGTTGAGCGAAGAGGCAGAGATCGCCCTGGCGCATGCCGTCACCGACTGTCGCGACCAGGTGGAGCCGCTGTTCCGTCAGGCCGACTACGCCCAAGCGCTGGATATCCTGGCTACGCTGCGCGCACCGGTGGATCGCTTCTTCGATGAGGTCATGGTGGCGGTCGACGACGACGCGGTCCGCACCAACCGTCTGGCGCTGCTGGCCAGCCTGCAAGGGCTGTTCCTCGCCGTGGCGGATATCTCCGAGCTGCAGCAGTAACGTTTCACGTGAAACACCACCCGCCCGGAACACCCGGGCGGGTCTCTTCTCTCCCGGTATTGACCAGCCCCTCCTGCATCAGCACGGCCCGACCACGCCTCTCGCCATCTCATATCCTCACAGCCCGAGCGCGCGGCACAAGCCAGATTGTTCCACGTGAAACATTGCGCAACTGGATTGGCGCCAGTGCCACAGCAGAGCGATAATGCGGCGACATCCGCCTCCAACCAGGCCCCGCCATGCAGAAACTGGTCATCCTCGACCGCGACGGCGTCATCAACGAGGACTCCGATGCCTATATCAAGTCCCTCGACGAGTGGCACCCCTACCCCAATGCCATCGAAGCCATTGCCACACTCACGCGGGCAGGCTGGCAAGTAGCGATCGCCACCAATCAGTCGGGCATCGGCCGCGGCTACTACAGTCGCGACACCCTGGAAGCCATCCACGCGCGGCTTCACACGATGGTTCGTCAGGCCGGCGGCGAGATCGCACATATCGCCTATTGCCCCCACCTGCCCCAGGAGGCCTGTGACTGCCGCAAGCCAAAGCCGGGTCTGCTGTTTCAGATCCAGCAGGCGCTGGCACTGCCGACACTGGCGGGGAGCTGGATGGTGGGAGATAGCCTGCGCGATATCGAAGCGGGTATCGCGGCCGGCACACAAACGGCATTGGTCAATACTGGCAAGGGCGAGCGCTACGCCTCCGACGTGGCCCGTGACCATCCAAAGACCTGGTGCTGCGACGACCTCGCTGACTTCGTTCGACACCTGCTGAAGGTGGCATGATCGAACCGCGATATCGCGCTGACTACCAAGACCGCAATCGCCGAGCCCAATAAGACTGGCCCCGGCAGGTGCCACGAAGGCGACGGTACGCTCAACATGTTTCACGTGAAACATGCCGTGCGGCCTAGGGTGTTGCCCGGCAACGTTACGTCACAAACAGCGCATGAAGACTGGACTACGCTAGGGGCAACAGCCCAACGGATGGGACGGGGTCATGACATCGGGTAAGAAGATAGGCCTATCGCTGCTGGTCGTCGTGCTGGTGGCGATCATCGCGTTAGTCATCGTGGTGCTGACATTCGACTGGAATCGCCTCAAGCCGACGCTCAACCAGCGGATCTCGGCGGCAATTCATCGGCCTTTCGCCATCGAGGGCGATCTCGATCTCTCCTGGGAGAGACCGACGGATGTCGACGGCTGGCGTGGCTGGGTACCCTGGCCGCACCTGCACGCCGAGCAGATTCGTGTCGGCAGCCCCGAGCCCGTCACCGATGCCGATCTCGCCAGACTGAAAGCACTGGACCTGACGCTGGCCCCCTTGTCACTGCTCGAACGCCGCGTGACGATCCCTCGAATAGCGATCAGCGGCGGCGAAACCACCTTGGTCAGGCGCAAGGATGGCAGCAACAACTGGACCCTCGATCTCGGCGACACCTCCAGTGATGCGGATACGGCCGAAGCGCAGCCTGGCTGGACCGTGGATATTGGCGATATCACGTTCGACCCCATTGCCCTCCACTATCGCGACCAGACCCTGGATGCCAATGTCGACGCCACCTTGACCCTGCTGGGCCAGCCCATCGCCTTCAGCGAGCTGAGCGGCGGGGCGCCTGCACCTGACGACGGCACAGGTCATCGCGTCGCCGACTACGCTTTCGGCTGGCAGGCCAGCGGCACCTATCGGGGTCAGGATATCGGCGGCGAGGGTAAACTAGGCAGTCTGATAGCGCTGCGTCAGCCCGGCGCGCCCTACCCGCTGCAAGCCGATGTCACCGCAGGACAGACCCGCGTGAGCGTCGCCGGCACTCTGACCGACCCGCTGGCGCCAAAACGGATCGATCTCGACCTCACCTTCGCCGGCCAGAATCTGGGAGATCTCTATCGGGTGATCGGTGTCACCCTGCCCGACACTCCTCCGTACTCGACTCGTGGCCACCTGACCGCCGACCTGGCGACGCAAGATGCGCTCACCTTTCGTTACCGCGATTTCGACGGCCAGGTCGGGGACAGCGACATCCATGGCGACCTCACCTATACCCTGGGAGAGCCTCGCCCGTCTCTCACCGGCGAGGTCGTGTCGCGTCAGCTGCGCTTCGCCGATCTGGCGCCACTGATCGGCGCCGACAGCAGCAGCGACAGCCCCGACGAAACGAGCAAACCGCAGCCCGAAGGCAAGGTATTGCCGGTGGCAGAGTTCAAGACCGAGCAGTGGCGAGCCATGGATGCCGACGTCAAGTTCACCGCCCAGCGGATCGAACACGGCGACTCGCTGCCGCTGGAGGATCTCTATACCCATGTCAGACTACGTGATGGCGAAATCCTGCTCGACCCGCTGCGCTTTGGCGTCGCCGGCGGCAATCTCAATACCACGTTACGCCTGGATGGCAGCCAGACGCCACTGGCGGCGCGTATCGATCTGCATATTCGTCGCCTGCTGTTGAGCCGACTCTTTCCCGAGGTCGAGCTGATGCAGAACAGCCGTGGGGAGCTCAACGGAGACGCCACCCTCAGCGGGCGCGGCAACTCGGTTGCCGCCCTGCTCGGCAGCAGCGATGGCGATCTACAAATGATCGTCAGCGATGGCGTCATCAGTCGCAATTTGATGGAACTGGCCGGGCTCAACGTGGGCAATTATCTGGTGGGCAAGCTGTTCGGGGACGAACAGGTACGCATCAACTGCGCCGCCACCAGTCTCAAGGTCGACGATGGCCTGGCACGCACGCGATTCTTCGTCATCGATACGGAGAACGCACTGATCAAGATCGATGGCAGCATCAACTTCGCCAACGAGCGGCTCGATCTCAATATCGAGCCGGAAAGCAAGGGCGCTCGAGTATTCACGCTGCGCTCCCCGCTCTATGTCCATGGCACCTTCGCCAACCCCTCGCCCGGGGTGGATGCCAGCTCGCTGCTGGCGCGAGGCGCTGTCGGCGCCTTCCTGGGCACTGTCGCCGCACCCGCGGCTGCGCTCCTGGCACTGGTTTCTCCCAGCGCCGGCCAGACCACGCCGTGCAATGACTTTCTGAGCCAGATCCAGACCCAGCGATGACGCCAAGATGTTTCACGTGGAACACTATCGGAGCGTTGCGGCAGCGGCCTCTGCCG
Organism: Salinicola sp. RZ23; assembly: GCF_003206675.1. Taxonomy (NCBI): domain Bacteria; kingdom Pseudomonadati; phylum Pseudomonadota; class Gammaproteobacteria; order Oceanospirillales; family Halomonadaceae; genus Salinicola; species Salinicola sp. RZ23. The sequence goes on from NZ_PZJK01000001.1 coordinate 91,086, forward strand.
AGCATGAGGCCGGGACCGGCAGTCGACATGTCTACCCTGGGGCGGTTGCGCCCGCCGCAGGATGCGGATGTGCTACCGCCCTGACGTGCTCCTCTCCCTGCAGTCGACGGCGACTTGAATCTGAAACTCAGCGATTGACCCGACTGTGGTGGTGCCGATCAGCGACGCCGGCCCATGGCGAGGAGTCGTGTTCCACGTGAAACATCGACGCTATCTCACGACAGTGCCTATGTCGCCCGAGAGACCACCGTAACCATCACTCCTTGATCTGGTGCCGTCGCTGCCGAGACACGACCCTGTTGCCGCTTCGACAACATGGCCGCCCCTGCACTCGACGAATACCGAATCCTGACCCTCAGCGAACGCCCCAGCCGCGCCGATCAGTGATGCCGATCGATGGCTAGGCACGGTGTTCCACGTGAAACATCCAACGCGCCGAAAGAACACGCAGTCACCTCTCATGAACGCGATGCTTGCGTGTCAACGGCTGCGCCGCAGCGGGAATGTACGGTGGGAAGTGGCTTACACAACGAGAAAGCCCGGCACATAAAAGAGGCCCGCCTTAGTCGTGAAACGACACAACGGCGGGCCGGGAGGCAACGGGTAGGGAATGTCAGTCGCGGGGTTCCGCCCTGCCATCTTGGTGAGCGGCGCTATCAGCGTCAGCGTTGTCACGATAGTGGCGGCCCAGCGATGCGAGAGCGTCGATCAGCTTATCGATCTCGCTGCTGAAACGCTCCTGCTGCTGGGCATAGAAGTGGCGGGTATAGGAGGAACCCTTGTGCTTTCTGACCAGGGCTTCGAACTGATCGCCCAGCTGCTCGGTATGGAAACGCATCCGCTCGGTGAGAAATTCGGCGTGTCCCTGATGACAGGCGACATCCATCAGCGCTCTCATCTGCACGGTGAGCAGGTAGAGCTGCATGACGTTACGCTCCTGCACCTCTTTCTGGGTGGAAACGCTGTCGTCGAGCAGATTGATCGCGCTCATCTCGCAGCAGTCCGTCGCCTCCGACATCGGACGCTGCTCGCGGTATTCCTGCGTCTGCATCATGATGACCTCCTCGGCTTCGGTGCGTGACGATACCTTCAGTCTATGCATCGCCGGGGCTTTACTCCCTCAGTCATTAGTCGAAAGCGACACTAGGTCGCAGGGTCACCTGAAGCGCAATGGCATATCCCGCGGCCAGCCGCCACAAAGGGGATGCATCACGCGTGCGACAGCGCCTCTGCCCTTCGATATGTTCGACTCACGGCGGCCGACTTGATCCACGTTGTGTCGAGCCGATTTTCACTCGTCGATAGTGGGACACACAGACAGGCAGAGAAGAGAGAAAACGCCATGATCGACATGACGACCTTCCTGGGCAGTCTGGATCGACCGTCTCCCCCCGCCGACCTGGGGCGCGAGCTGCGCGCCCTGTGGTGGGCCGGCAAGTCCGAGTGGTCCAAGGCACACGATCAGGTGGAGACCGCTTGCGGTGCCCGCGCCGCCTGGGTGCACGCGTATCTGCACCGCTGGGAAGGCGATATCGGCAACGCCGGCTACTGGTATCGGCAAGCGGGGTGCCCAGTGCCGGACCAGAGTCTCGATGACGAGTGGCAGGAGATCACGCGATCACTGCTCCAAGAACGCTCACCGCCGTCTTGATCCACCCCGGGTGGCGGCATCAATCGCGGACTGGCGATATCAGCTCGGCGAAACGGTTCAGATCGACGTTGCCGCCGGAGAGCACGATCCCGACACGCTGGCCCTCGATCCGCACACGGCCAGCGAAAGCCGCCGCAGCCGCCAGGCAACCGGTCGGCTCGACGAACTGCTTCATGCGACCGGCCAGAAAGCCCATCGCCTCGACCAGCTCGGCGTCGGTGACGGTGACGATCTCATCGACGCACTGCTGCACCACCGGGAACGTCAGGCTGCCCAGCGCCTGGGTCTGGGCGCCATCGGCGATCGTGCGCGGGGTGGCAATCGAGACGATCTCACCACTGGCCAGGCTTCTCTGGGCATCGTTTCCGGCCTCCGGCTCGACCCCAATGACTCGGCAGCCCGGATAGCGCGCCCTGGCGACCGTGGCACAGCCGGACAACAGCCCGCCGCCACCCAGCGGCACGATCAGCGCATCCAGCTCGCCGACATCATCGAACAGCTCCTTGGCCGCGGTCCCCTGCCCGGCCATGACGTGTGGGTGATTGAACGGCGGGATCAGCGTCAAGCCTTCGGCCTCGGCCAGCTCCCGGCCCAACGCCTCGCGGTCCTGGGTATAGCGATCATAGAGCACCACTTCGGCACCGTAGCCCCGCGTCGCCGCGATCTTGATCGCCGGTGCATCCTCGGGCATCACGATGACGGCGCGAATGCCATGCAGTCTGGCCGAGAGCGCAATCGCCTGGGCATGGTTACCCGAGGAGAAGGCGATCACCCCCACGGCCTTCTGCTCCCGATCGAACTGGCTGATGGCGTTGTATCCGCCACGAAACTTGAAGGCGCCGATCCGCTGGAGATGTTCCGCCTTGAAATGAAGCGCTGCGCCGCTGCGCTCATCAGCCGTCGTCGAACGCAGCACGGGGGTGTGGTGGGCGATGCCCGCCAACCGCCGGTGTGCCGCCACCACATCGTCATAATCGATCGCCAAGTGGCTCATGCTCTCTCCTGTCACCTTCGCCACTGACACCCCGTGGCGCGCTGCGTAATATGCCAGCCACAGTGTCATTCTCAACGGCTACCGAGGAAAGGGACAGATGACGTCATACGAGTGGATATGGCAAACCGGGCCGGAACTCGATCCCGCCGGGCTGTACACACTGCTGTCGCTGCGCACGGCGGTGTTCGTGGTCGAACAGCAGTGTGCCTATCAGGAGCTGGACGGCCGCGACCTGGCGCCATCGACGCATCACTTGCAGGTCTTGGCAGCGGGTCAGCTCGCGGCCACCCTGCGTCTGCTGGCACCCGCTACGGTCACTCAGCCGGTCGCCATCGGACGCGTCGTCATCCACCCCGACCACCGGGGTAGTGGCCTGGGCCACGACCTGTTGCGAGCCGCGCTGCACAGAATCGAATCCCTGTGGCCCGGCCGCAGCGCCAGGCTGTCTGCCCAGGCGCATCTACGAGCCTACTACGGCCGCCACGGATTCGAACCCGTCAGCGATATCTATCTGGAAGACGGCATTCCGCATATCGACATGCACCGAGCTTGGGACGCGGAAAGTCGCTAACCACACACATCAATGGAGACAAAAAAGCCGACGCTGCACAGCAGCGTCGGCTTCTCTTCGGCGTATCCGCCCCGCCAGGCGGGGCAGAGGTCATCTTTCGTTCAGGCGCCGAACTCGCTCAGCATCTTCTCGATCAGGTCCAGCCCCTCTTCCAGTACCTCGTCACTGATGGTGACCGGCATCAAGAAACGGATGGTGTTGCCGTAGAGGCCGCAGGAGAGCAGGATCAGCCCGCGCTCGCGAGCGGTCTTGCACAGCTTGGCCGCCATCTCGGTGTTGGGCTGCGCGCTCTTCTTGTCGCTGACCAGGTCGAACGCCGCCATGGCGCCCAGGTTGCGCGCGTTGGCGACCGAGGCGTAGTCCTGCTGCCACTTGTCGAAGCGCGCCCGCAGCTTCTCGCCCAGCGCCTGGCTCTTCTCCAGGATGCGCTCCTCCTCGAACACCTCGAGCACTGCCAGCACCGCGGCACATGACACCGGGCTGCCGGTATAGGTACCGCCCAGCGAGTTGCCACCGGAAGCGTCCATGACCTTGTCGGTGCCCACCACCGCGGAGATCGGCATGCCGTCGGCCATGCTCTTGGCCATGGTCATGATGTCCGGCTCGACCCCGCTGTGCTCGATCGCGAACAGCTTGCCAGTACGCCCGAAGCCGGACTGCACCTCGTCGACGATCATCAGGATGCCGTGCTCGTCGCAGATCTCGCGGATCGCTTCGAGGAAGCGCTTGGACGCCGCGTGGAAGCCGCCCTCGCCAAGCACCGGCTCGATCACGATCGCTGCGGTATCGCGCGGATTGGCGTCGCTCTTGAGCACCATCTTGAGGTGGCGCAGGGCCTCTTCCTCGCTGACCCCGATCGACTCGACCGGATAGGGCGCACGGTAGACCTGACCCGGCATCGGGCCGAAGTCGTTGCGATAGGGGGCGACCTTGCCGTTCATCGCCATGGTCATGAAGGTGCGCCCGTGATAGCCGCCGGTGAAACAGATGACGCCGGAGCGCCCGGTGGCGGCCCGCGCCACCTTGACCGCGTTCTCCAGCGCCTCGGCACCGGAGTTGGCCAGCATCACCTTGGCGTGTCCACGGACAGGGGTCACTTCACTGAGCTTCTGCGCCACGCGCACATAGCCCTCGTAGGGCATGACCGTCTGGCAGGTGTGCATGACGCGGTCGAGCTGCGCCTTGACCGCTTCGACCACCTTGGGATGGCGGTGGCCGATGTTGAGCACGCCGATACCGCCGGCGAAGTCGATGAAGCGCTTGCCGTCCTCGTCCCACAGCTCGGCGTTCTCCGCCCGCGCGGCGAATTCGACCGCCGGGCTGGCGGCACCGTTGGCCACGTAGCGCTGCTTGAGTTCATTGAGTTCTGCGTTGGTCATGCAACTCTCCTCCTGAGGCGGCGCGCGTGATGGCGCCGATGAGCCGTCCCGGACGTCCACACGGGTATCGACGGGACGATGGTGACTGTCACGATTTCGTGTAAGAGGCACGGATGAGACGATCGCCTACCTCTCGACCGTAGCGCTGTCGCGCCCACAGGTACAGCAGCAATCCGGCGATCATCCAGCCGCCGAACACCACCCACTCCACCGGCACCAGGGCCGACGGGCTGCCCGGCAGGTATAGGAACACCATGCCCAGCGACAGCAGTACCGCCAGCACGCCGACCAGGCCACCGGCCTTGACCCGATAAGGGCGCGCCATCTCCGGTTCACGCCGGCGCAGGATCAAGAACGACAGCGATACGAACAGGTAGGCGATGACGATCCCCAGACCGCCGGCATCGACCAGCCACACCAGCGCCGGGCGGCCGAAGAATGGCGCCAGGGTGGAGAGCACGCCGATCAGGATGATGGCGTTGGTGGGAGTCTTGTAGCGCGGATGCAGCTTGCCCAGGAACGCCGGCAGCATGCCCGAGTGAGCGAGTGCGTAGATCGCCCGCGAGCCGCCGATATAGAAGGCGTTCCAGCTGGTGATGATCCCGGCGATCCCGGCCAGCACCATCAGATTGCCGGCCCAGGCGCCATCGAACACCGCCTGCATGGCATCGGGCACGCTCAGGGTGCTGCCGCCCAGGGCGTCGTTATCGAGCATCAGGCTGGTCCCCAGCACGATCAGGGTGTACCAGGCCACCGCCATGAGCACCGACAGCACCAGCACCTTGCCGATGTCGCGGAACGGCAGATCGATCTCCTCCGCCGCCTGGGGAATGACGTCGAAACCGACGAACAGGAAGGGCACCAGCACCAGCACCGCGACGATACCGCCGAAGGCGCCGTGCTCGCCGCTGGCGAACAGCGGCTGCATGTTGCCGGTATCACCGGAGAACAGCGAACCGGTGACGAACATCACCCCGGCGATCAGGATCAGCCCGGTGACCACTTTCTGCAGCAGCGCCGCCGTCGAGATCCCCAGGTAGTTGATCACCATCATCATCAGCGAGCCGATCACCCCGACCGCCACCCAGCTGGCCTTGACCTCCCAGCCGGCGACGGTCCACAGATCGCCCACGGCATAGCCGGGGAACAGATGCTGGACCACGGTGGGCAGCGCCACCGCCTCGAACGAGGCGACGCTGACATAGCCGAGCACGATGCTCCAGGTGCAGACGAAGGAGGCGAAATGCCCCAGCGCACGATAGCTGTAGACGTGCTCGCCGCCGACCTGCGGCATCGCCGCGGCCAGCTCGGCGTAGGTCAGGCCGACCAGCAGTACCGCGATGCCGCCGATGATGAAGGCAATGATCGCACCCAGGCTGCCGCCATCGAGAATGGCGCCGCCGGTGAGCACGATCCAGCCCCAGCCGATCATCGCGCCGAAGGCGAGTGCCAGCACGTCGGCCCGCGCCAGGACGCGCACGAACTCGGTGGGTTGAGAAGCGTTGGACATAGCAGGATCTCTTGACGTTGTTGTTGATGAAGCGTGTTGATGAAGCGTTGTTGCCGAAGCATTGTCGATGAGCCGCTATTGGCACGACTCTGACGCCACGCTATCACCGCCGCCAGCCACGCTGAGTAGACCACTCCTGCTATTCAGATAGACCACTTGCGCGGCAAGCGCCATAATTTCATCGTCACGGCACCCCGGAGGCACCCATGGAAGATCGCCGCCGGGCTCTGGCCCGGATCGAGAGCGGCTACCGCGACCAGCCCGCCCATTGGACCAAGCACCAACGCCTGGAGCAGACCCTGCTGTCGCTGATCGAGCGCCACTGGCAGAAAGGTCAGCGCCTGCCCGGGCATCGCGATCTGTGCGCATCGCTGGGCGTGGCCCGCAATACCCTGGCCGGGGTGATCGAACGGCTGGTCCAGCAGGGCTACCTGATCACCGATCACGGCCGCGGCACCTGGGTCCACAAGCGCTCGCCGCCCGATACCAGCGCACCCGCAACCGGGCCGATCTCGCAGCGTGCCCAACGCCTCCTCAGCGACGTCGGCGCCAGTCCGGTGCAGAGCGGCGCCTTCGTCCCCGGGGTGCCGGATATCGTGCATTTCCCGTTGGCCCGCTGGCGCCTGCTCTACTCACGCGTCACGGTACCTCACAACACCCTGTTGCTCGCCTACGCCTCAGGGGGCTATGGCCCGCTCAAGCGCGCGATCGCCGGCTTTCTCGCCCGCTGGCGCGGTATCCACTGCGAGCTCGATCAGATCGTGATCACCGAAGGCGCCCACCATGGCCTGCAGCTATGCGCTCTGGCGCTCGCCGACGAGGGTGACCGGGCGGTGATGGACTCGCCCTTCTACTGGGGCGCTCGCAACGTCTTCCAGGCCTGCGGCCTGGGTGTCGACCACGCCATCTGGGACCCCCGCCACGGCTACCGTGAGCCGCTGCCGGCGCCTGCACCGCGACTGGTCTACTTCACCGGATCGCACCACTACCCGCTGGGCGTGGAGTCAGTAAACGCTCACAAACAGGCACTGATCCAGCATCTCGAGCCCGAATGGATACTCGAGGATGACTACGAATTCGGTGACGGCGATCGCCAGTCACTGACGTTCGACCCGCGCAGCGGCAATCGCATCCTGATCGGCTCCTTCTCCAAGCTGATGTTCCCCGGGCTGCGGCTGGGCTATCTGGTCGTGCCCAGCGCTCTCAGCCATACCCTCAACCGGGTACGTACCGGGGTCTTTCGCGAGGGTCGGCTGCTGGATCAGGCGGTGCTCGCCGCCTTCATCGACGCTGGCGACCTGGATAGCTGGTGCCACCGGATCGCGGCCGACTACCTGACCCGTCAGCGCGAGCTCCACGCCCTGCTGGTAGAGACACCGGGGGTGATCGCGGTCTCCCCGCCGGCGCCCAATATCAGCTTGAGCGTCGAGCTCTCCCCCACCCTCGACGATGAACGCCTGTCGCACTACCTGCTCAACCGTCACCACCTGGTGGTACGACCGCTGAGCCGAGTGTGCGCGCCCGGCGATACGCGCCGCGGTCTGGTTCTCGGGGTGGGCATGGCCGAAGGGGAAGCGCTGACACACCAGGGTCGGCGGCTGGCGGCGGCGATCCGCAGCTTCGTCGAACAGCAGGCGTGAGCGTCATGCGACCGACACCGGGACAGTAAGCCGTCACGCTCTCTTGATGGAGGGCGACTCGGTGAAGAGCGCCGAGGTACAAGGTGTGCTCGATGGAGGGTGCGCGCGGCACCGGGTGGACACCCGCGCGGTCGCCACAGGGCAGCGCGTCAGGCGGGGTCCTGCGCCGGGGAACGGATGCGCTGTTCGGAGTCGGGGTCGAACACCACCATGCGTGTGACGTCGAAAGCGAAGCGCGCGGCGCTGCCCGGCTCGACCGCCCCGCCCGGGCGCATGCGGGCATTGATGCGCTTGCCGCCGAGCGACGTCACCACGTAGAGATCGGCACCGGTAGGTTCGACCAGCGCCACCGGCAGCTCGGCTTCGTGGACGTCGCCCTCGCGGCGATCGGCGCTGGCCGGGTCGGTGATCGCCTCCGGGCGCAGCCCCACCACCACCTCGCGGTCGTACCACTGACGCAGGGCGTCACGGTCGCGGCGCACCGGCAGCAGCACCTGGGTCTCCTCGGCGTCGAGAGCGACCCAGGGTTCGCCGTCGCGCTCGACCACCCGCCCGGGAATCAGATTCATCGAAGGCGAGCCCATGAAGCCGGCCACGAACAGATTGCTGGGGTCATCGTAGACCTGCTGCGGCGTGCCCAGCTGCTGCAGCTCGCCGCCGCGCATCACCGCGATCCGCGTGGCCAGCGTCATCGCCTCGATCTGATCGTGGGTGACATAGACGATCGTGGTCCGCAGGCGCTGATGCAGCTGCTTGATCTCGGTACGCATGTCGACCCGCAGCTTGGCATCGAGATTGGAGAGCGGCTCGTCGAACAGGAACAGCTGCGGCTCGCGCACCAGCGCCCGCCCCATTGCCACGCGCTGACGCTGGCCACCAGAGAGCTGAGACGGCTTGCGCGACAGCAGATTCTCGATCTGCAGCAGCCGCGCCACCCGCTCGATCGCCTCGCGGCGCGCCTTGCGCGGCACCTTGCGCATCTCCAGGCCGAAGCCGATGTTGCCGGCCACGGTCATGCTCGGATAGAGCGCATAGGACTGGAACACCATGGCGATGTCGCGCTTGGCCGGCGGCAGGTCGTTGATGCGCACGCCATCGAGCAGCAGCTCGCCATCGCTCAGGGTATCGAGCCCGGCGATCATGTTGAGCAGGGTCGACTTGCCGCAGCCCGAGGGCCCCACCAGCACCAGGAAGTCGCCCTGGGCGATCGCGATATCTATCCCCTTGAGCACCGGGGTCGAGCCGAAGCGCTTGTGGACGTTGTGAATGTGCAGAAAACTCATGTCTCTTTCAGCCCTTGACCGATCCCGACATCAGCCCGCGCAGGAAGTACTTGCCCGCGAGGACGTAGACGATGAGGGTGGGCACCGCCGCCACCATCGCCGCTGCCATGTTGACGTTGTAGGCCTTCACCCCGGTGGAGCTATTGACCAGGTTGTTGAGCGCCACCGTGATCGGCGCGCTGTCGCCGGAGGCGAAAGAGACCCCGAACAGGAAGTCGTTCCAGACGTTGGTGAACTGCCAGATCACGGTGACCACGATGATCGGCACCGAGGCCGGCAGGAGAATGCGAAAGAAGAGCGTGAAGAAGCCGGCTCCATCGAGCTTGGCGGCGCGCACCAGCTCATCCGGGAAGGCGGCGTAGAAGTTGCGGAAGAACAGCGTGGTGAAGCCGATCCCGTAGACGATATGCACCAGCACCAGGCCGGCGGTGCTGTTGGCTAGGTGCAGAATGCCCAGTACCCGCGCCATCGGCAGTAGGATGATCTGGAACGGGATGAAGCAGCTGAACAGCATCAGCCCGAACACGATCTTGTGCCCGCGAAAGCGCCACTTGGTCAGCACATAGCCGTTGAAGGCCCCGAGCAGGCCGGAGATCAGCACCGCCGGCACCACGATCTTGATGCTGTTGAAGAAGTAGCCATGGATCCCGCTGCACTCCAGGCCGATGCAGGCACTCCCCCACGCCTCGCGCCACGGCGCCAGCGTCCACTGCCCAGGCAGTGCCAGCATGTTGCCCTGATGGATCTCCTCGAGGGTCTTGAACGAGGTGGTCAGCATCACGTAGAGCGGCATCAGGTAGACGACCGCGAAGAGCAACAGAATCGTATAGAGCAAGGCCCGCGCGAGCGTGAAGCGACGGCCGGCGACGGCACTCATGGGCGCGGCTCCCGCAGTTCGGAGTAGAGATAGGGGATGATCAGCGCCGCGATCACCGCCAGCATGAACACCGCGCTGGCCGCGGCGATACCCATCTCATTGCGCGAGAACGCATAGGAGTACATGAAGGTCGCCGGCACCGCGGTAGCGTTGCCGGGGCCACCGCCGGTCATCGCCACGATCAGATCGAAGCTCTTGATCGCCAGGTGCGCCAGCACCACCACCGCGCTGAGGAAGACAGGCCGCAGCTGGGGCACGATGATGCGCAGATAGATCTTCCAGATCGGCGCGCCGTCGAGCTGCGCGGCCTTGATCATCTCGCCGTCGATACCGCGCAGGCCGGCCAGGAACATCGCCATGACGAAGCCGGTGGCCTGCCACACCGCGGCGATCACCACGGTATAGATCGCCATCTTCGAGTCGATCAGCCAGTGGAAGCTGAAGCTCTGCCAGCCCAGATCGTGCATCGTCTTCTCCAGCCCCAGCCCAGGGTTGAGAAACCACTGCCAGGCGGTGCCGGTGACGATGAACGACAGTGCCATCGGATAGAGATAGATCGTGCGCAGCACGCCCTCGGCGCGGATACGCTGGTCCAGCAGGATCGCCAGCAGCAGCCCCAGCAGGATGCAGGCGACGATGTAGAGCAGGCCGAAGACCCAAATGTTGTGCAGCGCGATGCCCCAGGTCCAGGACTGCCACAGCCGCGTCCACTGGCGCAGCCCCGCCCAGGTGTAGTCCGGCAGCATGCCGGAGTCGCTGAAGGAGATATAGCTGGTCCAGGCGATGAAGCCGTAGACGAAGAACAGCACCAGCACACAGGAGGGTGACAGCACCAGCTTGGGCAGCCAGCGCTGCAGGCGCTCACGCGCTCCCATGTGCCGACGCGAGGCGGCGTTCGGCATCGATTCACTCCCCGCTCGATCTCACGCTGGTTGGATGATCGCGCCCGCGCCACTGCGCGGACGCGACGCTCAGGAGGTCGCGCTCTTGACCGCCATGGCGAGCTGCTCGGCGGCCACGTCGCTGGGCATGTCGCTGTTGACGAACGAGGAGACGATGTCGAACACGGCGTTCTTGACCGAAGCGGGCGCGGCGTAACCGTGCGCCAGACTGCCCATCAGGGTCGAATGCTCGGCGGCCGCCTGAACCTGCTGATAGCCGCGCTGGGCGCAGGCATCGAGCGAGTCGGCGGAGAGATCCATGCGCGCCGGTACCGAGCCCTTGAGCCGGCTGAAGGTGAGCTGGAACTCGGGTGAACCGATGATCCGCGCCATGGTCTGCTGCATCTTCTGCTGCTGGGCATCGTCGGTATCGAACATGATCATCAGATCGCTGTTGAAGGTGACGGCCTCCTGGGTGCCCGGGGTGCGGAAGCACATGAAGTCCTTGCCCGCCTCGAGCCCCGCATTGAGGAACTCGCCCTTGGCCCAGTCACCCATGATCTGATACAGCGCCTTGCCGTTGATCACCATCGCGGTGGCCAGATTCCAGTCGCGTCCCGGCGAGTTGTCGTCCTTGTAGGCGAGCAGCTGACGCAGGTTGTCGAAGGTCTTGACCATGGTCTCGGAGTCGAGCGCCTGCGGGTCGAGCTCGATCAGCGCCCGGCGATAGAAGTCGGCACCGCCGGTGGCCAGCACCACGTTCTCGAACACCGTGGTGTCCTGCCACGGCTGGCCACCGTAGGCGAGCCCGGTGTAACCGGCCTGCTTGGCCTTCTCGAGGGAGGCGATGAACGCATCCCAGGTCTTGGGCTGGGCAATGCCGAGCTTGTCCATCAGCGCCTTGTTGGCCCACACCCAGTTGGTCGAGTGGATCTCGAACGGGGCCGCGATCCAGTGCCCGTCGAACTTGGCGAAGTTCTGGATCGCCGCGGGGAAGACATCGTTCCAGTGCTCCGCCGCGGCGACGTCGTCGAGGGTCGCCAGCGCATCGCGCTTGGCCCAGTCCTGGGCGTCGTAGCCCAGCACCTGGGCCGCCGTGGGCGGATTGCCGGAGGTGATCCGCGAGCGCAGCACCGCCATCGCGTTGGTCCCGGCGCCGCCGGCGACCGGCATGTTCTGCCAGCCGATCTGCTGCGCGGCGAGCGCATCCTTGAGCGCGCCCAGCGCCTTGGCCTCGCTGCCCGAGGTCCACCAGTTGAGCACCTCCACCTGATTGTCGCCGGTGCCATCCGCCGCCAGGGCCGATGGGCTCAGAACCGAGGCGCTCAGCGGCAGCAGGGCGCAGCCGAGGCGGGCGATGAAGCGTCGTGTCGTGATACCGAACATCCCTGTCATCCTTCTTGTTGTCGGCCTGTCGAGGAAGGCCATATCGGATCGGAGACCGCGTTCGGGGAAGCGTCGGCCGCTTCCGGGACCACGGTGCGGCTCGCCAAAGTCCCTTGCTGACTCGGATCAGCCACTGATTCGAACGACTATTGCGCAGCGGTTTGCCGCCGGCAATACAACCAAGGGTGCAGCCGCCGAACGCAAAACGGCCCGCCCCCGGTAGGGGGCGGGCCGTCGGCTGGCCTGGCAGTGTCTCGGGCGCGCTCAGATATCCAGGTTGGCCACCAGCGCGAAGCGCTCGATGAAGTCGCGGCGCGGCTCCACCTCGTCGCCCATCAGGGTGTTGAACATCTGGTCGGCGGCCACCGCATCCTCGATCGAGACCCTCAGCATGCGCCGCGATTGCGGGTCCATGGTGGTCTCCCACAGCTGGTCCGGGTTCATCTCGCCCAGCCCCTTGTAGCGCTGGATCGACAGCCCGCGCTGGGCCTCCAGCATCAGCCACTCCAGCGCATCGTAGAAGGTCTCGATCGGCTTCTGGCGCTCGCCACGGGCGATATAGGCGCCCTCCTCGACCAGCCCGTCGAGGGTCTCGCCGAGACCCGCCAGCGCGCGGTAATCCGCACTGCGGAAGAAGTCGATGCCCCACACGTAGTCGGTGGTGACACCGTGGGCGGTGAGCGCCACGCTGGGCAGCCACAGACCGCGCTCGGTGTCCTCCTGCAGTTGGAAGGTGTAGCGCGGGCCGCCCTCGTGGGCGATCAGCGAATCCATCTCCACCTGCAGTGCCTCGATCCACTGCTGCAGGGTGCCGCGGTCGCTCAGATTGGCCTCCTCCAGCTTGGGAGCGTGGACCATCTTGCGCAGCACCGCGTTGGGGTAGACCCGCGACAGCCGGTCGATGCGCTTCATCACGTCACGATACTGGGTCACCAGCGTCTCGAGCTGCTCACCGCCGATGCCCGGCGCGTCGGCGTTGACGCACAGGCGTGCGCCATCCAGCGCGGTGGTGGTGAGGTAGTCGGTCATCGCCTGCTCGTCCTTCAGGTACATCTCCTGCTTGCCGCGCTTGATCTTGTAAAGCGGCGGCTGGGCGATGAACACATGACCACGCTCGATCAGCTCCGGCATCTGGCGGAAGAAGAAGGTCAGCAGCAGGGTACGGATGTGCGAACCGTCGACGTCGGCATCGGTCATGATGATGATCGAGTGGTAGCGCAGCTTGTCCGGATTGAACTCCTCGCGCCCGATGCCGCAGCCCAGCGCGGTGATCAGGGTACCGACCTCGGCAGAGGAGAGCATCTTGTCGAAGCGCGCCTTCTCGACGTTGAGGATCTTGCCCTTGAGCGGCAGGATCGCCTGGGTGCGGCGGTCGCGGCCCTGCTTGGCACTACCGCCGGCGGAGTCACCCTCGACCAGATAGAGCTCGGAGAGGCTGGGATCCTTCTCCTGGCAATCGGCCAGCTTGCCCGGCAGCCCGGCGATATCCAGCGCACCCTTGCGTCGGGTCATGTCGCGCGCCTTGCGCGCCGCCTCGCGGGCACGCGCGGCGTCGATCATCTTGTTGACGATCGCCTTGGCATCCGCAGGGTGCTCGATCAGATAGTCGGAGAAGTGCCGGCTCAGCTCCTGCTCGACCGCGGTCTTGACCTCCGAGGAGACCAGCTTGTCCTTGGTCTGCGAGGAGAACTTGGGATCCGGCACCTTGACCGAGATGATCGCGGTGAGGCCTTCGCGGGCGTCGTCGCCGGAGGTCGCCACCTTGGCCTTCTTCTGGATGTCCTCGGCCTCGATGTAGCTGTTGAGGCTGCGCGTCAGCGCCGCACGGAAGCCGGCCATGTGGGTGCCGCCATCGCGCTGCGGAATGTTGTTGGTGTAGCAGAAGACGTTCTCGGCGAAGGTGTCGTTCCACTGCATCGCCACCTCGACACCGATACCGTCCTCGCGCTGCATCTCGAAGTGGAAGACCGGATTGAGCGCGGTGCGGTTGGTGTTGAGATGGTCGACGAAGGCGCGCAGACCGCCCTCGTAGTGGAACAGCTCCTCGCGGCCGTCACGCTCGTCGACCAGGCGGATCGCCACGCCGGAGTTGAGGAACGACAGCTCGCGCAGGCGCTTGGCGAGAATATCGTAATGGAACTCGATGTTGGCGAAGGTCTCGCTGGACGGCTTGAAATTGATCTGGGTGCCCGACTTCTCGGTCTCGCCGACCACGGCCAGCGGCGCCTGCGGCACGCCGTGGCGATAGATCTGCTCGTGGACCTGGTGGTTGCGCCAGATGGTCAGCTTGAGCTGCTCGGAGAGTGCGTTGACCACCGACACCCCGACCCCGTGCAGACCGCCGGAGACCTTGTAGGAGTTGTCGTCGAACTTACCCCCGGCGTGGAGCACGGTCATGATGACCTCGGCGGCGGAGACCCCTTCGGCGTGGATGTCGGTGGGGATGCCGCGACCGTCGTCGGAGACGGTGACCGATTCGTCGGGGTGAATGACGATGCGGATCTCGCTGCAATGGCCGGCCAGCGCTTCGTCGATCGAGTTGTCGACGATCTCGAACACCATGTGGTGCAGGCCGGTGCCGTCATCGGTGTCGCCGATGTACATGCCCGGGCGCTTGCGCACCGCGTCCAGTCCCTTGAGGACCTTGATGCTCGATGAATCGTAGGCCTGTTCGCTCATTGCTCACTCCATGGTGAAATCATTCCGAATGCAGCCGTCCGCCGGCGATACACGATGCCACGACATCCGTGTCCGGCTGCCAGACGTCGGCCAGCGCCGAGCGCTCGACGCTGGTGATGAAGACCTGGCAGTTGAGCCGCTCGAGCCAGCGGCAGAAGATGCGCTGGTGTTCGCCGTCGAGCTCCGCCGGCAGGTCATCGATCAGATAGAGGCAGGTCTGCCCGCTCAGCTGCTCGAGCAGGCGCCCCTGGGCCAGTTTCATGGCGCTGACCACCAGCTTCTGCTGCCCGCGGGAGAGCACCTCCACCGCGGCGTGGCGCCCGACCCGGATGCGCAGGTCGGCACGCTGTGGCCCCTGCTGGGTGAAGCCCATCTGGCGGTCGGTATCGCGCCCGGCCTCGAACACCTCGAGCAGGGCGCGCTGACGATCCCAGCCGCGCGAGTAGCGCAGGCTCAGATCCGCCAGCGGCAACAGCGCCGCCAAGGTCTCCTCGAAGACCGGCAGAAAGCGCGCCATATAGCCCTCGCGCAGCGCATCCAGCCGCTCGCTCCAGTGGGCCAGTTCCTGCTCCCAGACGCCTATCGACGCCCGGTCGATTCTATCATGCCTGAGCAGGGCGTTCCGATGTTTCAACGCACGCCGCACGCGCTTCCAGGCGTCGAGGAACACCGGCTCGGCATGGAACACACCCCAGTCGAGAAACTCGCGGCGCGCCGCCGGCGATCCCTCCAGCAAACGGAAGGCATCGGGGTTGATCAACTGCAGCGGCAGTGCCTCGGCGAGCTGGGTCACCCTGGCGGCGCGCTCGCCGCCGATACGGATCTCCAGCTCCTGGACATCACGTCGACGACGCACTCCCAGCGGGCGCGGCGGATCGCCGTCGAGGCGCCCGAACAGGGTCATCTCCTCGGCGTCGTGGGTAATCAGCGCCTTGAGCTTCTGGGTGCGAAAGGAGCGCGCCATCCCCAGCACGTGGAGCCCCTCGAGCAGCGACGTCTTGCCGCTGCCGTTGGCCCCGCTGATCACATTGATGTGCGGCCCCGGCGTCATCTCGAGCGGATGCAGATTGCGCAGGCCGTGAAAACTCAACCGATCGAGCGGCATGGCAAGTGAAAACTCATGGCAAGAGACGAGAGGAGATGCCCGGCCAATCGATCACCGGGGAAGACGTTGGCGAGCGATGATCGGCCACCACCGCCGCTGGAGGGTAATCGGCGAGCGCGATAAAGTGCACGCCGCGCGCCGCCCGAAAAGCGAGACATAACAACGGGGTTAGGCGAGCTTGACGGGCGGCGTGCAACAACGCGATTCGCGCGCGCAGCCATTACCGATGGTCAAAGGCGCATCGGCATGACCACGTAACGGGCATCCCCACCGCCCGGCTCTTCCATCAGCGCCGAACTGTTGGCATCCGACAGCGTCATCTGCATGCGGTCGGCGTCGAGCACGTTGAGCACATCGATCAGGTAGCCGACGTTGAAGCCGATCTCCAGCGCATCGCCGGTGTACTCGATGCCGACATTCTCCTCGGCCTCTTCCTGCTCGGGGTTGTTGGCCATCACCTTGAGGTTGTTCTCCTCGAGCTGCAGACGCACGCCGCGATACTTCTCGTTGGAGAGAATGGCGGTACGCGCCAGGATCTGGCGCAGTTCGCCGCGCTCGGCGATGAAGGTCTTGTCGCCGCCCTTGGGGATGACCCGGTCGTAGTCGGGGAACTTGCCGTCGACCAGCTTGGAAGTGAAGGTGAACTCGCCGGTGTTGGCCCGGATATGGTTGGCACCCAGCGCCAGCTCCACCGGCTCCTCGCTGCCATCGAGCAGCCGCGACAGCTCCAGCACGCCCTTGCGCGGGATGATCAGCTTGCGCGCGTCGGCGAGCTCGATCTCGGCGCTGCGCTCGCACACCGCCAGACGGTGACCGTCGGTGGCCACGGTGCGCACCACGTGGTTGGCCAGCTCCAGCAGCATGCCGTTCAGGTAGTAGCGGACATCCTGCTGCGCCATGGCGAAGGAGGTGGCATCGATCAGGTACTTGAGCGTGCCCCGCGGCAGCGACAGCGTGGTGTCGTTGTGGCCATCCTCGATATTGGGGAACTCGGCCACCGGCAGGGTGGAGAGGGTGAAGCGCGAGCGCCCGGCGCGCAGCACCACGCGACCATCCTCCAGGGTAAAGCTGATCTCCGACTGATCCGGCAGCGATTTGCAGATATCCATCAGCTTGCGCGCCGGCACGGTGACGGAGCCCGGCTCGTCGACCAGGTCGGTGGTCGCGCGACCGATCAATTCCACCTCGAGATCGGTACCGGTCAGCGACAGGCCGCCATCCTGGACTTCGATCAGCACATTGGAGAGCACCGGCAGCGTCTGACGGCGCTCGACCACGCCGGCCACCAGCGTCAGCGGGCGCAGCAGGGCTTCGCGGGAGATGGAAAATTTCATGGGAGCTCCGTGGTTGAATTCGATCCTGAAAGAAACGTCGGCGCCGCGAGCGGCCGCGGCGACGCTGCCGGCTGGGGTTCATTCTTGCTGCCCGGGGCGATACGGGCAATCCCCTGGCGGCGCTTGCCGAGCCGATGGGGTCAGCTGGTCAGCAGTCGCATCAGATTCTTGTAGTCCTCGCGGATGTCCGCGCTCTCCTCCTTCAGCGCCACCACCTTGCGGCAGGCGTGCAGCACGGTGGTGTGGTCGCGTCCACCGAAGGCATCGCCGATCTCGGGCAGGCTGTGGTTGGTCAGCTCCTTGGCCAGCGCCATGGCGACCTGGCGCGGCCGCGCCACCGAGCGCGACCGGCGCTTGGAGAGCAGGTCGGCCATCTTGATCTTGTAGTACTCCGCCACCGTGCGCTGGATGTTCTCGATCCCGACCTGCTTGTCCTGCAGCGCCAGCAGATCCTTGAGCGACTCGCGGATGAAGTCCTGGGTGATCGGCTTGCCCATGAAGTGGGAGTCGGCGATCACCTTCTTCAGTGCGCCCTCCAGCTCGCGCACGTTGGAGCGGATCTTCTGGGCGATGAAGAAGGCGGCGTCGTGTGGCAGGTCGACCTTGGCCTGATCGGCCTTCTTCATCAGGATCGCCACCCGGGTCTCCAGCTCCGGCGGCTCGATCGCCACCGTCAGCCCCCAGCCGAAGCGCGACTTGAGACGCTCCTCCACCCCGCTGATCTCCTTGGGGTAACGGTCGGAGGTGAGGATCATCTGCTGGCCGCCCTCGAGCAGGGCGTTGAAGGTGTGGAAGAACTCTTCCTGGGAGCGCTCCTTGCCACCGAAGAACTGGATATCGTCGATCAGCAGCGCATCGACGCTGCGGTAGAAGCGCTTGAAGTCGTTGATCGCGTTGAGCTGCAGCGCCTTGACCATGTCGGCGACGAAGCGTTCGGAGTGCAGATAGACCACCTTGGCGTTATCGCGCAGGCCGGCCAGATGATTGCCCACCGCATGCATCAGGTGGGTCTTGCCCAGGCCCACCCCGCCGTAGAGGAACAGCGGGTTGTAGGCGCCACCGGGATTCTCCGAGACCTGGCGCGAAGCGGCCCGCGCCAGCTGGTTCGACTTGCCCTCGACGAAGGTTTCGAAGGTGAAGTTGGGGTTGAGGCCGCTCTGGTGCTTGAGACTGCCCTCCACCTGCACCTGGCGTTCACCGCCACGCCGGCCGCTCTCTTCACGCTCGCGGCTCTGGTCGAGTGCCTGCTCCTCGGCCACCTCGGGGGAGCGCGACGGTGTCTGGACACTGGGCGCACTGGGGCGCTGCGGCGGCTGGCTGGGCGCCGACACCGGCGCGCCCAGATCCCGCGGCGACACGGCGGCCGCGCGACGGCTGCCCACCACCAGACGCACCTTCGGCGGCTTGCTGCTCGATGCCACTTCGCGCAGCAGCTCGTTGATGCGCTTCAGGTACTTGTCGCTGACCCAGTCGCGCACGAAGCGGTTGGGCGCCAGCAGACAGAGCTCGTCCGTCTCGCCATCCTCCGCCTGCAGGGGGCGGATCCAGGTGTTGAACTGCTGCGAGCTCAACTCATCCTGAAGCGAATTGAGACATTGTTGCCAGAGAGCGACCGACACACGACCTCACGGGAATTTCGGCAGATGAAAAGAAAACGGCCGCACAGTGTAGCGCCGGCCAGACAGGTTATCCACACGTGGTCGCCAGGTCATCCCTCTGTGGATAAACGGCGGAGAACCCGTTGACAGCCTTGGGAAAATCATGACCCGGCCGTGCTCATTCAGCGCCGCGCCAGACCTCGAACCTTGTCACTGCACGCAGGATCTTCACCTCTCTTCCGCATCTTCCCCACAGGCCAGAAAAATGCATAGATACATGAATAATAAGGGTTATTGTGAGTTATTCACAAACATTATCCCCATCCTTAACCACATGGTGTGATTGACAAGCGTCCAGGGTGGGGATAAGCCGAGGAGGACCATTTCCACCTTCGACCGCCGATGGCGCCCCTTCCTACCGGCGTACGCGCGTGACCGCCGCGGCGATCTGACGCAAGGGTTTCACCCACAAACGGGTGTGGATAATTCAGAGAAAAATTGCACCCGATCGCCGGATTCACTAGAATTCCCGCTCTTGAGCCGAGTGAGCCCGGTTTCCGTACGCGTGTCGGGCATCCCGTTTCGAACCAGTTTTTCGAGCTAAATCAATAGCTTAATCACTCAACCAATTGGGAAAAAGCCACCATGAAACGTACTTTTCAGCCGAGCGTCCTGAAGCGCAAGCGCGTCCACGGTTTCCGTGCCCGCATGGCGACCAAGAACGGCCGTCAGGTCATTGCCCGTCGTCGCGCCAAAGGCCGCAAGCGCCTCAGCGCCTGATCGGACATCGGGTGTCCGATCAGGGTTTCCCCCGGCAGCTACGGTTGCTCAACGCCGGGGACTACAAGCACGTTTTCGACCACGCTCCCTTCAAGGTCCACGGTAAAGGCATGCTGGTGTTGGCACGCCCAAACGCGCTTGGCCATCCGCGGATCGGGTTGATCTTCAGCAAGAAGAACGTGCGTCGTGCCGTCGACCGCAATCGCCTCAAACGCCTCGTGCGCGAATCCATCCGTCTGCAGCAGCATCGCCTGCCGCCCGTGGATATCGTTCTTCTCGCTCGGCGAGGCGTACACGAGCTGGACAATGCCAGCGTCGCGCGCCAGCTCAACGGCATGTGGCGACGCCTGGAAAAGTCCGCGCGCCAGACGCGCCACGACACTTCGTCGTCGACCTGATCGGACATCCCCGCGCTGCAGGCCGGGGAGCTTCGGCGTCCATCGCCGAATGATCGCCGTTGCCCGGCGCCTACCGAACCACTCCCTTACCGGGCAGACCCCTCTATGGATTTCAAACGACTCCTTTTCGTGATTCCGCTGGCCGTACTCGCCTATCTGCTGATCATGCAGTGGAATCAGGACTACGGTCAGAACGTCGTGAACAACCCGGCACCGGAAGTCGCTTCGGCCACCAGCGACGGTGGCAAAGAAGGCAATGCCCTCTCCGCCCCCGACGGCGGCAGTGGCAAGACCCAGCCGATCGAGGACGACATGCCCGCGGGTAGTGCTCCCGCCAAGGGCAGCAACCTGATCCAGGTCCAGAGCGACGTGCTCGATCTGCGCATCAACCCCAACGGCGGCGACATCGTCTACGCTGCGCTGTTCGGCCATGACCAGGTTCTCGACTCCGACAAGCCCTTCGTGTTGCTCAGCGACAACAAGGTGCGCAGCTACGTGGCCAAGTCCGGTCTGCAGATCGAAGGTCATAGCGGGCGCATCGATTTCCGCGCCGACAAGACGAGCTACGCGCTCAGCAAAGACGAGAAGAGCCTCGACGTCGACCTGCACGGCAGCGTCAACGGCGTCGATATCATCAAGCGCTTCGTGATCGACCGCGGTAGCTACGCGATCAAGGTCGAGTACCTGATCGACAACGCGAGCCAGCAGCCGGTCACCGCTCGCTTCATCGGTCAGCTCGCCCGCGATCAGAGCGCCGATCCGACCAGCGGCCAGGGCGTCGGCATGCACTCCTTCCTGGGAGTGGCGTTCTCGTCGCCGGAAGAGAAGTACAGCAAGGTCAGCTTCGAGGATATCCGTAAGGGCAACTTCCAGAACCGCGATGTCAAGGGCGGCTGGGTCGCGATGATCCAGCACTACTTCACCTCCGCGTGGGTGCCCAACCCGAATCAGCAGAACCTCTACTACGGCAGCGTCGACAACCGCGATCGCACCGTGGCGGCCTTCGCCGGCCCCAACGAAACCGTCAAGCCGGGCCAGCAGGAGACCCTTGCGGCAACGCTGTACGTCGGACCCAAGGTGCAGTCGATGCTCGCCAAGGTGGCGCCGCACCTGGAGCTGACGGTCGACTTCGGCTGGCTGTGGTTCCTCGCCAACCCGCTGTTCTGGCTGCTCGATCATATCCACAAGATCGTCGGCAACTGGGGCTGGTCGATCGTCCTGCTCACCGTCTGCGTCAAGATCGTGCTCTTCCCGCTGGCGGCCAAGGCCTACAAGTCGATGGCCCGCATGCGCAAGATGGGCCCGGAAATGAAGCGGCTCAAGGAGCAGTACGGCGACGATCGCCAGAAGATGTCGCAGGAGATGATGAAGTTCTACCAGAAGGAGAAGATCAATCCTCTGGGGGGCTGCCTGCCGATGGTGATCCAGATGCCGGTGTTCATCGCGCTCTACTGGATGCTGATGGAGTCGGTGGAGCTGCGCCACGCGCCGTTCATCCTGTGGATCCATGACCTCTCGGCCAAGGACCCCTACTTCATCCTGCCGATCATCATGGGCGGCACCATGCTGCTGCAGCAGTTCCTGAACCCGACCCCGCCGGACCCGATGCAGGCGAAGATCATGAAGATGCTGCCGGTGGTCTTCACCTTCTTCTTCCTGTGGTTCCCGGCCGGTCTGGTCATCTACTGGATCGTCAACAACTCGATCTCGATCCTGCAGCAGTGGTTCATCACCCGGCGCGTCCTCAACGACGACAGCGGTGGCGGCAAGGCGCTCAAGCCCAAGAGCTGATCGCCCTCCGCGAACCCTCCCAGACCCCCGCCCCGGCGGGGGTCTGGCGTTTATACATCGCCTTCCTGTACAACTACCCGCGCACGCCGGCCCGGCACCGAGCGTCGCCGTCCACCCCGTGCCACCGGAGACCGTGATGAACGCACCGCTCTATCGTCAGGACACCATCGCCGCCCTGGCCACGCCCCCGGGACGCGGCGGCGTGGGCATCGTCAGAGTCTCCGGGCCCGCCGCCGGGGTCATGGCCGAGCACCTGCTGGGCCACCGCCCCCAGGCACGCCACGCCCACTACGGACCCTTCCACGCCGAGACGGGTATCATCGACGAGGGCATCGCGCTCTACTTCCCCGGCCCCCACTCGTTCACCGGCGAGGATGTGCTCGAGCTTCAGGGCCATGGCGGCCCGGTGCTGATGGACATGCTGCTGGAGCGCTGCGTGGCGCTCGGCGCGCGTCTGGCACGCCCCGGCGAGTTCTCCGAGCGCGCCTTTCTCAACGACAAGCTCGATCTGGCCCAGGCCGAGGCGATCGCCGATCTGATCGACGCCAGCTCCCGCGCCGCCGCGGAGAATGCCCTGCGCTCGCTGCAGGGCGAGTTCTCCAGCCGCGTGTCGCAGCTGGTCGGCGAGCTGATCGAACTGCGCCTCTATGTCGAGGCGGCGATCGACTTCCCCGAGGAGGAGATCGACTTCCTCGCCGATGGTGTGGTCGCGGCCAAGCTGGCGGCGCTGCGCGAGACCCTGGCCGCAGTGCGCGCCAGCGCCAACCAGGGTGCACTGATGCGTGAGGGCATGAGCGTGGTGATCGCCGGGCGCCCCAACGCCGGCAAGTCGAGTCTGCTCAACCGTCTCACCGAGCGCGACAGCGCCATCGTCACCGAGATCGAGGGCACCACCCGCGATGTGCTGCGCGAACATATCCATGTCGACGGCATGCCGCTGCACGTGATCGATACCGCCGGCCTGCGCGACACCCCGGATGCGGTGGAGCAGATCGGCGTCGCCCGCGCCTGGGCCGAGATCGAGAAGGCCGACCGCGTCCTGCTGCTGGTCGACGCCCGCACCACCACGGAGACCGACCCACAGGCGATCTGGCCCGAGTTCGTCGCCCGCCTGCCCCACCCCGAGCGGCTGACGCTGGTACGCAACAAGATCGACGAGAGTGGCGAGGGCGATACCGCCGACTTCGAATCCACGCCGCCGGTGATCCGCCTCTCGGCGCACACCGGCGCGGGGGTGGATAACCTCAAGACCCATCTCAAGGCGGTGATGGGCTTCGATGCCACCACCGAAGGCCGCTTCTCCGCCCGGCGCCGCCACCTGGATGCCCTCGAACGCGCCAGCCAGGCGCTGGTCAGCGGCACTGCCCAGTTGGAGGGTGCCGCCGCCGGCGAGCTGCTCGCCGAGGATCTGCGCGACGCCCAGCAGGCGCTCAACGAGATCACCGGCGAGTTCACCGCCGACGATCTGCTCGGCGAGATCTTCGGCAGCTTCTGCATCGGCAAGTGAGCCGAATAGAGGCCATATTCGGCTCATTAATTGAGCCGAATATGCTACGCTTTTGGCTCATTGCCCACACGAGCCACCATGACCGTGTCCTCAGTACCTTCATCGACGAGCTGGATCTGGCAACAACCGCAGTGGCCTGGATTCCATTGGCAGGCAGAAGCCGTCGCGCCGGCGCTACGTCGAGCCACGCTGCGTCAAGGCGAGCTACTGGGATTGAGCCACAGGGGCGATGACACTCAGCCCGCGCAAGCGCTGGAAACGCTACTGACCAATATCGTCCACTCGTCCGCCATCGAAGGCGAGAGACTCAACGTGCAGTCCCTGCGCTCCTCGCTGGCACGACGCCTGGGGCTGAGCGACGCGTCAGCCTACCCCGTCTCGCGCCGTTCGGAAGGGCTGGCGGAATTGATGCTCGAAGCCGTTACCGCGCTGGAGATACCGCTGACGCTGGATACGCTGCTGCGTTGGCATGCGCTGCTGTTTCCAGAGCCGGGTCTGTTGCAGTCTGTCGCCGTCGGCCAACTGCGCCGAGATGATGACGGGCCGATGCAGGTGGTCTCGGGGCGCATCGACCGGCCCAGAGTTCACTTCGAAGCACCACCGGCCGACCGCCTGGAAGCCGAACTGGCACGCTTCGTCGAGTGGTTCAATGCCAGTCTCGACGATAACGCGCTGGATCCCCTGATACGTGCCGGGCTGTGCCACCTCTATCTGATTACCCTGCATCCGTTCGAAGATGGCAATGGACGCCTGACGCGGGCGCTGACCGATCGCGTCCTGGCACAGGCCGAGGCGCAGAGCATCCGGCTCTACGCCATGTCGGAAGCGATCATGACCCGGCGCAGCGACTACTACGCCATGTTGGAGTCCACCCAGCACGGTGGTCTGGATATCACCGCATGGTTGGTTTGGTTCCTGGAAACCCTGGAAGCCGCGATGCGCGAGGCCATCACCAAGGTCGAGCGTACCTTCGAACGCCAGCGGTTCTGGCAACGACACGCCATGACGGCGCTATCCGATGCTCAAACCCGTGTCCTCGAGCGCCTGCTGGAAGGTGGCGATCGTGGTTTCGAGACGGGCATCAGTGCGTCTCAGTATCAGAAGGTCGCCAAGATCAGCAAGGCGACCGCTACGCGCCATCTGCAGGATCTGGTCGAGAAGGGTTGTCTGGAACCGATGTCCGGTGGCGGGCGTAGTACGCGTTATCGAATCAATGGCGGGAAGCGAAGTGAGTAGACACCAACCCGCCAGGCCTTGAAAAAAAGTCCCGATACGAATCAGACACGTCCATTGCCGCAAGATGGCGATAACCGCATTGCAAGAAGTAGCATTGGCGGCCAGGCAGGCCTTCCCAAAAAACAGAGTGTCTTTTAAAAAACGGCTTCCTTCGTTGAAAGGTCAAAAGGGTAGGCGAAGCCGTGTAAGGCTTCGCCACGCCGACGATCTGCTCGGCGAGATCTCCGGCAGCTTCTGCATCGGCAAGTGATCGGCCAAAGGTCGACTTTTCCGCTGCCCTCCCCGGCGTTATGCTGGCGAACTCATTCACACTCGAATGCCGGTTTCCCATGTCGCCACACATCCCGCATCCGCACGCTTCCCGCCTTGCCGAACTGTCGGTAGGGCCGCGGGTGCTGGCGGCGACACCTCCCCCTCGCTCCTCTGTCGCGCGTGTCGTGGCCGACGTCTTGGCTGACACCGTGGCTCCGCCTGCGGTTGTCGCGAGTGTCGCTGGCGTGCAAGCGCCGCCACGCCTCGTCGCGCTGGGCTGATCCGCCCGGCGATCCCAAGCCCGACAATCCCCGTTCGCTGTGCATGCTGGTCGACGCGCATCGCGTCCAGCAACGGGTCGTCACGTCTTCGACAGATGAGTCTTCACATGATCCGTTCTTCTTCATGGGGCCAGGCCGCCCCAATGGCCCTGTTCGTGCTGCTGTGGGGCAGCGCCCCGATCTTCACCCGCTGGGGGCTGGATCACGGTTCGCCGCTGGCGCTGCTGATCCTGCGCTTTCTGCTCGCCCTGGCCGTGCTGCTGCCGCTCGCCGCCCAGCGCGAAGCCTGGCTACCACCGCGGGGCCAGCGGCTGCGCGTCGCCGGCGTCGGCACGCTGCTGATCGGCGGCTACTCGGTGTGCTACTTCGAAACCCTGGACCACGCCATCACCCCCGGGCTGTTGGCGACCCTGCTGGGTATCCAACCGCTGCTGACGCTGCTGCTGACCGAGCGCCGGATCTCCGGCTGGCGCATCGCCGGGCTGTTGCTGGCGCTGTGCGGGCTGGCACTGGTGGTACTGCAGAGCCTGCTGGCCGCGCAATTCCCCGCGCTCGGAATCCTGCTGGCACTGGCGACCCTGGCCTGCATGACCCTCGGCGCGATCGGGCAGAAGTCGATCGCCCTGCCGCCGCGCCAGGTGCTTCCCCTGCAATATGTGGCAAGCCTGGCGCTGTTCCTGCTGCTGACGCCGTGGCGCCCGGTGAGCGTCAGCTGGCAGCCGGGGCTGATCGTGGCCGTGGTGTGGTTGGGGCTGGTGATCTCGGTCCTGGCACAGCTGCTGCTCTACCGCATGATCCGTCAGGGCAACCTGGTCAACGTCACCAGCCTGTTCTACCTGGTGCCGATCGTCACCGCGCTGCTGGACTATCTGCTGCTGGGCAATGCGCTCTCGCCGCTGGCCATTCTCGGCATGGGTGCGATCCTCGGCGGCGTAGCGCTGGTGTTCCGTACGCGTTAGCCGTCCGCAGGGTACCGTGGTGCGCACACCGCGTTCATACTGAACGCCATCGCACACCGGAGATCCACGATGACCACGCGTACCCTGCTCTGCTACGGCGACTCCAATACCCACGGTACCGAGCCGGTCAGGACGTTGGGGCCGCTGGCGCGCTATCCCTTCGAGACACGCTGGACCGGGGTGGTGGCTGCCACCCTGGGCAGCGAATGGCGGGTGATCGAGGAGGGTCTGCCGGCACGCACCACGCTGCATGACGATCCCATCGAAGGGGTGCATCTCAACGGCCTGCGCTATCTGCGCCCGTGTCTGCTGAGCCAACTGCCGCTGGACGTGATGACGCTGATGCTGGGCACCAACGATCTCAAGGCGCGATTCTCCGTTACCCCCGACGATATCGCCCTGAGCATTCAGCGGCTGCTGTGGGAGATCGAGGCCACCAGCGCCCAGTTCGGCGTGGCCGCCCCCAAGGTGCTGCTGATCGCGCCGGCGCCGATTCGCGAGATCGGCCCCTTGGCAGGCATCTTCACCGGTGGCGAGCGCAAGTCGCGCCAGCTGGCGAGCCGCTACCGCAAGATGGCGCGGGAGGCGGGTGCCGGCTTCATCGACGCCGGTACCCTGATCCAGGTCAGCGAGGTCGACGGCGTGCACATCGAGCCCGATCAGCAGCGCCTGCTGGGCGAGGCGATCGCCGCCGAAGTGACCCGCCTGATCGACTGAGCGCCCAGGTCGGAGGCGATGATCATCCGGCGTGGTAGCCAACGTCGACTCAGGCCGTCTCCGGCTGCCCGGCGTCGGCCCGCTGCGTCAGCATCTCCGCCACGCAGTGCCCCACGCGGCTCACCGCGCGGGCGATCTCGGCATCGAACACGGCATGGTTGAGGCGCAGACAGTGGCGGTACTTGCCGGTGGCGGAGAACACCACCCCGGGGGCGATGCGGATGCCCTCTGCCATCAGGCGCTGATTGAGCGCGACGCTGTCGATGCCGTCAGCGCACTCGAGCCAGAGCATGAAGCCCCCCGCCGGATAGCTGACCCGGGTCGAGGCGGGGAAAGCGCTTTCGATCACGTCGAGCATGCGGTCTCGGTTGCCCTGGTACTGCGCCCGCATCCGGCGAAGATGAGGCTCGTGGTGCCCTTCGCGGATGAACTCGGCCACCGCCATCTGACCTTGGGTCGCGGTGGAGCCGGTGCCGACGTACTTCATGTGCAGGGCGCGCTCGTGATAGCGCCCCGGCGCGATCCAGCCGATGCGTAGCCCCGGCGCCAGGGTCTTGGAGAACGAGCTGCACAGCAGCACCCGGCCATCCTCGTCGAACGACTTGATCGTCACCGGTCGCGGAAAACCGTAGCTGAGATCGCCATAGACATCGTCTTCGATGATCGCCACGTCGAAGCGTTGAGCCAGCGCGTAGAGCGCCCGCTTGCGCGCCTCCGACAGGGTATAGCCGAGCGGGTTGTTGCAGGTCGGGGTGAGTTGGATGGCACGGATCGGCCACTGTTCCAGGGCAAGCTCCAGTGCCTCCAGGCTGATGCCGGTCTCAGGGTCGGTGGGGATCTCCATCGCCTTCATGCCGTAGGCGCGGATCGACTGCAGGGCGCCGTAGAAGCTGGGTGAATCCACCGCGATGATGCCGCCGGGCTCGCACACCGCCCGCATGGCGATCGAGATCGCCTCGTGGCAGCCCGTGGTGACCACGATATCGTCGGGATGCAGCCGGCAGCCCTGGCCCACCGCGAGCCGTGCAATCTGCTCGCGCAGTTCGGGACGCCCGTGCAGGGTATCGTAGTTGAGTCCGATCAGATCCTGGCGCCGGCTGACCCGGGCAAGTGCGCGCAGCAACGGCTTGAGCGTCGGCGCATCGATATCCGGCATGCCCCGGCCCAGGTTGTGCATGCTGGTATCCGGCAGCACGCAGGTGCCCTCGCGCACGTGCTCCCACTGTGACACCTCGACCGGGCGCTGGGCGGTACGTGCGACCGGCGGCGCGGGCAGGCGCTCACGCCGCGGCGAGACGAAGTAGCCCGACTTGGGCCGCGCCTCGATCAGCTGGGCGTCTTCCAGCTGATGGTAAGCGTGCTGCACGGTGGAAAGGCTGACCCCGTGCGCCTGGGCCAGCGCGCGCACCGAGGGCAAGCGCTCGTGGACCTGATAGAAGCCGGCCTGGATACGCTCGCGCAGATGATCGGCCAACAGCTCGTAACGGTGCATTTTCCCCTCCCCGCCTCGCATGACATGTCACGCCAACCATTGTGTATGCTCGCACCCGGTGCTTCACGTGACAGATCGCGCACAAAGCGGGCATACAGAGCGGGAAAGCGCCTATCTGTGTGCCCGAGATAGTCGTTTTCTGCCTCTGTGTGGCACGCCAGCGGATGCCTAAGCTGGACGCTCCCCTCGAGACACGGGAGTCGCCACCATGCGTTTCACACCCTTGCACCTGCTGGTCACCACGCTGGACACCGTGGACGGTATCCTGTGGGGCAACTTGCACCAACGCCAGCGATCGCTGCGGCGTGACTCGCCCAACGTCTGGCAGCGTCGGCGCACCCGGCGCCAGCTGGCGGAGCTCGATGCGCAGCAGTTGCGGGATATCGGCCTGCTGCCCAGTCAGGTGTACCGGGAGACGCATCGCCCGTTCTGGCGCTGAGTCGACCACCTAGCTCGCTAATTCGGCCAGAGAATGTCCTGATGAGTAAGCACACACTACCAGCTGGCGGCTCGCCAGAATCCAGTCTCACGTTGTCCGCGGCGCAGGTCCAAGGGCGGCGCGGCTATCGCTACGTGTTGCTGGATGTCTTCACCGCCACGCCCTTCGCGGGCAATCCGCTGGCCGTGTTTCCCGACGCCGCTGCACTGACGGACATCCAGATGGCGCAGTTGGCCAAGGAGCTGAACCTCTCCGAGAGCGTGTTCATCACCACGCGCCTACCCGGCCGCGTTGCACTGCGCATCTTCACCCCCAGCGGCGAGCTGCCCTTCGCCGGTCATCCCAGCGTGGGTACGGCCTGGTTGATACGGGCACTGGGTTGGCACGATCCCGCCACGCCGCTGATTCTCGCAGAGGGCGTGGGCGACGTGCCGATCCGCTTCGCCGGCACCCAGGCCTGGCTGACCACGGCGCAACCGCTCGACGTCAGTGAAGACTCACTTTCGATCGAGCAGGCGGCAGAGATCCTGGGGCTCTCCCGGGCGCAGATCGCTACTCGGCCAGTCAGGGCCTCCTGCGGTGTTCCCTATCAGTTGATCGAACTCGCCGATCTCGATTCGCTGGCCAGCGTTCAGGTCGAGAGTGGCACGCTCGCCCGCGCCCTGCCCGCCCCCGCCGAGCGCAATCTCTATCTCTATGTGCGCAACACCTCGCAGCAGCTGCGCGCGCGGATGTTCACGGCAGAAACGACCCTCTACGAAGATCCCGCCACCGGCAGCGCCGCCGCGCCACTGATCGGCCATCTGTCGCGCCAGATGCCGGCCACCCAGATGCTCGACTGGCAGGTCACCCAAGGGGTCGAGATGGGTCGGCCGAGCCATATCCACGGCCGGGTGAGCCGCGCCGAGGTAGTCCAAGAGACGATTCAGATCGGTGGCGAGGCGATCATCGCCGGCGAAGGCGTTCTCTACGTCTGAACGTGCCAATGCCGCCAGCCACCTTGGATATGCACCATTGTGGTGCAATTCATTGCCTCCAGGACTCAGGATGGTGATAACTGCATATCCCAATCCTGGCCTTTTCCGATAACACAGCATTATCGATAGGCGTCTCTGAGCGACCCTGGCCCGGCGGCACGCTTACTGCATGGAAATGGCAGAGCCTTCCTCGGGAGAGATGCCATGTGGTCGCTGCTTCGTCCGCTGCGAGCCCTGCTCGGCAGCGTCGCCCTGCTGCTGCTGGGCAACGGTCTGATCAACACCCTGTTGACCCTGCGCGGCGCCAGCGAAGGGTTTCCGACGGCGCTGATCGGTCTGATCATGTCCGGCTACTTCGTCGGTTTCGTCTGCGGCACCTGGGTCAGCGGACGCCTGATCCGGCGCATGGGCCATATCCGCACCTTCGCCTTCTGCGCCAGCCTGTGCGCCTCGACCGCACTGCTGCACCTGATCTTCATCGACCCCTGGGTATGGCTGGCGCTGCGTGTGCTCTACGGGCTGAGCTTCATCACCGTGATGACCGTGATCGAGAGCTGGCTCAACGCCCAGGCCGCCAGCCACGAGCGCGGCCGCGTCTTCGCCCTCTACATGGTGATCAACCTGGGCGCACTGACACTGGCCCAGCAGATGCTGCGGCTGGACACCCCCGAGGGCCATCTGCTGTTTTTGATGACCGCCATCTTCATCTGCTGGGCGCTGTTGCCGATCACCATGACCAAACGCAGCCAGCCGGTGATCACGGCGCGCCCCAAGAGCCGGCTCAAGGCGCTGCTCGGCTTCGCCCCGCTGTCGGTGGCCGCCGCCGCGCTCTCGGGGCTGGCCATGGGTGCCTTCTGGGCGCTGACCCCGGTCTACGCCCGCGCCCAGGGCTTCGACGTCGGCGGTGTCGGCCTGGTGATGAGCGCCGCGATTCTCGGCGGCGCACTGCTGCAGATCCCCATTGGGCGCTTCTCCGACCGACACGACCGCGCCCGGGTCATGACCTGGGTAGTGCTGCTCGCGGCCCTGTGTGCCGCGGTGATGCCACTGGTGCCTGACCCCAGGGTGCTATTGGGTCTATTCTTTGTCTGGGGCGGTTTGGCATTTTCCCTCTACCCCCTGGCGGTGGCGCAGTTGATCGATCAGTTGCACCCCGATGAGATCGTGTCCGGCTCGGCCGACATGCTGGTGGTGCAGGGCGCCGGCAGCGCCCTGGCGCCGATTCTCGCCGGCGCCGTGATGAGCCTGTTCGGCAACCAGGGGCTACCGCTCTATATCGCCGGCGTGCTGGCCCTGCTGGGTCTCTACGCGCTCTACCGCCGCCGCCACGTCTCGACCCTGATCAGTGGCGACAGCGCACATTTCGAGCCGATGACCCCGACCAGCAGCCAGGCGCTGGAGATGATGTACGACGACGTGCAGCAGGATCTGTTCGCCGACCCCAGTTTTTACGCAGAGCATGAACGCCGGCGGATCGTCGACACGGCCGCCAAGGCCTGAGGCCTCCCCGGTGTATGCTGCAGGGAACCACACCCCGGCCATGCCGGGCAGGAGAAGAACATGCTACTAGCGACCGATCTCGACGGTACCTTTCTCGGTGGCGCCCCGGAGGACCGCCTGAGCCTCTACCAGACCATCGCCGCGCATCCGGAGATCCAGCTGGCCTACGTCAGCGGGCGCAGCCTCGAGGCGATCCTGCCGCTGCTCTCCGATCCCACGTTGCCGCAACCCGACTATATCGTCGCCGACGTCGGCGCCAGCCTCTATCACGGCGATACCCTGCAGCCGATCCAGGCGCTGCAGGACCCCATCGACGAGTGCTGGCCAGGCGAATCACGCATCGCCAGTGCGATGAGCCGCTTCCCCGAGATCGTGCGTCAGGACGAGCCGCAGATCCGCCGCTGTTCCTACTACTGCGCTCCGGAACAGGCCGAGAGCCCCGAGCTCGCGGCGCTGGCCGACGAGCTCGGCTGCGAGATGCTCTACTCCGCCGGACGCTATCTCGACTTCCTGCCGCAGGGGGTCAACAAGGGCTCCAGCCTTCAGAAGCTGGTCGAGTGGCTCGATATCGCCCACGACGACGTGCTGGTGGCCGGCGACACCATGAACGACCTGGCGATGCTGAGCGCCGGCTTCAAGGCGGTCTGCGTGGGCGACGCCGAGCCCGAGCTGCTCGAGCGCACCCGCCCGCTACCCAAGGTGATGCACGCCAGCGCCGCCGGTTGCGGCGGCATCATCGAAGCCTTCGCCCACTTCGGCTTCCTGGGGGCACGCGGGCTGGCGGCGGAGAATCGCCGCGATACCGCCCATACCGGCAAGGCCGAGCTGGTGATGGTCTACCACCGTCTGCCCTACGAGGAGTATCGCGTCGACGGCAAGATCCGCCGCCGCCGCCCGACCTCGCCCAACGGTATCATCCCGACGCTGCAGAGCTTCTTCGCCAACCAACGCGGCTCGTGGATCGCCTGGTCGATCTACGAGGGCGACGAGGAGCCCGAAGACTTCGTCGTTCACACCAGCGTCGACGCCAAGCAGTATCCGCTGCTCACCGCTGCCCGCGTGGCGTTGACCAAGGAGCAGGTGGACATCTTCTACAAGCGCTTCTCCAAGGAGGCGTTCTGGCCCACGCTGCACACCTTCTGGGAGCGAGCCCGTTTCCGCGAGGAGGATTGGGACACCTACTGCGCGGTCAACCGCGCCTTTGCCGAACGTACCGCCGAGGAGGCCGCCGAGGGCGCCCTGATCTGGATCCACGACTACAACCTGTGGATGGTACCCGCCTATCTGCGCGAGCTGCGCCCGGACCTGCGTATCGCCTTCTTCCACCACACCTACTTCCCCTCGGCGGATGTCTTCAACGTGCTGCCGTGGCGCCGCGAGATCGTCGGCAGCCTGCTGCAGTGCGACTATGTGGCCTTTCACATCCCGCGTCAGGTGGAGAACTTCGTCGACGTCGCCCGCGGCGTGGTGCCGCTGACCACGCTATCGCGCCAGAACTGCGCCCCACGCTTTCTCACCTACGGCTGCGCGGTGGGGCTGGAGACCATGACCACGGCGATCGATACAGGCACCCGCGTGGTCAGACTGGGCGCGCATCCGGTGGGGCTGGATCTCGGGCGTATTCGCAACGCGCTGGAACAGGACGGTGCCGAGGCGCGCATGGCCGAACTGCGCGACGAGTTCGAGGGCATGAAGCTGATTCTCTCGGTCGAACGCCTCGACTACACCAAGGGGATTCTCGAAAAGCTCAAGGCCTACGAGCTGCTGCTCGACGAGAACCCGGAGCTGCGCGGCAAGGTCACTCTGGTCAGCATCTGCGTGCCGGCGGCGCGTGAAATGACCATCTATGACGAGCTGCAGACCCAGATCGAACAGACCATCGGCCATATCAACGGTCGCTTCGCCGACGTCGGCTGGACGCCGGTACAGTTCTACTTCCGCGGTTTCCCGTTCGAGGAGCTGATGGCGTGGTACGCCATGGCCGACGTGATGTGGATCACTCCGCTGCGCGACGGGCTCAACCTGGTGGCCAAGGAGTTCGTCGCCACCCAGGGGCTGACCCAGGGCTGCGGCGTGCTGGTACTGTCGGAGTTCGCCGGCGCGGCGGCGGAGCTGAAGGGGGCGATCCTGACCAACCCCCACGACCTGCACGACCTGGCGCGCACCTGCTATCTGGGGCTCAACCTGCCGCGCGCCGAAGCCCAGGCGCGTCTGCGCCAGCTCAACGATATCGTCGAGTACAACGATATCCGCCGCTGGGGCGACGAGTTCATCGCCGCGATCAAGGACGAGGGCGACAGCGGCGCCAGCACCTAGGCGCTGCTGCCTTGCCGAGCCCGCCGATTGGCGGGCCTGGTGTTCTAGGGTCTGCACGAAAAAGTCGGCGAGCGAAGGCAAGACAAGGCAAAAATCGACGAAAAAGCGGAGTTTACGATGTGTAAATGAGCATTTTGAGCCGATTTTTAACGCCGTATTACCGAGCGCAGCCAATTTTCGTACACGGCCTAGCGCTCGGCGGTCCACCACTCCCCATGATGCACCGCCCGCTCGGCGAGCAGTGGCGCCAGCGTATCGAAGGCGTTGTCGAGGGTCTGATCGAGCTGCCACGGCGGATTGAGCAGCACCAGCCCGCTGCCGTACATGCCGCGCTCGGCGTTGGCCTCGCGTAGAGTGATCTCGCTACGCCACAGCTTGGGAATGCGCGCCTCGCGCAGCCCTTCCAGCAGCGTCAGATGACGTCCGGCCGGCAGCAGCGGATACCAGATCATGACCACCGCATGGCGCACCTTGCGCACCACCTGTACGAGCGTGTCGACCACCTCGCGGTACTCTTCCTTGCGCTCGTAGCTCGGGTCGATCAGCGCGCACAGCCGCGGCGTCGGTACCGGCAGTCGCTGGCACAGCCCCTTGAGGCCGTCGGCGTGGAGCCGCTGGGCGTTGGCGTTGCTCAACATCTGCGTGTCCAGATGCTGATGCTCGCCGGGGTGCAGCTCATAGAGCGTCAGCCGATCCTGCAGGCGTAGCGCATCGCCGAGCCACCACGGCGAGCCGGGGTAGCGCTCCAGTGCCGGGCCAGTCTGCAGCGTGGCCAGTCGTGCCAGCCACGCGCCCAGGGCAGGCTCCGCGGCCAGCGCCTGGCGCCGCCGCCACAGCCGCTCGACTCCCTCACGATACTCGGCGAGCTTCTGCGTCTCCGTCGCCGCCAGCGGATAGAGTCCGCGTCCGGCGTGGGTATCGACGAAACTGATCGCGGAGGATTTGCGCGTCAGCGCCTCGAGCAGGTGAAAAAGCCCCAGGTGCTTGTGTACATCGGCGAAGTTGCCGGCATGATAGGCGTGCTGATAGGCCAGCATTGGCGGCTACCCCTCGCAGTGAGATGCCTTGCGGTAGAGCATCTGGAAGTGAACCTTCGAACGTGAAACGCGGCCCCAAGGGGCCGCGTCATCCCACCGATCGATACGTGAT
Organism: Salinicola sp. RZ23; assembly: GCF_003206675.1. Classification (NCBI taxonomy): domain Bacteria; kingdom Pseudomonadati; phylum Pseudomonadota; class Gammaproteobacteria; order Oceanospirillales; family Halomonadaceae; genus Salinicola; species Salinicola sp. RZ23. The sequence continues at coordinate 125,768 of NZ_PZJK01000001.1, forward strand.
CAGGACTGTTTCGTCGGCGTCAGCGTGATCTCGACACGACGGTTCTGGGCACGTCCGGCATCGGTGTCATTGCTCGCCACCGGGTGGCTCTCGCCGTAACCCACTGCGCTGATGCGCCCGGACGCGACACCGCCCTGCTCGAGGTAGCTCGCCACCGCCTGCGCCCGGCGCTCGGAAAGCTTCTGGTTGTAGCTCTCGGCGCCGGTGCTGTCGGTATAGCCGGCAACGCCGATGCGGGTGTCCGGATAGGCGCGCAGCACCGCATTGACGTCGTTGAGCGCCTGGCGCGCCGGGGTCTGCAGCTCGCTCGAGTCGAAGCCGAAGGTGACATTGCTGGGCATGTTGAGGATCAGGTTGTTGCCGTTGCGCTCGACCCCGATACCGGTGCCGTCGAGACGATTGCGCAGCTCCTTCTCCTGGGAATCCATGTAGGCACCAACGCCGCCACCGATTGCGGCACCGGTGGCCGCACCGATCAACGCACGATCGCGGGTGCTGCTGCCGCCGTGACCGCTGAGCGCACCGACCACGGCCCCGGCCACGGCACCGATACCCGCGCCGCCCCAGGTGTTGGTGTTGCCGCTCTCCTGCTGGCCCTGCTGCTGCTGATAGCCGTCGTTGCTGGCACAGCCGCTGACACCCACGGCCACGGCGAGCGGCACGGCCAGCCACCAGGTCTTGTTCATCATCGTTTTCATGCGCGAATCGCTCCTTGCCCTGCGTCGCCGGATCGACCGACGACGACGTTACGCAGTGACACAGCTCGCGAGGGTCACGCCTCGTCGAGCAGTGCCAGCAGATCATTCAAGAATAACAGTCCTTGCGGCGTCGCCTGCAGCCGCGACGGCGAGTCCGCCAGCAGGCCTCGCTGCCGCGCCACGGCGAGACGCGGCGTCAACTCAGACAGCGCGCGCCCGGTATGGTTTTGCCAGTCGGCGAGATCGACGCCGTGGGTCAGCCGTAGCGCATTCATCAGAAACTCCAGCGGCAGCGTCTCCTCATCGACCGCACGCCCGCCGGCGACGAACCCGCGCGGATCGTTGGCACGCCGCAGATAGGCCTGCGGCTGGCGCGTTTTCCAGCGCCGCTCGATCCGTAGCCCGCCGTCACCATCAGGCCGGCTCAGCTTGGCGTGGGCGCCAGCACCGATCCCCAGATAGTCACCGAAGCGCCAGTAGTTGAGATTGTGTCGCGCTGCGCGCCCGGGCCGGGCGTAGGCGGAGATTTCATAGCGCGAGAAGCCGGCCTCCTCGAGCAGGGCGTGGCCGGCATCCTGGATGTCCCACAGCCGCTCCTCGTCGGGCAGCGGCGGCGGCTGCGAGAAGAATTCGGTATTCGGCTCCAGGGTCAGCTGATACCAGGAGAGGTGCGTCGGCGCCAGCGCCAGCGCCTGCTCGATATCGGCCAGCGCCAGCGCCGTATCCTGCCCCGGCAGTCCGTGCATCAGATCGAGATTGACGTTGTCGAACCCGGCATCGCGCGCCAGCTGCATCGCCTGAACCGCCTCGGCACCGCTATGGATGCGCCCGAGTGCCGTCAACTGTGCGGGCTGGAAGCTCTGCACGCCGAGCGACAGGCGATTGATTCCCGCCTCGCGGTAACCGGCGAAACGCCCATGCTCGGTGGTGCCGGGGTTGGCCTCCAGGGTGATTTCGATATCCGCGGCAAAGACCAGCCGCTGGCGCAGCCCGGCGAACAGCTGATGATAAGCCTCGGGAGAGAACAGGCTGGGGGTACCGCCGCCGATGAAGATGCTGACGATCTCGCGCCCCTGCACCCACGCCAGATCGGCGTCGAGATCCGCCAGCAGCGCAGCCACATAGGCCGTCTCTGGCAGGGCCGCACCATAGCCGACCCCGTGCGAGTTGAAATCGCAGTAGGGGCACTTGCGCACGCACCAGGGCACATGGATATAGAGCGCCAGCGGCGGCAGACCACCGGGCGCTGCCGCGTCAGGGAAATCCAAACTCACGCCTTCAGCCGCGCAATCAGCGCCTGCAGGGCACGGCCACGATGACTCAGGCGATTTTTCTCCTCGGCGCTCAGCTCGGCGACGCTTGCCCCGGACTCCGGCACCCAGAACAGCGGGTCGTAGCCGAAACCGCCTTCACCCCGTGGGTAGGCGAGAATATCACCCGGCCAATCCTGCTGGACGATAATCGGCACCGGATCGTCGGCGTGGCGCAGGTAGACCAGCACGCACCAGTAGCGCGCCCCGCGCTGACCCTCGGGCACCTCGCGCAGCGCGCTCAACAGCTTGTCGTTGTTGGCGCGGTCACTCTTGGGCTCCCCGGCGTAGCGCGCGGAGTAGATCCCCGGGGCGCCGTTGAGCGCATCCACCGCCAAGCCGGAGTCGTCGGCCAGGGCAGGGCCACCGCTGGCGCGGGCCGCGGCGCGCGCCTTGATCAGGGCATTTTCGACGAAGGTCAGGCCGGTCTCTTCGACGTCATCGACGCCGAACTCGGCCTGGGCCCGGACACGCAATCCCAGCGGTCCGAGAAGCTGTTGAAACTCGGCCAGTTTTCCCGGGTTACCGCTGGCGACGACGAGATCTTGTGGAGTGGCGGTCATGCGCGTCTTCCTGCCAAAAGCTCCATTCTACGGGCCGCACGGAAGCGGGTATAGCGTTGGCGGGAGGGGGTATGAGCGCTCCCTGACCTGGCACCTGGCGGGCCGCCGAAGGAGAGGATGAGAAAGCTCATCGGTTGGCGTGCACACCCTCATTTTGCCACGGACAAACACGGCTGTTTTTTCTCCAACAGAGAGCAGCAATTTCTCCAACACCTGCCAAAATGCACTTCCAAGCACATGAATTCTTTATGTTTTTTTAAAAATTAAGGCACGCTTAAATGACCTCTGGGTGTCACGTTTCGAAAACCTCAATGCCCTATATTTACAAGGCAAAGGTTTTATTAACACTATTGACGTCCGGTACTAAGAGACCGGCCATGAGGCTAGTGCCCAAGGATCACAACAAAACCTGTAGAAGACTAATTAAAAACCCGATACAAGGGATCAGACCATGAACACTGAAACCACCGACATCGTGCTTGTAACGGACTGTAACTCACAGTCTGTTCTATTCCTAGACTATATCCACCAAAAAACCGGCTGCCGGGTCTCTGCGCTCAATCCCCAGGAGCGCTTCTTGATGCCCGAAGGCAGGCGTGCGCTGGTGTTGCTCGACGGCGACCACGTCAACGAGAAGGATCTGCTGGTGTGGAACACCCGCGCCGAAGAGAACAAGGCCATCATCCTGTCGGCCTTCAACGTGCGCGACAACAAGCAGGTCATGGAGCTGCTGATCGGCATCCATCTGCGCGGCGTGTTTTATCGGCAGGACAATCTCGAGTTGATCTGTAAAGGTATTGTCAAACTTCTCGAGGGCGAGCTGTGGATTTCACGCCCACTCTCGGCGATGCTGATCGACTTCTATCGCCGTCAGCAGGTCAATACCTACCGTCCGGTCTGCGGGCTGACTCGACGCGAGCTCGAGATCGTGACACTGCTGGTCTCTGGCGCCAGCAATACCGAGATCGCCGAGAAGCTCTTCGTCAGCGAGCACACGGTGAAGTCGCATCTCTACAATCTGTTCCGCAAGATCAACGTCCACAACCGTATCCAGGCCACCAACTGGGCGCGCCAGAATCTGGGCACGATTCCGGTGATGGCCTCGCGCTACGCCAACGGACGTCGCTGAGCGCCCGCCAGTCGATCCGCCGGAGACGTAGACAGCACGACGTCCCCGGCGGGTTCCGGGCGGTTCAATTGAGCCGCATGCGCTCCTGAATCAGCGAGGCCAGCGTCAGGTTGGCGTCGGCCGCCGTGGTGTCCAGATGCACCAGGTAACTGATCTCGTCGTCGGCGAACGGCTCGAAGCGCTCGAGCTGGTGGTCGAGGATCGCCAGGCTGGTTTCGGATGGCTCGCCGCTGCGGCGGGCGCGCTTGACGATGCGCGCCCGCAGGGTGGCGTTATCGGCCTCGAAGCTCACCATCAATACCGGTAGCCCACGGCGCTCGGCCTCGAAGCGTAGCCGCTTGCGCTGCTCACGCAGCAGGCAGGTGGCGTCGATACACGCCGGTAGCCCCGACTCCAGCACGCTGCCGGCAAGCTCGGCCAGGCGCTGGTAGGTCTGCTCGGTGGCGGCCTCGCCATAGACCTCGTCAGCGTCCGCGGGGGCCGCGCTGAAATCGAACAGGCGCTTGCGCTCGACGTCGGAGCGGATGCGCACGCCGCCCAGACGGCGCACGATCTCCTCGGTGAAGCGGCTCTTGCCGCTGCCCGACACGCCGACGGCGAGGATCAGGTAGGGGAAGCGGAACTCGCTGTACTCCCGCGCCATCGTCAGATAGCGCCGGAACACCTCGAGCGGCTCGCCCTCGGGAAGGTCGTCGATGCGCCCGGCGTCGTGGTCGCGGATCAGCTCGATGCGCGCCCGCAGCAGCGCCCGGTAGCGCTTGTAGAAGTCGAGCAGGCGCACCACCGGGTAGTCGCCGGAGAGCTCGAGATAGCGGTTGAGCGCGTGGTGGGCGAATTCCCGCTCACCGCGCGCCTCCAGATCCATGATCAGGAACGCCAGCTCGCAGGCGACGTCGCACCAGCGCAGGCGCTCGTTGAACTCGATGCCGTTGAACAGGATCGCCTTGCCCTCGAAGCGCACCGCGTTGCCGAGGTGAATATCACCATGACTCTCGCGGATGAAGCCGTCGCGGCGCCGCGCCGCCAGCAGCGGCTCGAGCCGGGCGAAGCTCTCCAGCGTCAGCGTCTTGACGCACTCGAGCTCGGCGCGGTCCTCGGGCGTCTGACCGATCGCTTGCTGATCGAGCAGCGACTCGATCAGTTCGAACTCCTCCACCAGCATCTGCCGGGTATGCGCCGGCGAGCCGTAGGGGCTGTCGTCGTCGATCCGTGGCGCCGACTCGTGCAGCGCCACCAGCTGGTCGATCAGATCGTCGAGCAGTTCCACCGACAGCTCGCCGCTGGCCTGCAGCGAGCTCAGCAGATGGCGGTTGCTGAACTGGCGCATCTTGACCGCGTACTCGATCGGCGCGCTGTCGTCATTGACCCGCGGTGCCTCCTCGCTGCCGGAGATGGCGACACAGCCCAGATAGAGCGCCGGCGCCACCCGCCGGTTGAGCTCGACCTCCTGCTCGCACAGCCGTCGACGCTTGTCGAGGCTGGAGAAGTCGAGGAAGGTGCCGTAGTCCAGCGACTTCTTGATCTTGTAGGCGTAATCGCCGGTCAGCACCACCCAGGAGATGGGGGTCTCGAATACGTCGATGGCACCGACCGGATGGTCGAAGCAGTCACTCTCCTTGAGTGCCTGGATCAGCGCTCGGCTCATGCCGGGTCTCCCTGTCGATGGCGGCGCGGTCGGCTCACCGGGCCATGGCCGCGAACGCCTGCTCGCTGGCCAGCAAAGTGGTCTGGATGTCGTCGTGCGTATGTGCGCTCGACATGAAGCCGGCCTCGAAGGCCGACGGCGCCAGATAGACGCCGGACTCCAGCATTCGGGTGAAGAAGTCGCGGAACGCCTGGGCGTCGCAGGCCATGGTCTGGCCGAAGTTGTCGACCCGCTGCTGGGCGGTGAAGAAGAGCCCGAACATGCCACCGGCACGCTGGGTGATCAATCCCACCCCGGCCTCTCTGGCGCGCGCCTCGAGCCCGTCGCAGAGCGTCTCGACCCGGGTCGCCAGCGCGTCGTGGAAGCCCGGCTGACGCACCTTCTCGAGCAACGCGATGCCCGCCGCCATGGCCAGCGGATTGCCCGACAGCGTACCCGCCTGGTAGACCGGCCCCAGCGGCGAGATCTGCTGCATGATCTCACGCTTGCCGCCGAACGCGCCCACCGGCATGCCGCCGCCGACGATCTTGCCCAGGCAGGTGAGATCCGGAGTCACGCCGAAGTGCGCCTGGGCCCCGCCGAGAGCAACGCGGAAACCGGTCATCACCTCGTCGAAGATCAGCACGCTGGCGTAGCGGTCGCACACCTCGCGCAGCGCCTCGAGGAAGCCGGGACGCGGCGGGATCAGGTTCATGTTGCCGGCCACCGGCTCGACGATGATGCAGGCAATCTCATCGCCCAGCGACTCGAAGCACTCGTGCACCGCCTCGATATCGTTGTAGGGCAACGTCAGGGTGTGCTCGGCGAGCGACGCCGGTACCCCGGGCGAGCTCGGCTCACCATGGGTCAGCGCACCGGAGCCCGCCTTGACCAGCAGCGAGTCGGAGTGGCCGTGGTAGTTGCCCTCGAACTTGACGATCTTGTCACGCCCGGTATAGCCACGCGCCAGGCGGATCGCCGACATGGTCGCCTCGGTGCCCGAGTTGACCATGCGCACCATGTCGATCGACGGCATGATCTCGCAGATCAGATCGGCCATGGTGGTCTCGATCGCGGTCGGCGTGCCAAAGGAGAGCCCGCTGTCGAGGCGCTCGCGCACCGCACCGAGCACATCCGGATCGGCATGGCCGGTGATCATCGGCCCCCAGGAGCCGACATAGTCGATGTAGCGCTTGCCCTCGACGTCGAACAGATAGGCCCCCTGGGCGCGCTCGACGAAGATCGGCGAGCGCGACATCCCCTTGAAGGCGCGCACGGGAGAATTGACGCCGCCCGGAATGTGGCGGCAGGCACGTTCGAAGAGTTCGGAGGATGTCGTCATGACGTCATTGCTACCCATCAGCGGTTACGGAATTCGGAAATCGGAGTCAGCCGGGTGTCGAGCGCGCGCACCGCGGCGGCAATGTCGGGGCTGGCGAAGATGGCATTGACCACCGCCAGCAACTCGGCGCCGGCGTCCCGGGCGGTTGCGATGGTGGCGGCCTCGATGCCACCGATCGCCACCCGCGGCAGGCCAAAGCGAGCCGCCTCGCCGAGCACGGCGAGCGGCGCCGGCGGCGCCTCGGGCTTGGTGCGCGAGGCGAAGAAGCGGCCGAAGGCGAGATAGCTGGCGCCGGCATCGGCAGCTTGAGCAGCCAGCGTCAACGAGGCATGGCAGGTGGCGCCGATGATCGCCGCATCGCCCAGTCGATGGCGGGCCAGCGCCAGCGGCGTGTCCTGCTGGCCCAGGTGCAGCCCGACCCGACCGCCCCAGCGTTGCTGCAGGCGCTCGGCCAGGGCCAGGTCGTCGTTGACGATCAGCGTCACCCCGAAGCGCTCGCACAGCGCCGCCAGCGCCGTGGCCTGGCGCCAGCGACGCGCGGCATCGGCCGACTTGTCACGGTACTGCAGCAGCACCACGCCCGCCGCCAGCGCCTGTTCGCAGGCCGCCAGCAGCGAGTGATCGTCCGGCAGCAGCTGGCTGTCGGTGATCGCATAGAGTCCCTGGGGCAGCCCCCCTGACATGCCGCTGTGCGGTGTCGACATCGTCACTCCAGCGTGGCATCGAAGTCGGGCGCCCGCCAGACCCGGTCGGGCAGAAACTGCCCCCGGCCCAGCGCCAGGCCATGATCGAGGGTATCCCAAGTGAAGCGCTGCGCCTGAGCGCAGGCGCCAGCCAGCCCTTCGCCGGCGGCGAGCCGGGTGGCCAGCGCCGAGGCCAGGGTGCAGCCAGAACCGTGGTAGTCGGCGGGCAGCCGCGGCCACTGCCACTGGCGGTTGAGCTCCGGGGTGTGCAGGGTGTGCACCACGTGCCCCGCCGCCGGCTCGCCCTCCAGCGGGTCGGTGCCGGTGACCAGCACCGCGGCACAGCCGAGCGACATTACCTCGACCACCTGGGCGACCTCGTCCGCCGCCGGCTGCGTGGCCAGCAGCGAGAGCTCGCGCCGATTGGGAGTCAGGATATCCACAAGGGGTAGCAGGCGGCTGCGGACGTCAGCGGCCAGACCGGGTGTGGATAACTCAGTGCCGCCACCGCTGGCGATCACCGGATCGACGATCAGCGGAATGCCCGGGCGCATGCGCGCCACATCGATCACCGCCGCCAGCACCTCGGCGTCGGGGATCAGCCCCACCTTGATCGCAGCAATGCGGAAATCTTCGAACAGTGCCCGCGCAGCGCGACGGATGAAGTCGCCACTGCACGGCTCGACCGCGAGCACGTCGCGGGTCGACTGCACGGTCATCGCGGTGGGGATGGTGACCGGCCAGCCGCCGCAGCCGCGCACCGCCTCGGCATCCGCCACCAGTCCGGCGCCGCCGCTGGGATCGTGCCCCGCCAGCACCAGCACCACGGGCTTGTCGTCGTAACGGATCATCTGCCCCTCCCGCACCCGCTCATGGGGGCCTTCGCGGTAGTGTCGAGGTAGCCAATCGATCGTCGCATGCGTGCTCTCCTCTTCACTCACTATCCGCCTGCGCTGTGTCTGGAAACTGCTGCGCTCAGCGCTTGCGCCGATAATAATTCTCGATCGCTTCGCGGGTGATGATACCGGAAATCTTGCGGATCATCGGCGCCGTGGTGTGCTCGACATAGAGCGCCTCCACCCCGGATTCATTAAGGGTATCGTAGGCTTCCGACAGCGTCGCCTCCAGGTGCACCGGGGCCAGCTCCAGGCGCTGCCCCGGCACCTCCTCCAGATCGATCTGCGGATGCTCGGCCAGCCAGGCGTCGTCGTGCAGCACCCGCGCCAGGTTGGCCGCCTTCAGCGCCAGCGGCGGCTTCGCCTTGTCGTCCTGGATGATGATCAACCAGGTCGGCTTGGCATCGAGCAGCGACTTGGCGCGGTCGTGGTCGATCACCCGCGGCGTGCGCGCCAGATTGCGCTCCATCACGGCCGGCACCGCGACCCGCGACAGCGCCTGCATCAGCGGCTGCTGCAGCGGGTGCAGCCCCTGCTGGGCCAGATGCGACATGAAGAAACCCTGACAGCCGCAGAGCTGGCGCGCGGTCATTACCGCCACCACCACCGCCAGCATGCCGGGGAGCATGATCTCGGTATTGCGGGTCAGTTCGAGCAGCGCCAGCAGCGCCGCCAGGGGCGCCTGCAGCGCCGCAGCCATCATTGCTGCCATGCCCAGCACCGCGTAGAGCGCCGGGGTATCGACCACGCTTGGCCACAGCATGGCACCCAGCGCCCCCATCAGCGCGCCGGTCGCCGCCCCCGAGACCAGCAGCGGGCCGATGATGCCCACCGACACGCCGCCGGCCATGCAGATGGCGGTCAGCGCCAGCTTGACCACGGCGAGGGCCAGCAGGACATCGAGGGTCACGCTGGCGTTGAGCATGCGGTCGATGCTGTCGTAGCCGATTCCCTGGACCTGGGGATACCACCAGGCCGCAAGCGCCGTCAGCCCGCCGATAAGCGCCAGACGCAGGGCGAACGGCAACCGGGTCACCGCGGGGTGGCCCTGGGCGAGACGCACGAAGCCCCCCGCCAGCAGCCCCACCACCAGCGCGGTGAGCACGATGCCGGGCAGATCCATCAGCGAAGAGAGCTGCAAGGGCGGCACGCTGAATGCAGGCTCAGCGCCGTAGACCCCCCACGACACCAGCGCGCCCATGGTCGAGGCGAGAATCACCGGCATGAAGCCGGCGATGGTGTACTCCATCATCACCACTTCCATGGCGAAGATGACACCGGCGATGGGCGTATTGAAGGATGCCGAGATACCGGCCGCGGTACCGCAGCCCACCAGCACGCGCAGGCTGTTGTGGGGCAGGCGCAGACGTGAGCCGATCCAGCTCGAGGCGGCCGAGCCGAGATGGATCGCCGGCCCCTCACGGCCGGCGGAGAGCCCGCCGATGACCGAGATCACCCCGACCCACCACTGGTTGATCCAGTTGCGCAGCGGCATCTTTCCCTGCTGATAGGCAAGGCGTTCGATCACGTGACCGATCCCCATCTTCAGCGCACGGCTGGGCTGCGGCCACAGCCAGACGCCGATCAGGCACACCGCGATCAGCGGCAGCAGTGCACGGATCGGCGGCGGCAGCGCTTCGAACGCCTCCGGGTTACCACCAGGCATGAAGAAAAAGGCGCCGAGCTTGAGCAGCAGGCGGAACAGCACCATCACACTGCCGGTGAGAATGCCGGCGAAGATACCCAGCAGGCACAGCTGAGGCATGGCATCGACGCTCGCCAACTGGCTGCGGAAACGATCGAGACTCAGACGTCGCAGAGCGAACCTCGGCATGCGCAAACCGCTCTCCTTGAAACTCCAGACCTGTGCCCGCTCTGTTATCGGTGCCACCGTGCGAGCGTTAGGCGGTCAGAACATCATACACGCTAGCGCCTGTTCGGCGATGGGCGCATACCCGACGCGGCCGGCAGCGCCAAAGTTGACCCTTTTACTGGGTATTAACGATAATGGCCCTATAGACGGGCCATATGGCCTGCGCAACCCTTCCACCGACGAGGTCGGCACCCCCGACACTCAGGGAACGTGACGATGAGTACAGTGGAGTCCTTCGCTCCCACCCCGATGTTCTTCACCGACGCCGCCGCCCGGCGGGTCAAGGCGCTGATCGCGGCGGAGAACAACCCCGACCTCAAGCTGCGGGTCTATGTCACCGGCGGCGGCTGTTCCGGCTTCCAGTACGGTTTCGATCTCGCCGATCAGCTTGCCGAGGATGACACCGTGATCGACAACGACGGTGTCAGCCTGGTGGTGGATGCGCTCTCCTATCAGTATCTGGTCGGCTCCACCGTCGACTATGAAGAAGGCCTGGCCGGGGCGCGTTTCCTGGTCAAGAACCCCAACGCCCAATCCACCTGCGGCTGCGGCGCCTCCTTCTCGGTGTGAACCGACGCGGCGGCACCCGCCGCCGCGCGCCCATCGTCTCACTTGACGCTAGCCCCATACCTCCTCAAGGTAGTGAGTGATTGTTTTTTTCAATCAACCACTTGAGGTCAACATGAAAAACAACGCTCGCCTCCGCAAGACGCTGGCCCTCTCCGCCCTGGCGCTCTCATTCGGCGTCTGCGGTATCGCCAACGCCCAGCAGACCACGCTCAAGGCCGTCACCGATCCCAGCTTCGTGCCGTTCGAGATGATGGATCAGGACACCGGCAAGATGGTCGGGTTCGACATGGATATCCTGCAAGAAGTGGCCGATCGCGCCGGCTTCGACGTCGATCTCAAGACCATGGATTTCAACGGCATCATCCCCGCAGTGCAGACCGGTAACGTCGATCTGGCCATCGCCGGCATCACCATCACCGACGAGCGCCAGAAGATCGTCGACTTCAGCGATCCCTACTACGACTCGGGGCTGCGCATCCTGGTCAAGGACGGTAGCGAGGTGAAGACACTCGATGATCTCGCCGGCAAGCGCATCGGGACCAAGATCGGCTCCACCAGCTACGACTTCCTCAAGCAGCAGCTCGGCGACAAGGCCGAGATCACGCCCTACCCGGGCAGCGCCGACATGTACATGGCACTGATGGGCGGCAATGTCGACGCCGTCTTCTACGACGCCCCCAACGTCGGCTACTTCGCCCAGACCAAGGGCAAGGGCCGGGTCGAGACGGTCGGTCCGCTCTACGAAGGTCAGCAGTACGGCATCGCCCTGGCCAAGGACAGCGACTGGGTCGAGCCGGTCAACAAGGCGCTCGCCGCCATGCATCAGGACGGCAGCTACGACGAGATCTACGAGAAGTGGTTCGGCAAGGCGCCGGACGCCAAGTAACGCTGCAGCCCGAGCGGGCCGGACACCGTTCCGGCCCGCTGCCTTCGGGCCCTGATATCGCGGCGTGGCAACGGCGTCGGCCGTCGCTGGCGTCCGCTCGACGGAGACCTCTTTCGTGGACCTGCATTTTCAGTTCGACTGGCAGGCGGCGATCGCCTCCCTGCCCTATCTGCTCAAGGGTGTGCCCTACACCCTGCTGATCTCCTTCGGTGGCCTGGCCATCGGTTTCGTCATCGGCATGCTCTTCGGTCTGATGCGCATCGCCCCCAGCCGCTGGCTGCGCTACCCCGCCGTCTTCTATATCGAAGTGTTCCGCGGCACCCCGGTGCTGGTCCAGGTGCTGTTCATCTTCTACGGGCTGCCGACCCTGCTGGGCGGGCCGATCCCCGCGATCACTGCGGGGATCGCCGCCATCGCGCTCAATGCCGGGGCCTATATCTCGGAGATCGTGCGCGGCGGCGTGCAGTCGATCGAACGCGGCCAGCGCGAGGCGGGGCTGTCGCTGGGCCTCTCCGCGACCCAGACCTTTCAGTACATCATCTGGCCCCAGGCGCTGCGGCGCATGATCCCCGCCCTCGGCAATCAGGGCATCGTCAGCATCAAGGACACCTCGCTGTTCTCGGTGATCGGGGTCGGTGAGCTGGTGCGCCAGGGCCAGGTCTACATCGCCCAGACCTTCACCGCGCTGGAGGTCTATTTCATGATCGCGCTGCTCTACCTGGCGATCACCCTGAGCCTGTCGATGGCTCTGAGTCTGCTCGAACGCAAGGGGCTGGTGGGATGAACGACGACAAGCAGATCCAGCGGGATGCGCCGCCGATCGTGCGCCTCGACAAGGTCAACAAGCACTTCGGCGAGCTGCACGTGATGCGCGACATCGACCTGAGCGTGGCCCCGGGCGAAGTGGTGGTGATCATCGGTGCCAGCGGCTCGGGCAAGTCGACCCTGATTCGCTGCGTCAACGGGCTGGAGCCGTTCCAGTCCGGACGCATCGAGGTCGATGGCAAGACCCTGGCCCCCCACGGCGCCAGCGGCAAGTCGCTGCAGGCGGTACGCACCGAAGTGGGCATGGTGTTCCAGCAGTTCAACCTGTTCCCTCATCTGTCGATTCGCGACAACGTGACCCTGGCCCCGCGCAAGGTGCGTGGCTGGTCGCGCCGGCAGGCCAACACCACCGCCGAGCGTCTGCTCGAGCGCGTGGGAATCTCCGACCAGGCCGACAAGTACCCCAGCCAGCTCTCCGGCGGTCAGCAGCAGCGCGTGGCGCTGGCCCGGGCACTGGCCATGGAACCACGGCTGATGCTGTTCGACGAGCCGACCTCAGCGCTGGATCCGGAGATGATCGGCGAAGTGCTGGATGCCATGCGCGAGCTGGCCAAGGACGGCATGACCATGATGATCGTGACCCACGAAATGGGCTTCGCACGCGAGGTCGCCGACCGTGTGGTATTCGTCCATGGCGGCGAGATCGTCGAGCAGGGAACGCCGGAGGCCGTCTTCGATGATCCCCAAAACGAGCGTACCCGCGCCTTCCTTTCCCGCGTGCTCAAGCACTGAGCCCGCCCCCACTCGGCGCAAACGCGGCCACCTCGACGGTGGCCCGTTCGCGCTAGCTTCGAGCGTCTCTCACGCGCGCCTGGCTGGCTGCGGTTCCTGTCGCCGCTCTGTCTTCGCGTCATGCCCCCCTTTTCCCCGCCCTGAGCACCGGATTCCTCCCGGCATCACCCCCGAATCACCTTCGAATCGTCTCTAGATCTGCCCGCGATAGCGCCAGAAAGGTTATCCCAAGCGGTTTTTTTCGCCTGTGGATAGTTTTTCAGCCTATCTCGACGCAGCCCGCCTCTGCCGTGTCCTCCAGCGCAATGCCCGCGTTGGGGACCGTCACGGTGACAGCAGGCGTATGCAGCGGTGGACAAGCGCTGGGTAGCTGGCGCTGTGTATAACGACGCTTTTCGTCCACAGCTTCAGCGCTGTCTGTCAGCAGACTCCTAAGCCCTTTTCAATACATCCAATAACAATCCAAGTGAATGTTTTCTTTAGGGAAAAGTCCCTTGTCCACAAAATATGTCCACACCAGTAGTAACCATCACTACAGAACTTCTTTTCTATATTTCTTTATTTTTTAGTAATGACCTTGTGACCTGGCTGGCGGAGGTCGAGAGGTGTGGAAAACCCCTGACGGTTACCCACAGGACGTTTATACTGGGCGGCTTTCGCGACTCCGGTCGCCGCTGTCGGCGGGATCTTTGACTTTGAGTCAACAATCTCGCCGGGCAGCCGTTTTCAAGATTCATTCACTGTCGGGTGCCGGTTCGAGCACTCAACGAGGTGGACTGTGGAGTACCCCGACCGCTTTCAGGTCATCGTCATCGGTGGCGGCCACGCCGGCACCGAAGCCGCGCTGGCAGCGGCCCGCAGCGGTGCACGCACCCTGCTGCTGACACACAACATCGAGACGCTGGGGCAGATGTCGTGCAACCCGGCCATCGGTGGCATCGGCAAGAGTCATCTGGTCAAGGAGATCGATGCGCTCGGCGGTGCCATGGCCACCGCGACCGATCTCGCCGGCATCCAGTTTCGCGTACTCAACTCACGCAAGGGGCCGGCGGTGCGGGCAACTCGTGCCCAGGCCGACCGTGTGCGCTACAAGGCAGCCATTCGCTCGCTGCTGGAAAACCAGCCCAACCTGACCCTGTTTCAGCAGGGGGTCGACGATCTGGTTGTGGATAACGATCGGGTCACCGGCGTGGTCACCCAGACCGGCATCCGCTTCATGGCGGACGCCGTGGTGCTGTGCACCGGCACCTTCCTCGGCGGTGTGATCCATATCGGTCTCGATCATCACGCCGGCGGCCGCGCCGGCGATCCGCCGGCCAATGCCCTGGCCCAGCGTCTGCGCGCCCTGCCGTTCCGGGTCGATCGGCTGAAAACCGGCACGCCGCCGCGAATCGATGCCAAGAGCGTCGATTTCTCCAGGCTCGAGCGCCAGCCCGGCGATACGCCGCTGCCGGTGATGTCCTACCTGGGCAGCCGCGAGCAGCATCCGCGCCAGGTCGATTGCCATATCGCGCACACCAACACCCGGACCCACGAGATCATCTTCGCCAATCTCGACCGCTCGCCAATGTACTCCGGCGTGATCGGCGGCGTTGGGCCGCGCTACTGCCCGTCGATCGAGGACAAGGTCCACCGCTTCGCCGACAAGTCGAGCCACCAGGTGTTCATCGAGCCCGAGGGGCTGGACACCCACGAGCTCTACCCCAATGGCATCTCGACCTCGCTGCCGTTCGACGTCCAACTGCAGGTGGTGCGCTCGATCGAGGGGCTGGAGAACGCGCACATCACGCGCCCCGGCTATGCCATTGAGTACGACTTCTTCGATCCGCGGGATCTCAAGCACTCCCTGGAAACGAAATTTATCCACAACCTGTTTTTCGCCGGCCAGATCAATGGCACCACAGGTTACGAGGAGGCCGGCGCCCAGGGGCTGCTGGCGGGCATCAACGCCGCGCGCCGGTCACGCGACGAATCCGCCTGGTGGCCGCGCCGCGATGAGGCCTATCTCGGCGTGCTGGTGGATGACCTGATCAGCATGGGCACCCAGGAGCCCTACCGCATGTTCACCTCGCGTGCCGAGTATCGGCTGCTGCTGCGCGAGGACAACGCCGACCTGCGCCTGACCGCAGCCGGGCGCGAACTCGGCCTGGTCGACGACCCGCGCTGGGCAGCGTTCGAGACCAAGCGTGAACGCATCGCTCGCGAGAGCGAGCGGCTGCGCTCGACCTGGATCCAGCCCGGCACGCCCGCCGCCGATGCCCTTGCGACCAAGCTCGAGCAGCCGCTGGCGCGGGAGTACAACCTGATGGATCTGCTCAAGCGTCCGGAGCTCACCTACGCTGACGTGGCCCCGCTCAAGGGCGAGGCGGAGAGCGACGAGACGGTCGCCGAGCAGGTGCAGATCGAAGCCAAGTACGAAGGCTACATCGCGCGTCAGCAGGAAGAGATCGACCGGCTCAAGCGCCACGAGGCGACGCCGCTTCCGGAGGCGCTGGATTACGCCAAGGTCGAGGGGCTCTCGCATGAGATTCGCCAGAAGCTCGAACAGGCACGGCCGCAGACCCTGGGCCAGGCCGGGCGCATCTCCGGGGTCACCCCGGCGGCGGTATCGATTCTGCTGATCCATCTCAAGAAACGTCGCCTGATCGACGACAGCCAGGCGCTGCGTGCATGACCCCAGCCTGCGAACGCACTCTCGACCAGGGCCTGGCGGCGCTCGAGGTGGCCGTCGACGCCGCCCAGCGGCAGCGGCTGTTGGCTCTGCTGGGGCTGTTGCACAAGTGGAACCGCGCCTATAACCTCACCGCAGTGCGCGAGCCCGAGGCCATGGTCTCGCGGCATCTGCTCGACAGCGCCAGCGTGGCCTTCGCGGTGCGCGGGCCGCGGCTGCTGGACGTCGGCGCCGGCCCCGGTTTCCCGGGTCTGGTACTGGCGATCCTCGATCCGCAGCTGGCGGTCACACTGCTCGACAGCAACGGCAAGAAGGTCCGCTTCCAGCGCCAGGCGGTGATGGAGCTGGGACTCGACAACGTCACCTGCGCGCAGCACCGGGTGGAGGCCTTCAGCGGCGAGTACGACCAGATCATCTCGCGCGCCTTTGCCGCCTTGGGCGATTTTGTCGGCTTGACCGAGCCGCTGCTGGCCGCCGACGGCGAGTGGCTGGCGATGAAGGGTGGCCTCGAGGCGGACGAGCGCGAGGCGCTGCCCGCCGAGGTGATCATCGAGAGCCGCCAGGCGCTCGAGGTGCCGGGGCTCGATGGGGCCGAACGCCAGCTGCTGCGGCTGCGCCGCGCCGCACACGGCGATCGATAGCGACGGCGTCACCGCCGCCGCGCTGCAGTTTCGACGAAGGGAGTCGCCAGTGACCAGAATCATCGCCTTGACCAATCAGAAGGGCGGCGTCGGCAAGACCACCACCGCGGTCAATCTGGCGGCCTGCCTGGCGGCGCTCGATCGCCGGGTGCTGCTGATCGATCTCGACCCTCAGGGCCACGCCACCATGGGCAGCGGTGTCGACAAGCACGATCTCGACGGCAGCGTGCTCGACGTTCTGCTGGGCGACAAGAGCGCCGCCGAGGTGATCGTCGACTGCGCCGTGGCGGGCTATGCGCTGCTGCCGGGCAATGGCGATCTCACCGCCGCCGAGGTCGACCTGCTCGACCGCGACGGTCGTGAGCGGGTGCTGACCCAGGCGATCGACAGCGTGGCCTCGGACTACGACGTGGTGATCATCGACTGCCCGCCCTCGCTCAACATGCTCACCGTCAACGCCCTGACCGCGGCCAACGGCGTGCTGATCCCGGTGCAGTGCGAGTTCTACGCCCTCGAAGGGCTCTCGGCGCTGCTCGATACCGTCGAACAGATCCAGGAGAGCGTGAACCCCAATCTCGAGATCTTCGGCATCGTGCGCACCATGTTCGACCCGCGCAACAGCCTGACGCGGGACGTCAGCAAGCAGCTCGGTCAATATTTCGGCGACTCGCTGCTCAAGGCCACCATTCCGCGCAACGTGCGCGTCGCCGAAGCGCCCAGCCACGGCCTGCCGGTCACCAAGTACGCCCGCCTGTCGCGGGGCAGCCAGGCGCATCGCGTGCTGGCCAAGGAACTGATTCGCCGCCTGGCGCTGTAATGATGATCTCTGTGAGGAACACGCCATGACGACGCGCAAACGCCCGCTGGGACGCGGGCTAGATGCCCTGATCGGTTCCAGCGCCCGGCGCCGCGACGGTGGCGCGACGGAGAGCGCTGTCGCTGCCGACGACGCTGCGCCGGCCCAGGCGCTGCCGGCGGGCGAGGGCGGCGGTGAGCGGCTCGAACGCCTGCCGCTGCGTCAGCTCACCCGAGGCAAGTACCAGCCGCGCCGCGATATCCAGCCGGAAGCGCTCGAAGAGCTGGCCGACTCGATTCGCGCCCAGGGCGTGATGCAGCCGATCGTGGTGCGCCAGATCGGCGCCGAGCGCTACGAGATCATCGCCGGCGAGCGGCGCTGGCGCGCCTCCCAGCTGGCCGAGCTGGAGACCATTCCGGCGGTGATTCGCGAGGTCAGCGACGAGGTCGCGCTGGCGCTGGCGCTGATCGAGAACATTCAGCGCGAGAACCTCAACCCGGTCGAGGAGGCGATGGCGCTCAAGCGTCTGCTCGAGGAGTTCGAGCTGACCCAGCAGCAGGTCGCCGATGCGGTCGGCCGCTCGCGTGCCCAGGTCGCCAACCTGCTGCGCCTGCTGGCGCTGGACCCCCACGTGCAGACGCTGCTCGAGCGTGGCGATCTCGACATGGGCCACGCCCGCGCCCTGCTCAGCCTCTCCGCGGCCAAGCAGCGCCAGGCGGCCCACGAGGTGGTGTCGCGGGAGCTCACCGTGCGTCAGACCGAGGCGCTGGTCAAACAGATCGCCGAGGGACGCAAGAAGCCCGACGACAAACGCCCGCCGGCGGATGTGGGGCGGCTCGAGAATCGTCTCGCCGACCTGCTCGGCGCCCCGGTCAAGATTCATCACAACGCCTCCGGCAAGGGGCGGGTCACCATTCGCTACACCAGTCTCGACGAGCTCGACGGTATTCTCGGGCACATTCGCTGAGCCCAACCTGGTGGCGGAGCGCTTCGGGGCGAAAACGTTTAGCGCGATAATGGAATTTGCGCACTTTTCGTGATCGTTTTTCGCGCAAGACGCCTCAGATCGGTGCAGGTTCGGTTGATGCGGCATGGCCGCTTCTCTATAATCCGCCGAGGTTTGCCAGGCGCACGCCGAACGCAGCGACGACAAAATACGCATTCAGAATCAACGGCGAGACCGACGCCATGCAACCAACGGCACCGGCCAGGCTTCCCAGACCGCGCATCGCGGCGATGATTCTCGTGCAGTTCGGCGGCGTGATGGGCATGGCCCTGATCGCCTGGGGCGTCCTGGGGCAGGGCGTGGCGCTATCGCTCTTGTGCGGTGGGCTCGTCGCGGCCGTGCCCAGTGCCTTCTTCGCTTGGCGCGCCTTCCGCTATCAGGGAGCGGGGCAGGCGCGATACATCGTCAAAAGCTTCTACCACGCCGAGGCCGGCAAGTTCGGTTTGACGGCGGCACTGTTTACGCTGGTGTTCGTGGCCGTGCCCCCCTCAAACCCCGCTTTCTTCTTTGGCGCTTATGTGCTGACGCTGCTGCTGCAGTGGCTGGGGCCCTGGCTACTGCGCCGTCCGTCACACATTCAATCTCGAGGCTGAACCATGGCTGGCAACAACCCGACGAGTACGGAGTACATTCAGCACCACCTGCAGAACATGACCTTCGGTCTGCATCCGGAGCATGGCTGGTCGCTGGCGCACTCTGCCGCAGAAGCCCGTGAAATGGGCTTCTGGGCGATCCATGTCGACACCATGGGGTGGTCCATCGGGTTGGGGGTGCTGTTCCTCTATCTGTTCCGCCTGGTCGCCAAGCGTGCGAGCACCGGCGTGCCCACCGGGCTGCAGAACTTCGTCGAGATGATGGTCGAGTTCGTCGACGGTTCGGTGCGCGAGACCTTCCACGGCAAGAGCAAGCTGGTCGCCCCGTTGGCGCTGACCATCTTCTGCTGGATCTTCCTGATGAACCTGATGGACCTGGTGCCGGTGGACTTCCTGCCGATGCTGGCCCAGAAGGTCGGTGCCTGGTTCGGCGCCGATCCGGCGCACGTCTACTTCAAGGTCGTGCCGACCACCGACGTCAACGCCACCTTCGGCATGTCGCTGTCGGTCTTTGCGCTGATCATTTTCTATTCGATTCGTACCAAGGGCCTCTCCGGCTTCATCGCCGAGCTGACCCTGCATCCGTTCAACACGCCCAACAAATTCGCCCAGATCCTGTTGATTCCGGTCAATCTTCTGCTTGAGCTCGTCACCCTTCTGGCCAAACCGGTCTCTCTGGCGTTGCGACTCTTCGGTAACCTCTACGCCGGTGAGTTGATCTTCATCCTGATCGCGATGATCGGACTGTGGCAGCTGCCGCTGCACTTCCCGTGGGCGGTGTTCCACATCCTGATCATCACGCTGCAGGCATTCATCTTCATGATGCTCACCATCGTCTATCTCAGCATGGCGACCGAAGAGCAGCATTGAGACGCGTTTCCTTCAACCCCTAACCCGTAAACTCGACTGCAAGACTGACTGAAAACTGGAGACAACCATGGAAGCACAAGTTCTGGGCATGACCGCGATTGCCGTTTCTCTGCTGATCGGCCTCGGCGCACTGGGTACCGCCATCGGTTTCGGTATTCTGGGTGGCAAGTTCCTGGAAGGCGCCGCGCGCCAGCCGGAGATGATCCCGCAGCTGCAGGTCAAGATGTTCATCGTCGCTGGTCTGCTCGACGCCGTGACCATGATCGGCGTGGGTATCGCACTGTTCTTCACCTTCGCCAATCCGTTTGTCGGTTAACGTCGCCGTCTACGGCCCGTGTGGCCGCGGTGACCTTAACCCCAAACTTGTGACGCGAGAGGTGCTGGCGTGAATCTGAACCTTACACTGATTGGTCAGGCCATTGCCTTTGCGGTCTTCGTCTGGTTCTGCATGAAGTATGTATGGCCGCCGGTCATGCAGGCGCTGCAGGAACGACAGAAGAAGATCGCCGACGGTCTGGATGCGGCCAGCCGTGCTACCCGCGATCTCGAAGTGGCTCAGGAAAAAGCCGAAGAGACGCTGAAGGAGAGCAAGGAGCAGGCGCAGCAGATCCTCGAACAGGCCAACAAGCGGGCCAATCAGATCGTCGAAGAGGCCCGTGACAATGCGCGGGCGGAAGGCGAGCGCATCATTGCAGGCGCTCGCAGCGAAATCGATCAGGAGATCAATCGCGCGAAGGAAGAGCTGCGTGCCCAGGTGGCGCTGCTGGCTGTGGCCGGCGCCGAGCGCATCCTGGAATCCTCCATCGACGAGTCGAAGCATCGTGAGCTCGTCGACAAGCTCGCTGCCGAGCTCTAAGGAGGCGCACCATGGCTCAAACGTCTAGCGAAACCGTTGCACGACCCTACGCCAAGGCGGCGTTCGAGTTCGCGCGCGACAAGCAGGCGCTTCAAGCGTGGTCTCAGAGTCTTGCCCTGGCCGCGCAGGTGGCCGGGAACGCGGATGTCGGTGAGCGTGTGCTGGGCAATCCGCGGCTGACCGCCGCGGACAAGACCCGGCTGCTGCTGGAAGTGTGCGGCGACGACCTGAACGACGCGAGCGTGCAGAACTTTCTGCACCTCGTCGGCGAGAAGGGTCGTCTGGCCGCGCTGCCCGACATCTTCGAGGAGTTCGAGGCGCTGCGCGCCCAGGAAGAGAAGCGGGTCGACGTCACCATCGTCTCCGCCTTCGACCTGGACGAAGCGCAGCAGAACGTTCTCGCCGAGGCTCTGAAGAAGCGTCTGAATCGTGAAATCTCCATTACCACTCAGGTGGACCGCGAGCTGTTGGGCGGCGTGATCCTGCGTACCGGCGACACCGTCATCGACGGGTCGGTACGCGGTCGATTGCAGCGCCTGCGCGAAGCGCTCACCGCTTGAGTTCGAGGGACATGGCATGCAGCAACTGAATCCTTCCGAGATCAGCGACATCATCAAACAGCGTATCGACAAGCTGGATGTCGCCTCCGAAGCCCGTAATCAGGGCACCGTCGTCAGCGTCGCTGACGGCATCGTCCGCATCCACGGCCTGGCCGATGCGATGCTCGGCGAGATGATCGAATTCCCCGGTGGCGTCTACGGCATGGCGCTCAACCTCGAGCGCGACAGCGTCGGCGCCGTGGTCCTGGGTGACTACCTCGGGCTCGAAGAGGGCATGACCGCGCAGTGCACCGGTCGTATCCTCGAAGTGCCGGTGGGTCCGGAGCTGGTCGGCCGCGTGGTCGATGCGCTGGGCAACCCGATCGACGGCAAGGGCGATATCGAGACGAGCCTGACCGACGCGATCGAGAAGGTCGCTCCGGGCGTCATCACCCGTCAGTCGGTCGACCAGCCGGTGCAGACCGGCCTCAAGTCGATCGACGCCATGGTGCCGATCGGTCGCGGCCAGCGTGAGCTGATCATCGGTGACCGTCAGATCGGTAAGTCTGCGGTGGCGATCGACACGATCATCAACCAGAAGGGCACCGGGGTCACCTGTATCTACGTCGCGATCGGTCAGAAGCAGTCGACCATCGCCAACGTGGTGCGCAAGCTCGAAGAGCACGGCGCCATGGACCACACCATCGTGGTCGCCGCCGGTGCCGCCGATCCGGCCGCCATGCAGTACCTGGCGCCCTACGCCGGCTGCACCATGGGCGAGTACTTCCGCGACCGTGGCGAAGATGCGCTGATCGTCTACGACGACCTCTCCAAGCAGGCCGTCGCTTACCGTCAGATCTCGCTGCTGCTGCGCCGTCCGCCGGGCCGTGAAGCCTATCCGGGTGACGTCTTCTACCTCCACTCGCGTCTGCTCGAGCGCGCCGCGCGCGTCAACGCCGAGTACGTCGAGAAGTTCACCAATGGTGAAGTGAAGGGCAAGACCGGCTCGCTGACCGCGCTGCCGATCATCGAGACCCAGGGTGGCGACGTCTCGGCGTTCGTTCCCACCAACGTGATCTCGATCACCGACGGCCAGATCTTCCTCGAGACCGGCCTGTTCAACTCGGGTATCCGTCCGGCCATCAACGCCGGTCTCTCGGTCTCCCGTGTGGGTGGTTCGGCCCAGACCAAGATCATCAAGAAGCTCGGCGGCGGTGTGCGTCTGGCGCTGGCCCAGTACCGTGAGCTGGCGGCGTTCTCGCAGTTCGCTTCCGACCTCGACGAGGCGACCCGCAAGCAGCTCGAGCACGGCCAGCGCGTCACCGAACTGATGAAGCAGAAGCAGTACTCGCCGATGTCCGTGGCTCAGATGGCGCTGACGCTGTACGCCGCCAACGAAGGCTATCTGGACGATGTCGCGGTCGACAAGGTCCTCGATTTCGAGCGTGCCCTGCAGGACTACATGAAGTCCGAGCACGCCGACCTGCTCGACAAGATCAACTCAAGCGGCGGCTACGACGACGAGATCCAGAAGGGTCTCAAGTCGGGTCTCGAGTCGTTCAAGTCCACTCAGACCTGGTAAGCGGTGCGGCCCGTCTCCTCCGGGAGCGGGCCGCCTCGCCCAGCTGAGCGGCAGGAATCAGGTGATCCGCGATGGCAGCTGCAAAAGAGATCAAATCCCAGATCGGGAGCATCAAGAACACGCAGAAAATCACCAGCGCCATGGAAATGGTCGCTGCGTCGAAGATGCGTCGGGCCCAGGACCGCATGGCGGCCAGCCAGCCCTATGCCAACCTGATCCGCCGGGTGGTCGGCCACGTCGCCAAGGCCAATCCGGAGTACCGCCACGAGTACACCCTCGAGCGCGAGGTCAAGCGCGTGGGCTATATCGTGGTCTCCAGTGATCGGGGCCTGGCCGGCGGCTTGAACGTCAATCTGTTCAAGGCGGTGGTCAACCACGCCCGCGACTGGCACGACAAGGGTGTCGGTGCCGACTTCGCGGCCATCGGCAGCAAGGCCGGCGGTTTCTTCCGCAAGCGTGGCGGCAATCTGCTGGCGGCCAAGAAGGGGCTCGGCGATGCGCCGGAAGTCCAGGATCTGGTCGGCAGCATCAAGGTGATGCTCGATGCCTTCGACGAAGGCAGTCTGGATCGGCTCTACGTGGTGTACAACGAGTTCGTCAACACCATGAGCCAGAAACCCGTGGTGCGTCAGCTCCTGCCGCTCGAGGCGGTCGAGGACGACACCCAGGGCGATGAACAACCCAGTCCCGGTACGAATCAGGGTAATTGGGACTACCTGTATGAGCCGGATGCCAAGACCCTGCTCGATCACCTGCTGGTTCGCTACGTCGAATCCCAGGTGTATCAGGCCGTGGTCGAGAACGCGGCCTGTGAGCAGGCTGCGCGCATGATCGCGATGAAGAACGCGACCGACAACGCTGGCAATCTGATTGACGATCTGCAACTGGTGTACAACAAGGCGCGTCAGGCGGCCATTACCCAGGAAATTTCGGAAATCGTCGGTGGTGCCGCGGCGGTATGACGACGTCGCCCCGCGGGGCGACGCTCGCGAGTACGGCTTGGCCTACAGGTTTCATTTGCAGGTTTACGAGGAACCACTATGAGCGGACGTATCGTACAAATCATCGGCGCGGTGGTTGACGTAGAGTTTCCGCGGGACAATGTCCCCAAGGTCTACGACGCGCTGACGGTCTCGGGCAAAGAGGCCATTCTCGAAGTGCAACAGCAGCTCGGCGACGGCGTGGTGCGCGCCATCGTCATGGGCTCCAGTGAAGGTCTGCAGCGCGGCATCGACGTGGTCAACACCGGTGCCCCGATCTCCGTGCCGGTGGGCAAGGAGACGCTGGGCCGCATCATGAACGTGCTCGGTCAGCCGATCGACGAAGCCGGTGACATCGGCGGTGACGCTGCCGCCGACGTCGAGCGCATGCCGATCCACCGTCAGGCACCGACCTACGCCGAGCAGGCCGCGTCGAGCGAGCTGCTGGAAACCGGCATCAAGGTCATCGATCTGGTCTGCCCGTTCGCCAAGGGCGGCAAGGTCGGCCTGTTCGGCGGCGCCGGCGTGGGCAAGACCGTCAACATGATGGAGCTGATCCGCAACATCGCCACCGAGCACAGCGGCTACTCGGTGTTCGCCGGTGTCGGTGAGCGTACGCGTGAAGGTAACGACTTCTACCACGAGATGCAGGAGTCGAACGTTCTCGACAAGGTCGCCCTGGTCTACGGCCAGATGAACGAGCCGCCGGGCAACCGTCTGCGCGTGGCCCTGACCGGCCTGACCATCGCCGAGAAGTTCCGTGACGAAGGTCGCGACGTACTGCTGTTCGTCGACAACATCTACCGCTACACCCTGGCCGGTACCGAAGTGTCGGCGCTGCTGGGTCGTATGCCGTCGGCGGTGGGCTATCAGCCGACCCTGGCCGAAGAGATGGGCGCCCTGCAGGAGCGTATCACCTCGACCAAGACCGGCTCGATCACCTCCGTGCAGGCCGTCTACGTGCCCGCGGACGACCTGACCGACCCGTCGCCGGCGACCACCTTCGCCCACCTCGACTCCACCGTGACGCTGTCGCGCTCGATCGCCGAGCTGGGTATCTACCCGGCCGTCGACCCGCTCGACTCCACCTCGCGTCAGCTCGACCCGCTGGTGGTCGGCGAAGAGCACTACGACACCGCACGCGGCGTCCAGAACGTGCTCCAGCGCTACAAGGAGCTCAAGGACATCATCGCCATCCTGGGGATGGACGAGCTCTCCGATGAGGACAAGCTGGCGGTATCGCGGGCGCGTAAGATCCAGCGCTTCCTGTCGCAGCCGTTCTTCGTCGCCGAAGTGTTCACCGGCGCGCCCGGCAAGTACGTCTCGCTCAAGGAGACCATCCGTGGCTTCCAGGGCATCCTCAACGGCGACTACGACGATATGCCCGAGCAGGCTTTCTACATGGTCGGCACCATCGACGAAGCGGTCGAGAAAGCCAAGAGCATGAAGTAAGCCAGCCTTGCTCCGGGGTATCGTACCCCGGGGCCTCAGGCACAAGAGGATAGCGCTATGGCCACATTTCAGTGCGACATCGTCAGCGCCGAGAAGGAGATCTTCTCGGGCAGCGTCGAGCAGCTCATCGCTGCCGGCGTGGCTGGCGATCTGGGTATCCTGCGCGGTCACGCACCGCTGTTGACCGAGCTCAAGCCCGGTCCGGTGCGGGTCATTCAGGAGAGCGGCGAAGAAGAGCTCTACTACGTCACCGGTGGCTTCCTCGAAGTCCAGCCGGACGTGGTCTCGGTACTGGCGGACACCGCCATTCGCGCCGGCGACCTGGACGAAGCCGAAGCCGAGCAGGCGCGCCAGCACGCGCTGCAGTCGCTCAACGACCAGCAGTCGGAGCTCGACTACACGCGTGCCGCCGCCGAGCTGGCCGAGGCCACCGCTCAGCTGCGCACGCTGCAGCAGCTGCGGCGCAAGGGTGGGCGCGGCTGATTTCGCGCTGCGCCGACCCCGCTAGCAGGACCCGAAAAAGGCGACTCTCCAGAGTCGCCTTTTTCATGCGCCGCCGTTACGTCGATAATGGTGCCGACCCGATACCGAACAGGAAAGGATGATCCCATGTCACTCGACGTCGTGATTCTGGCCGCGGGCCAGGGAACCCGCATGCGCTCCAAGACCCCCAAGGTGCTGCATCGCCTGGCGGGCAGGC
This sequence comes from Salinicola sp. RZ23, assembly GCF_003206675.1. Classification (NCBI taxonomy): domain Bacteria; kingdom Pseudomonadati; phylum Pseudomonadota; class Gammaproteobacteria; order Oceanospirillales; family Halomonadaceae; genus Salinicola; species Salinicola sp. RZ23. Next base: position 151,585 of record NZ_PZJK01000001.1, read on the forward strand.
CGCTGGTGCAGCATGTCGTGGATACCGCGGCGGGGCTCGAAGAGGCGCGCCTGCACGTGGTCGTCGGTCACGGCGGCGAGGCGGTGCGCGAGGCCCTCGACGTACGCGGGCTGAGCTTCTGCGAGCAGGCCGAGCAGAAGGGTACCGGTCACGCCGTGGCCCAGGCCCTCGACGGCCTTGGTGACGGTAAGGTGCTGGTGCTCTATGGCGACGTGCCGCTGATCCAGGCCAAGACCCTCAAGGCGCTTCTGGAGGGGGTCGACGAGCAGCACATGGGGCTTCTGACAGTGACCCTCGACGACCCCAGCGGCTACGGGCGCATCGTGCGTAACGACAAGCAGGCGGTGGTCGCGATCGTCGAGCACAAGGACGCCACCAGCGCCCAGCGCGCCATCCGTGAGTGCAACACCGGGATCATGGCGATGACCGCAGCCCAGCTCAAGCGCTGGCTGCCGCAGCTCTCCGCCGAGAATGCCCAGGGCGAGTACTACCTGACCGATGTCATCGCCATGGCCGCCGGCGATGGGGTCGAGATCAAGGCCGCCCAGCCGGCCTCGCCGATCGAAGTCGAGGGGGTCAACGAGCGCCGCCAGCTCGCTACGCTGGAGCGGGCCTACCAGCGCCGCCAGGCCGAACGGTTGATGGCCGCCGGGGTGACCCTGGCCGATCCGGCGCGCTTCGATCTGCGCGGTGACGTCACCGTGGGGCGGGACATCGACATCGATGTCGGGGTGATTCTCGAAGGTCATGTCATCCTCGAGGATGATGTGGTGATCGGCCCCCACTGCGTGATCAAGGACAGCGTCATCCGCCGCGGTGCGGTGATCAAGGCGCACAGCCATCTCGATGGCGCCGAGATGGGTGAGGAGAGCGACTGCGGGCCCTTCGCGCGTCTGCGCCCGGGGACGCGTCTCGGCGCCCGTGCCCATGTCGGCAACTTCGTCGAGACCAAGAACGCGACGCTCGGCGAGGGCGTCAAGGCGGGTCATCTCAGCTATCTGGGGGATGCCGAGATCGGTCGCGACACCAATGTCGGCGCCGGCACCATCACCTGCAACTACGACGGTGCCAACAAGCACCTCACGCGGATCGGCGAGCGCGTCTTCGTCGGCTCCAACACTGCCCTGGTCGCGCCGCTGGCGATCGCTGACGATGCCACCATCGCCGCCGGCTCCACCATCACCCGCGAGGTGGCGCAGGGCGAGCTGGCGCTGGCCCGCAGCCGTCAGGTGGCCAAGCCCGGCTGGCAGCGCCCGGTGAAGACGCCGAAGTCTTGATAGCTTCGGGCCCTCGCTCGGGGCTTATTCACTTCAAACGAGATTACGACTGACGAGAGCTTTACGACTGTCATCGTCGTGATTGCGAGGGGCAAGCCCCTCGCGCTCCCCTTTTCGCGCCACAGGCTCAAGAAACCCCGTGCGATCTTCGTCAGCGCTTCGGGTCGGCGCGCAAGGACGTCCCTGTCCCGGCGCGCCTCTAGCGACCTGCTTCGCTAAAACATCCTGTCCCGCTTGCAGGCCGGAGCTGGCCATCCATGGCCAGCTCGTTCGGCGAACCAGACATCACTCAGATGTCTGGTTCGCCTTACCCATGTCGCTAGACCCGGCTCGCCAAATATCGCTCGGGTTGAGCCTGGAAGGCGCTATTGGGTGGTTTCTTTCCGGCGACTGGAGAAACTTGCCGTTCAGATTTCAAATATTGGACATCACCGCCTCATGCACTGCTGCCAGCGCGCCTCGACCCGCTTGGCGAACCATGCCGTGGTCAGGTTGCGGGTGATCTTGGGGCTTTCGAGCTTGATCCCCGGCAGGCGCGCGTAGGGGGTAGGCTGACCTTCCTGCTGTTCCGCCAGTGAACGGACTTTCTCGTAGAGCGCGGTCCGTTCGAAATCCAGGGAATCCTCTTTCTCCAGCGCATCGCGAATCTCGCCATCATCCATGCCCAGCCGGCCTTTCAACGTGCGTACCGCCAGCTCGGTCTGTCCGGCCTGGCGTGAGCCGGGAATGATCAGGTCGCCGTCGAGGGCGAGCGGAATGCCGGAGAGCTGGCTCACCGCAGCCTGGAAGGCCGCGTTGCGACTGGCGTACCAGCCGGCGTTGTAGTCGGCGAAGCGGTAGCGCAGGTCGGTGTAGTGGGCGGGGTAGCCGAGCAGGTGGGCGATGCCGAAATAGACGCCGCCGCGCCGGGTGAACACCTCATGGCGGATCGAGTCGTTGATCGGGTAGGGGTAGCCTGCTGCATGCGCCTCGGCAAAGGCCACGCTCACCTGCATCGGGCCGCCGGTATGCACCGGATTGAGGCCGCCGAACAGCTCTTGGCCCAGCGGCGCCATGCTGATGAAATCCTCGTACAGCTCGCTCAGTTGGCGTTCGCTGCGCACCCGGTCGAGGCGTTCGGCGTAGGTCTCGCCGGTGGGCGAGGTCAGCTTCAGCCCCGCCGCGAGCAGAAAGCCGGGCACATGCAGCGCCTCGGCGCGGCGTTCGATCTCCTCGCGGGCGATCCGCGCCAGTTGGGGCACCTGCGGGTCGGCGTCGAAGGTCGACTCCTGGCCGATCACCGCCAGCGTGGCGCACAGGTTCTCGCGGGTGGCGGGCAGGTTCTGGGCCGCGAACGCCGCGGTGATGTCCGTGGCCCAGCCGTCGCGATCCTGGGTGCCGGCAGGCATCAGCGTGACCAACTGCTGCTTGACGCTCGCCGGGGGCTGCTCGAAGCCAGGCTGCGGCGCCTGCGAGCTGCACCCGGCCAGCAGGGCCAGCAGCGCCACTCCCAGCCAGCGGCGGGGCGCGCGCCTCACGCGGTCGCGGTAAAGAGCCTCAGGACGAGGACGCCCGGCAGGCAGGGCCAGGGCGAAGGGCGATAGCAGGGAAGTCGGCACGCGGGTCTCCATGGGCGATAAGGGGTGATGATGCCCAGCACGCGACGGCTTGACCATGACGTGGGACATTTTTACGCCCTCTTTACGCCGCGCGAGGCTTTTCGATCTCGAATTTTTACGCCTCTGCCGCCGAGACTGAGCCTCCCCTGACCTGGAGTGCTCGGCATGTCCTATCTGATGCTGGCGATCGCCGCCGCCACCGCGCTGTATCTGGGAGTCGCCCTGTGGCGGCCGGAGCGGTTCTGAGATGAGTGTGTTGCCACTCTACTATGCGCTGCTCATCGGTCTGGCGCTGCCCCTGGGGCTCTACATGGGCCGCGCGCTGGATACGCATCGCCCCAGCGTGATGGATCGTCTCTTCGGGCCGCTGGAGTCGTTCCTGATGCGCCTGGCCGGTGTCGACCGACGGCTGTCGATGACCTGGTCGGCCTATCTGCTGGCCGTGTTGAGACTTCACCTGCTGCTGATCGGGCTTGCCTGGCTCGTCTTCATGGGCCAGGGCGTGCTGCCACTCAACCCCGATGGCATTCCGGGCATGCGCTGGGATACGGCGCTGCACACCGCCGTCTCGTTCGCCACCAATACCAACCAGCAGCACTATTCGGGCCAGACGCAACTCTCCTACCTGAGCCAGACCCTGGCCATCGTCACGCTGCAGTTCCTGACCCCGGCGACGGGGCTGGCGGTGTTGCTCGCCATCACCCGGACGCTGCTGCGGCGCCCGGCCGCCACGAACGCCGGGGGCGGGGTGGGGAACTACTACGTCGATCTCACGCGGATCGTGGTGCGGGTGCTGCTGCCACTGTCGCTGATCGTGGCCCTGATTCTGGTATGGCAGGGCGTACCGGCGACCTATCAGGGCGCCCAGCGGGTGACGATGCTCGATGGGGGCGCGCTGCAGGTGATCCCCCGTGGCCCGGTGGCGCCGATGGTGGCGATCAAGCAGCTGGGCACCAACGGCGGCGGCTGGTACGGCCCCAATTCGACCGTGCCGCTGGAGAACCCGACCGGGCTGTCGAACCTGATCGAGACGATCGCGCTGCTGCTGATACCGGTAGCGTCGCTGATCGCGGTGGGTGTCATCAGCGGCCGGCGCCGGCTGATGATGGGTATCGGCGTGGTCATGATCGCCTTCTCGCTGCTCACCACCACCATGATCGTGGTGTCGGAGCGCCTGCCCAACGCTGCCCTGGTCGGGCTCGCCGTTGCCGACAGCCCCAACCTCGAGGGCAAGGAGCTGCGCTTCGGCAGCGATCTCTCCGCGCTCTGGGGCAGCTGGACGACCCAGACCTCCAACGGCTCCGTCAACGCCATGCACGACAGCTTCAACCCGCTGGGCGGCCTGGGGCTGCTGATGGACATGTTCGTCAACGTCACTTTCGGCGGTATCGGCGTGGGTCTGATCGGCTATCTGCTCTACCTGATGCTGGCGGCGTTCATCGGTTCGCTGATGATCGGCCGCGCCCCGGAGCTGTTCGGCAAGCCGCTGGAGACCCGCGAGATGCGCTGGATCTCCCTGGCGATTCTGGCACAGCCTTTGATCATCCTCGGATCGACCGCCATCACCGTGGCGTTTCCCACCCTGGCCGGCAATTCCAATCCCGGCTTCCACGGCCTTTCCCAGGTGCTCTACGAATACACCTCGGCCTTCGCCAACAACGGCTCCGGCTTCGAAGGACTCGGCGATGCGACGCCCTGGTGGAACCTGACCTGCGTGGTGGCGCTGGCGGTCGGCCGCTTCCTGCCGATGCTGGTGCCGCTGGCGGTGGCCGGGTGGTTGGCGGGCAAGCGCACGGCGCCGCAAGGGCGCGGCAGCCTGGCCATGGAGAGCGGCGCCTTCGTCGGGCTCACCGCCGGGGTCATCGTCATCGTCAATCTGCTCGGTTTCCTGCCCGCGCTGGTGCTGGGACCGATCGCTGAACAGTTGACTCTGCCCTGATGCCGCGCGTCGACGGAAACGGGATGGGTGAAAACGGGATCGAGGAAAGAGAGATGGCAATGATGCAAGCACACGACGCCTCCCAGGGCCTGCGCATTCGGCCACTGACCCTGCTGGCAGAATCCCTGCGCCGGCTGAACCCGCGCAGTCTGGCGCGCAATCCGGTGATGGCGGTGGTCGCCATCGGCACCCTGGTGTGCGCGATGTATACCGGCATGGCGTTTGCCGAGGCGAGCGGCCAGGGAATCTTCGCGCTGATCGTGACCTTGATCCTGCTGGCGACGGTACTGTTCGCCAACGCGGCGGAAGCGATGGCCGAAGCGCGGGGCAAGGCGCACGCCGGTAGCCTGCGTGCCACCCGCGGTGAGTTGCAGGCACGCCGGCTGACCCGGAGCGGCGAAGAGCGGGTCGCTGCCGATCGGTTGCGTCGGGGCGACCGCGTGCGGGTGGTCGCCGGTGAGCTGATTCCGGCCGACGGCGAGATCCTCGAGGGCGCCGGCTCGATCAATGAATCCGCGGTCACCGGTGAGTCCGCACCGGTACTGCGCGAGGCGGGCACCGACAACAGCGGGGTCAGCGCCGGGACCAAGCTGCTCTCCGACGAGCTGATCATCGAGGTCAGCGTCGATCCGGGGGATTCGCTGCTCGACCGTATGATTGCTCTGGTGGAGGGCGCCAGCCGTCAGAAGACCCCCAGCGAGCTGGCACTCTCCGTGCTGCTCTCCACGCTCACCCTGATCTTTCTGATCGTCGTCGTCACCCTGGTGCCGCTGGCCCAGTTCGTGGGTATCTCGACCTCGCCGGTGATGCTGGTGGCGCTGCTGGTGTGTCTGATCCCGACCACCATCGGTGGGCTCTTGCCGGCCATCGGTATCGCCGGGATGGAGCGCGCCATGCGTGCCAATCTCGTCGCCAAGTCGGGCAAGGCGGTGGAGATCGCCGGCAGCATCGACACCCTGCTGCTGGACAAGACCGGCACCATCACCCTGGGTGACCGCCGCGCCACCGAGTTCGCCGCCTGCCACGGGGTCGACCCGGCGCGGCTGCGCCAGGTCGCTGCGCTCTGCTCCCTCGAGGACCCCACGCCCGAAGGGCGCTCGATCGTCGCCCTGGCCCGGGCCCAGGGCGACGAGCTGGTGGCCGTGGAGGCCAGCGTGGTGCCGTTCAGCGCCGCCAGCCGGGTCTCCGGGCTCGATTTCGCCGATGGCCGCTGTTGGCGCAAGGGCGCCCCCAACGCCATCGCCCGGCGGGTGCAGGAAGCCGGCGGGCGGCTACCGGCGGATTACGAGGCGCTGGTCGAGCGGATCTCGCGCCACGGCGCCACGCCGCTGGCGGTGGCCGAAGGGGCGCGTCTGCTGGGGGTGATCGCACTCGCCGACGTGATCAAGCCGGGCATCGCCGAGCGCTTCGCGCAGCTGCGTCAGATGGGCGTGAAGACGTTGATGATCACCGGCGACAACCCGATCACCGCCGCGGCGATCGCCGCCGAGGCGGGGGTCGACGACTACGTTGCCGAGGCGACGCCCGAGCAGAAGCTCGAGCTGATTCGCGCGGAGCAGGCCGCCGGGCGGCTGGTGGCGATGATGGGTGACGGCACCAACGACGCCCCGGCGCTGGCCCAGGCCGATCTCGGGCTGGCGATGAACTCGGGCACCCAGGCCGCGCGGGAGGCGGCCAACATGGTCGATCTCGACTCCGACCCCGGCAAGCTGCTCAGTGCGGTGGAGATCGGCAAGCAGTTGCTGATCACCCGCGGCGCGTTGACCACCTTCTCGCTGGCCAACGATGTGGCCAAGTACTTCGCCATTCTGCCGGCGATCTTCGCCGCAAGCGTACCGGCGCTGGGCGGGCTCGATCTGCTCGCCCTGCACTCGCCGCGATCCGCGGTGCTGTCGGCGGTCATCTTCAATGCGCTGGTGATACCCGCGCTGATCCCGTTCGCCCTGCGCGGCGTGCGCGTCCACGCAGCCTCCGCCAGCGCCATGCTGCGACGCAACCTGCTGATCTACGGTCTCGGTGGCCTGCTGCTGCCGTTCCCCGCCATCAAGCTGATCGACCTGCTCATCGGTCCGCTGTTCTGAGCACTCTGGAGACTTGCCATGTCAGCCACTGATTCCGGTCATGATGCGCCTCGCCACGACGCTGCCGTGCATGGGGCGCATGCCTCTCCCGCGGAGGCCTCTCACTCTCTCTTGCGGTACGCTGGCCCCGGCAGCTGGCTGACGGCAGCCCGCTTCAGCCTGCTCATGGCGGTGCTGCTGGGGCTGCTCTATCCGCTGGTGGTGGTCGGCGTGGGCCAGCTGGGGTTTTCTCACCAGGCCAACGGCAGCCTGCTCGCCGATGCCCAGGGGCGGGTCATCGGCTCGTCCCTGGTGGGACAGGCATTCACCAGTGACCGCTACTTCCAGGGCCGGCCTTCGGCGGTGGATTATGCCGCCGACACGCTCGGCGGCTCCAACCTGGCGCCGAGCAACCCGGCGCTGCGGCAACGTGCCGAAGCCGATGCGCGGCGAATCACCGCCCGTGACGGCGTGGCGCCGGGGCGGATACCGGTGGATCTGCTGACCGCCTCGGGCTCCGGGATCGACCCGCACATCAGCCCCCAGGCGGCGGCGATCCAGGTCGCCCGGGTGGCGCATGCCCGCGGCCTGCGCGAGGCGGATGTCCGTGGGCTGGTGGCGCGCTATAGTGAGAGCGGCGGGCTCGGCCAGCCACGGGTGGCGGTTCTTCCGCTCAATCTGGCCCTCGATGGCATCGCCGTCCGGCCGCTGCCGTGAGCACCCGGCGCCGATCGGGCGTCTGCCCGTATGCCGCGTGCCGCCCCTGTCGGAGCCCTGCGTGAATCACACCCAAGATCCCCCGCGTCCGGACCCGGATGCGTTGCTGGCCACCACCCGTAGCGGCGGTGCGCTGCGCATCTTTCTGGGCGCGGCGCCGGGGGTGGGCAAGACCAGCGCCATGCTGCATACCGCCCGCGAGCGTCACGACCGTGGCGAGGAGGTGGTGCTCGGTGTCATCGAGGCACATGGGCGCGCCGAGACCGAGCAGCTGTGCGCCGGGCTCGAGCGCCTGGCGCCGATAACGCGGGACTACCGCGGGCGCGGCTATCCCGAGTTCGACCTCGACGCGGCGCTGGCCCGGCGCCCGGCGATCCTGTTGGTCGACGAGCTGGCCCATCGCAACATCCCCGGGGGGCGCCACGCGCGGCGCTGGCAGGATATCGAGGAGCTGCTCGATGCGGGCATCGAGGTGTGGACCACGCTCAACGTCCAGCACGTCGAGCGGCTCAATGACGATGTCGCGCGGATCACCGGCGTGCGCATGCGCGAGACCGTGCCCGATGCGCTGATCGCCCGGGCCCGCGATCTGTCTTTGATCGACCTCACCCCGCAGGAGCTGATCGAGCGGCTCAAGCAGGGCAAGGTCTATGTACCGGAGCAGGCCCGTGCGGCGCTGGCGCGCTACTTCTCGCCGGGTAACCTGACCGCGCTGCGCGAGTTGGCGCTGCAGGTGATGGCGGAGCGGCTCGACAGCGACGTGCGCCGGGTGATGGACGCCGGCGGCGTCGCCGGGCCCTGGCCGGTGCGCGCGCGGCTGCTGGTGGCGGTGGAGGGGCGGCGTGGCGACCAGGCGCTGCTGCGCGCCGCCAGCCGCTGGGCGCAGCGCCACCAGGCACCGTGGGCGGTGGTGCTGGTGACACCGCTGCGCGAGCTCGACGCCGCGGCGGCCGGTGAAGCGGGTACGCTGCGCCAGCAGAGCGAACAGCTCGGTGGCCGCTGGGAGACCCTGCGTGGCGATGACCCCCTGGCCGAGCTGCTCGAATACGCTGCGCGCCACAACGTCACTACGCTGATGCTCGGGCGCACGCCACGCAAGTGGCACTGGTGGCAGGCGCCACTGGTCGGCCGCCTGCTGGCCCGCCGGCCGCCGTTCGATCTGATCCTGCTCGCCGAGGCGCCCGCTGCACCGCCTCGGCGTAAGCGAGAGTGGCGCTGGCCGCGGTGGCGCGAGGGGGTGTGGCCGCTGGTCAGCGTGGCCCTGGCGGCGGTTGTCGCGGCGGCGCTGTCGAGTCTGCTCGACCTGGCCAACCTGTCGCTGGTGTTCCTCGCCGCGGTACTGGTCAGCGCGCTCAAGGCGGGGACCCGCGCGGCGATGCTGGCGGTGGCACTGAGCGCGCTGGTCTACAACTTCCTGTTCACCGAGCCCCGCTTCAGCCTGGCCATGATCCATCAGGACCAGGTGCTCACGCTGCTCGTCTTCTGCCTGGTCGCTGCGGTGGCCGGGCAGCTCGCCGGCAAGGTACGGCGCCAGCTGCTGCTGTTGCGCCAGAGCCGCCATCAGATCCAGGAGATGCTGTCGATCTCGCGCGCCCTGGCCGCGGCGGCGGATCGCGATCGGGTACGCAGCATCGCGGTCAAGGTGCTGGCGGACCAGCTCGAGTTGCCGTGCGTGTTCGTCGACAGCCCCGAGGCCGAGGCGCCGCCGCGGGTCAGCGCCTCGTACCCCGGGGCCATCGTGCTCGACGCCCCGACCCTGCAGGCGGCGCACTGGAGTCAGCGCCACGCCCGTCCCAGCGGCCATGGCACCCAGACCCTGGCCGCGCAGCGCTGGCGCTTCGTGCCGATCGTCGAACAGGGCGCGGGCGAGGGGGTTGTGCCGGCGGTGCTGGGGCTGGCTCTGGGCGACCGTGGGGCGGGACTCGACGAGGCCGAGGAGGCGCTGGTGGTCAATCTGGTCAACCAGCTGGGCGCCGCCTTGGCGCGCACCCGGCTGGTCGAGGAGCTCGGTGCCGCCAGGCTGGCGGAAGAGAACGAACGCCTGCGCTCGGCGCTGCTCTCATCGGTCTCCCACGATCTGCGCACGCCGCTGGCGGCGATCATCGGCTCCGCCAGCGCGCTGCGCGATCTGTGGTCCGAACTGGCGGAAGCCGATCGCCGCGAGCTGCTCGATGGCGTGCTCGGCGAGAGTGAACGCCTCAATCGCTATATCCAGAATCTGCTCGACATGACCCGGCTCGGGCACGGCGGGCTCAAGCTTGAGCGCGACTGGGTCGCCCTCGCCGATATCCTCAACTCGGCGCTCAAGCGCCTGGGTACGGTGGTCGAGCCGCTGCGTATCGAGCGTCACCTCGACCCCCAACTGCCGCTGCTCTATGTGCATCCGGCGCTGATCGAGCAGGCGCTGATCAACGTGATCGAGAATGCCGCACGCTTCTCGCCGCCGGGTGGGCGGCTGCGGCTGGTGGGCGAGCAGGCGGGGGAGTGGATCGTGATTCGTGTCGCCGATCAGGGGCCGGGCATCCCGGAGACGCTGCGCGAGCGCATCTTCGACATGTTCTTCAGCGGTGGTGATGGTGACCGTGGCCCCCAGGGCAGCGGGCTGGGATTGGCCATCTGTCGCGGCATGGTCGGTGCCCATGGCGGCGAGATCGTGGCACGGGCAGCGGATTGGGGCAGCGGTAGCGAAATCGTGATCCGTCTGCCGCTGTGGGCACTGCCCGAGACCGAGACAACGGCAGAGAGAGAGTCGTCATGAGTGAGGTTTCCCCGGGGCCTGGGCCGCGTCTGCTGGTGATCGAGGATGATCGCCAGATTCGACGCTTTTTACGCATCAGTCTCTGCTCCCAGGGGTTCCAGGTGGAAGCGTGCGAGACCGGTGCCGCCGGGGTGGCGGCGTTCAACCGCCAGCCGCCGGCGCTGGTACTGCTCGATCTCGGCCTGCCCGACGTCGATGGCATGGAGGTGCTCGACGCCCTGCGCGCCCAGAGCGAGGTGCCGGTGCTGGTGGTCTCGGCCCGCGGCAGCGAGCGTGAAAAGGTCGCCGCCCTGGATGCCGGCGCCAACGACTACGTGACCAAGCCGTTCGGCATCCAGGAGTTGCTGGCGCGGGTGCGCGTGGCGCTGCGCGCACCCGCGCCCAGCGCTGTCCCGGCGCTGCTCCAGCTCGGCGAGTTGACGCTGGATATCGCCGGGCACCGCGTCACCCGCCACGGCGAGGCACTGCACCTGACCCCGCGCGAGTTCAGCGTGCTGGCGATGCTGGCGCGCCAGCCCGATCGGGTCGTCACCCAGCACCAGCTGCTCGCCGAGATCTGGGGGCCGGTGCATGTCCACGACACCCACTATCTGCGCATCGTCGTCAGCCGCCTGCGCCACAAGCTGGGGGACGACCCCGATGCCCCACGGCTGATCCAGACCGAACCGGGGGTCGGCTACCGCCTGGTGGCGATGCCCTGAGTCGAGCCGCTCGCCACGCCGCTCAGGGCAGCGCCTTCACCAGGTTGGAGTTGGCCAGCGCCGGGCTCTGGCTCTCGTGCAGCTTGCCATCGCCATCCTGCTGGATGAACAGCACCGCCAGATGCTGGGCCCGCGCCACCGCCATGCCCGCCTGCTGGCCCAGGCAGAGCATCGCCGTGGCCCAGGCGTCGCCCAGGCGCGGGTCACTGCCGATCACACTGGCGGAGACCAGATCATGGGTCACCGGCGTGCCGGTACGCGCATCGAGGATGTGCGAGTAGCGATGGCCCGCCTCATCGAAGAAGTGGTGATAGGTGCCTGAGGTATTGATCGACACCCCGGATTCGGCGCTGATCTCGAACACCCGCTCGACCGCCATGCGCGCCGGCGATGGGCGCTCGATCGCCACCTTCCAGGTGCTGCCGTCCGGCTTGCGCCCGCGCGCCAGCATGTCGCCACCGAACTCGATCAGGTAGGCGTGGATGCCGGCGTCCTCCAGCACCTGGCGCAGGCGCCACAGGGTGTAGCCTTCGCCCATCGAGGACATGTCCACCGAGAGTTCGGGTAGCGTCTTGCGTACCCGGTCCTGTGTCGGGTCGAGCTGCAGATGGTCGAAGCCGACCTTGGCCAGGGTCGCTTCGATGCTTGACTGGCTCGGCGGCTGGAAGTGGTCCGCGCGAAAGCCCCACAGGTCGAACAGCGGCGCAATGGTGGGGTCGTAGCAGCCCCGCGACTCCCGGTGCACCGTGCGTGCGATCGACAGCAGCTGCACGACATCCGCAGGGAGCGTCTGCCACTGGGTGGAGGAGCCGCGGTTGAAGCGTTCGATCAGCGAGTCGTCGCGGTAGTTGGAGATCCACAGATCGACCTGTTGCAGGGCCTGATCGATCCCCTTTTCGAGCGCTTCGGGGGCGACCTCGGGCTCCGACCACCAGCTGATATGGTAGGTCGTGCCCTCGGCCGCCCCTTCGAGCTTGTGAAGCGTCGGGGGGCGCGAGCAGCCCCCCAGCAGCACGCCGAGCAGGGTGACGACGGTGACGAGCCAGCCGAGATGGCGGCGACAGAGGGCAGTGGGCGAGGAAAGATGAGGCATCGCGGGGTGACCTGAGATGAGGAGCGGTAAACGGCGTGCATTATCGCAGATCGGCTGACGACCGGGCTGCCCGTGCGCGGAAGATGGCGGATCGTAGCCCTCTCGCTTGACACAGGGCGCGCTTTAAGTTTCGATTCGCTCTCAATTATCTTTCGAAGTGAAAGAATGCCGAAACGCGATACCGCCCAGAGACGTCACGCCATCCTCGCCTACGTCAATGCCCATGGCGAGACACCGGTCGAGGTGCTGGCGTCGCGCTTCGCCATCTCCGAGGTCACGGTGCGCAAGGATCTCTCTACCCTGGAGAGCAGCGGCCTGCTGCTGCGCCGCTACGGCGGGGCGGCGCCGCTGCCCCAGGAGATGCTCGCCGAACCGGCACAGGTGCTCTCGCCCCACAAGCGCGCCATTGCGCGGGCCGCCCGCGCCCGCATCCGCGAGCACAACCGCATCATCGTCGACAGCGGCACCACCACGGCGGCGCTGATCGGTGAACTCGGCGGCCTGCGTGGGCTGGTGGTGATGACCAATTCGCTCGCCGTGGCCGGTGCCCTGCGCGAGCTCGAACCCGAGCCGGCGCTGCTGATGACCGGTGGCACCTGGGACCCGCACTCCGAATCCTTTCAGGGGCAGGTCGCCGAACAGGTGCTGCGCGCCTATGACTTCGATCAGCTCTTCGTCGGTGCCGATGGCATCGACATCGACCGCGGTACCACCACCTACAACGAGCTCTTCGGCCTCACCCGCGTGATGGCGGAGGTCGCCCGCGAGGTGGTGGTGATGGTAGAGGCCGACAAGCTCGGCCGTCGCATCCCCAATCTGGAACTTCCCTGGGCTCGTATCGACACCCTGGTGACCGACTGGCGTCTCGAGGCGGCGGATGCCGCCGCCATCGAGGGCCAGGGCGTGACGCTGGTGGTCGCCGACGCGCCCCAATAACACCGAGGATATCGGACATGTGTGGAATCGTCGCCGCGCTGGCAGCGCGCAATGTGCAGGGCATCCTGCTGGAAGGGCTCAAGCGTCTCGAGTACCGCGGTTATGACAGCGCCGGCATGGCAGTGCTGGATAGGGCTGGTGCGCTGGCGCGTCGGCGTGCGCTGGGCAAGGTCGCGGCGCTGGAGGAGAAGCTTGCCGAGGATGACCTCAAGGGGCATATCGGTATCGCCCACACCCGCTGGGCGACCCACGGCAAGCCTTCCGAGGCCAACGCCCACCCGCACGTCGCCGGGCGCCGCCTGGCACTGGTGCACAACGGCATCATCGAGAACTATGAACCGCTCAAGCGCGATCTCGAGGCCGAGGGCGTGGTGTTCGACTCCGAGACCGACACCGAGGTGGTGGCGCATCTGCTCGAACGCGCCTTCGACGCCCACGGCGATCTGCTCGCCGCGGTGCAGGCGACCCTGGCCCGGATCGACGGCGCCTACGCGCTGGCGGTGATGCACGTGGAGGCGCCGCGCGAGATCGTCGGCGCGCGCAAGGGCAGCCCGCTGGTGGTCGGCGTGGGGATCGACGAGAACTTCCTCGCCTCCGATACCCTGGCGCTTTTGCAGGTCACAGACCGCTTCGTCTACCTGCAGGAGGGCGACGTGGTGCGCCTGTCGGACGCCCACGGCATCGAGATCTTCGCTAACGGCGAGCCGGCCGAGCGTGACGTGCACACCTTCGAGCATGGCGACGGCGCCGCCAGCCGCGGCGAGTATCGCCACTTCATGCTCAAGGAGATCCATGAGCAGCCCGCCGTGATCGCAGCCACCCTGGAGGGCCGACTGAGCGGCTCCCACGTGCTGGAGAGCAGTTTCGGCGTCGGGGCCAAGGCGCTGTTCGCTCGCGTCAGGCAGATTCATATCGTCGCCTGCGGCACCAGCTACCATGCTGGCCTGGTGGCGCGCTACTGGCTGGAGAAGCTCGCCGGTATTCCGACCACGGTCGAAGTCGCTTCGGAGTATCGCTACCGCGAAGTGGTGGTGCCGGAGAATACGCTCTTCGTCACTCTCTCCCAGTCCGGGGAGACCGCCGACACCCTGGCGGCGCTACGTTACGCCAAGGGGCGTGCGGCCGGCTATCTCGGCGCCTTGGCGATCTGCAACGTGCCGGGGAGTTCGCTGACCCGCGAATCGGATCTGGCGCTGATGACCCAGGCCGGCCCGGAGATCGGGGTCGCTTCGACCAAGGCGTTCACCACCCAGCTGGTGGCGCTGTTGCTGCTCACCCTGGCGCTGCGCCGCGAGCGTTGCGATGCCCGCGAGACGGCGCTGGTCCAGGCCCTGCGCGGGCTGCCGGCGCTGCTCGAACAGGCGCTGGAGATGGATGGCCCCATCGCCGAGCTTTCGGAGGCCTTCGCCGAGAAGCACCATGCGCTGTTCCTGGGGCGTGGCACCCAGTTCCCGATCGCCCTGGAGGGGGCGCTCAAGCTCAAGGAGATCTCCTACATCCACGCCGAGGCCTATCCGGCGGGGGAGCTCAAGCATGGCCCGCTGGCGCTGGTCGACGCCGACATGCCGGTGATCGCGGTGGCACCCAACGACGAGTTGCTGGAGAAGCTCAAGTCGAACCTGCAGGAGGTCCGCGCCCGTGGCGGCGAACTCTTCGTCTTCGCCGATGCCCAGGTCGGGCTGACCGCCGCTGACGATCTGCGCGTGCTCCACGTGCCGCAGATCGACGAAGTTCTCGCGCCGATTCTCTACACCCTGCCGCTGCAGCTGCTCTCCTACCATGTCGCTGTGCTCAAGGGCACCGACGTGGATCAGCCGCGCAACCTGGCCAAGAGCGTGACGGTGGAATAAAGCACGCCGACGCGACGGGCCCAGCGGGGCCCGTCGTGCCAGCCGTTGCCTCGAATCATCCCTGACGCCAGACAGCCTGACTTCTCCCCCGCGCAGACCGATCTCCGAAGCCGTCAATCCGGCGATGGCGCACCATCAAATCGTTATGTTATAACTTCGCGCTTCTCGACCTTTCCAGCAGGAGCGTGGCGTGGTGTCCGAGCTCAACGAGCCCGTGCTGCGGGTGGACAATCTGTCGGTGCGTCTCGGCGCGCAGCGCGTGGTGGATGGTCTCGACTTCACCGTCGGCGCCGGTGAGCGCGTCTGTCTGATCGGCCCCTCGGGTTCGGGCAAGTCGCTCACCGCGGCGGCGATCCTCGGTATCACCCCCTCCACGGCAAGCGTCGGCGGCAGCATTCGCTTCGGCGCGCATGAGGTCGCTGGTGTGGCGGCGACGCGGCGCCCGCGAGCGCTGCGCATCGGCATGGTGTTCCAGAACACCCAGGCGGCCCTGAACCCGCTGGTGAGCGTGGGCGCCCAGTTGAGCGAGCCGTTCGTGCGCTTCCATGGGCTGTCGCGCCGGGCGGCGCGGGCCGCTGCCGCCGAGTTGCTGACGCGCATGCGCCTCACGGCGGCCACCGAGCTGTTGACGCGCTCGCCCGCCGAACTCTCCGGTGGCCAGCGCCAGCGGGTCTGCGTGGCGCTGGCGCTGGCTTGCAAGCCTTCACTGATCGTGGCCGACGAGCCGACCACGGCGCTCGATGCGTTGACCCAGGCAGAGGTGCTGACGCTGCTGCACGAGACCACCGGTGGCGCCGGGAAGCCTGCGCTGCTGTTCATTTCCCACGACATGGGGGCGGCCAGCCGGCTGTGTCAGCGCGCGGTGATCCTGGAGCAGGGGCGGATGATCGAGAGTGGCCCGCTGGCGGATCTGGTCGCGTCACCTCAGCAGCGCTTCACCCGCGAGCTGGTGGGTGCGATGCGCAGCGCCGAGATAACGCCCGAGATGCTGGCGGCAGCGGACATCTGCCCCGCCGATGCTGTGGTGGGGGCGCGATGAGTCTCCTCGACGATAGCCACCCGGCGAGACGCGACGAGGGCGTTCGCCCAGACGCTGATGGCTTTTCTCCAAACGCTGATGGCTCTCTCCTCAGCTCTGATGGCGCTTCTCTAAACGCTGATGGCTCTTGTTTAAACGCTGACGGCTCTCTCCTGCGCGTCAGTGGGCTGAGCCGTTGGGTGGCGGGGCCAAGGCGTTGGGGTTGGCGGCGCGAGCGGCAGCCGGTCCTGAAGGCGGTGGATTTCGCCATCCGCCCGGGAGAGTTGATCGGTCTCGCCGGGGTCTCCGGGGCGGGCAAGTCGACGCTACTCAATCTGATGCTGGGTCTGGCGCGTGCCGACAGCGGCGAGATCTGGTGCCAGGGCCGGCGTATCCGGCCCGGCTCGGTGCGTGCGCTGCGCTGGTATCGCCGGGTGGTGCAGTACATCCCGCAGGACCCCGCTGCCTCCCTCGACCCGCGTATGCGAGTCCGTGAGCTGGTGCGCGAGCCGCTGGTGCATCTGGGCATCGATGGCGATCACCAGCGCCGGGTGAGCGAGGCGCTGGCGCAGGTGGGGCTGGATGGCAGCTTTCTCGAGCGGCGCCCCGAGTCGCTCTCTGGCGGGCAGGCGCAGCGCGTGGCGATCGCCCGGGCGATCGCGGTGCGGCCCCGGCTGCTGTTGGCGGATGAGCCGCTGAGCGGGCTCGACCTGCCGGTCCAGGCCAAGGTCACCCAGGTGCTCAAGTCGCTCAATCATGACGCCGGCATCGCCCTGCTGCTGATCTCCCACGATCTTTCGGTGGTGTGTCGGCTGTGCCAGCGCACGCTGATCCTCGATGCCGGTGCGATCATCGAAGATCGCCCCACGGCGGCACTGTTCCGCCAGCCCGCCCAGGCGCATACCGCAGCGCTGCTGCGCGCCGCCACGACCTTTTCTACCGCCTTGTCCACGCCCGTACCGCCCTCGGAGGCTGCCGGGCGCCGCCCCACGACCCAGGAGATCCCCTCGTGACCTTCCCTGCCACTGCGACTTTCGGCACCGCTGCGACGCTGCGCGCTTCCTCGATGCTGGCGACGCCCCGGCGCGCCTCGGCCACACGCCACCCGGTCAGCCTGCTGCGGCGTGCCCTGACGCTGCCGCTGATGGTGCTGTCGTTCTCTCTTCTCGCCGGCTGCGGGCAGGACGAGGAGACCTCGGCGGCGCGTGACGAGGCTTCCGAGAAGACGCAGATGCAGGATCAGCGCCTCCGCGTCGCCATGCTGCAGCCGCCGCGCTCCGGGCTCAATCCGCTCACCGACGACGCCTTCAAGCTGTCGCGCTGGAGCACCGCCGAGACGCTGATTCGGCTCGATGCCGATGGCGACCCCCAGCCGTTTCTGGCCACCGAGTGGCAGCAGCTCGACCCCCAGACCTGGCGCTTCACCATCCGCCCGGACGTGACCTTCCATGACGGCACCGCGCTGACCGCCGGGCAGGTGGTGGCCTCGCTCACCGCCGCTACCCAGGCCGTACCCAAGCCGCGCATTCTCGACGGTGTCGAGATGCACATCGAGGCCGACGGCGAGAACGCCGTCATCGTGCGTACGGCGGATGCCGACCCGCTGGTGCCCAACCGGTTATCCAGCCCGCAGCTGGCGATCATGGCGCAGCGGGCCTACGCCCAGGCGGGCCACGTCGATCCCACCCGTGCGGGCACCGGGCCCTTCGTACTCACCGAGATCAACGGCATTCAGGGTGCCACCCTCGAGCGTTACGACGGCTACTGGGGAGAGCGCGCCGAACTCGCTGGCATCGATGCCGACTATGTGCCCGATGGCACCGCCCGTGGCGCTGCGCTGCGTACCGGTACGGCGGATGTGGTCGAGGCGGTGCCGGTCTCGCAGGTGGCGCTGATCGATCCGTCGCTGATACATGAAGTGCCGATGCCGCGCACCAACACCCTCTATCTCAATACCGTCTCCGGGCCGTTCCAGGATCCGGCCCTGCGTGCGGCGGCGCGCGAGGCACTGGATCGTGGTGCCATCGTGCGCACCGTCTACGAAGGTCGCGCTGACGTCGCCGAAGGGCTGCTGGGCCCGGCACTGGCCTGGGCGAGCGAGCTGCGCCAGCCGCTGACCCAGCGCACCGCAGCTGCCGAGCCGGACGGGACCCGCATCACGCTGGGCACCTTCACCGATCGTGCCGAGCTGCCGGAAGTGGCGGTGCTGCTCGAACAGCAGCTCGAGGCGGCGGGCTTCGATGTCCAGCAGGAGGTGCGCCAGTACGCGCACATCGAATCCGACATGCTGGCGGGCAAGTTCGACGCCTTCATCCTGTCGCGGGCGACCCTGCTCGACTCCGGCGATCCGGTCGCCTACATGTTCAGCGACTTCTCCTGCGCGGGCTCGTTCAACATCGCCCAGCTGTGCGACCCCAAGATCGATGCGGCGCTGGCCAAGGCCGGCGATCTGCCGCCGGGCCCCGAGCGTCGCCAGGCGATCATCGCTGCCGAAGCCGAGATCCTGAAAGCAGATGCTGCGATTCCCATGCTCCACGAGCGGGTGATCCAGGGCGAGTCCGTCCGTGTGGTCGATGCCGTGCGTGATCCGCGCGAGCGCGAGCTGATCAACGAGCACACCCACTTCGTTCAGGCAGCCGATGCCCACTAGTCAGCCGCTGAGCCTGATCCCACGATCTGCCGGGGTAGCGTGGCGCTGGGAGGCGTGGCAGCGTCTGCTGCCGACACTATCGCGGCTGGTGACGCTGGCCGGCGTGGTGGTGCTGGTGGGGCTGCTGCCGTGGCTCTCGGGGCGCGATCCGGCACTCAGCATCCTGCGTGCCCGCGCCGGTGAGCAGAATCCGAGCGCCGAGGCGCTGGACGCCATCCGTACCCAGCTCGGCCTCGCCATGGGGCCGTTCGAGAAACTGGGGCACTGGCTTAGCGGGCTTGCGCATGGCGATGCCGGTGTCTCCTGGATCTCCGGCACCCCGGTGCTACCGGGCATGCTGCAGGCAGCGCAGGTCTCGTTGACGCTAATGGCGGCTGCGCTGGGGGTGGCGCTGGTGATCGCCCTGTTGATCTGCCTGCCGACGCTCAAGCGCGGGCTAGCCGGTGAGGCGGTACCTACCTCCGGCGCGCTGGGGGCGGCGCTCACCGCGCTGCCGGAGTTTCTGCTCGCGGCGCTCTTGCTGGTGGTATTCGCCGCCTGGCTGCGCTGGTTGCCGCCCTATGGCTGGGGTGACTGGCGCCATCTGATCCTGCCGGCGGTGGCCCTCGGCCTACCCGGCGGTGGTCTGCTCGGGCGTCTGTTCAGCGATGCGCTGACGGCGGCGTTCTCCGAGCGCTGGGTGGTGACCTGGCACGTGGCTGGCTTTGCGCGCCGGCGTATCGCTCTGGCGGCGATCCAGCGCACCTTGCCCAGCCTGCTGCCGCAGGTGGGTCTGGTCATGGTGGGGCTGACCGGTGGTGCGATCGCGGTGGAGCAGGTGTTCTCCATTCCCGGGATCGGGCGGGCCACCCTGGGTGCGGCCTCGGCGCAGGATCTACCCGCGCTGCAGACCGGTATTCTCATACTGATCGTCATTGCCATCGCGCTCGGTGGTAGCGCCAACCTGTGCCGGGCACTGCTGCTGGGGCGCACGCTGCGTGCCGGCGCGGTGCCGGTGGCGATGGCGCCAGCGCATCCCGGGCGCTGGCGCTGGCTGATACCTGCCCTCGCGGCAGCGGCGCTCGCACTGATCATCATCGCAGGGCTGGGGCGCGATCCGCTGAGTTCGGCCTATCTGCGGCTGCAACCGCCGAGCCTGGCACTGCCGCTGGGGGCCGACGGTATCGGTCGCGATATCCTGGCGCGGGTGAGCCAGGGCGCGCTCTCGACCATGGGTATGGCGCTGCTGGCGGTGGGCATCAGCTTTCTGCTCGGGATGACGATCGGGCTGATGCCGCGCCTCGCCGCGGGGCCGATCGAGATCACCAATGCCACCCCGCCGGTGATCGCCGGGCTGATCGTCGCCGGCCTGATGGGGCCGAGCGCCAGTGGTGCGGTGATCGCGGTCACCCTGGTCAGTTGGGCGCCGCTGGCGGCCCACACCGCGGCGCTGGTGGCCGAGACGCTGGGCCAGCCGCACGTGCGCATCACCCCGATACTCGGCGTGGGGCGGCTGCGGCTGCTCACCCGCTATCTGCTGCCGGCGGTGGTCGGCCCGGTATTTCGCCACGCCATGCTGCGTCTGCCGGGCACTGCGCTGGCGCTGGCGGCACTGGGCTTTCTCGGGCTGGGGCCACGGCCACCGGCGCCGGAGTGGGGGCTGCTGCTGGCCGAGAGCCTGCCCTATATCGAACGCGCGCCCTGGGCGGTGCTGGTGCCCGCGCTGGCGCTGGTGCTGATGTCGATTCTGGCGGTCTCGCTCTCCAGTGCCGGGTCGCTGCCGCGGTGGCGTTCGCGGGGAGTAGCGCCAGCGCTGGCCTGAATAACTGCGGCAACCCCGATCCTCGCCGGACTCGACGCCCCGCGTCACCNNGTGACGCGGGGCGTTTTTACGTGACTGCCACCAGCACGCTCTCCAGCGATTCGCGCGGGATATCCCGGGTGATGAACACCAGTCGCGAGCGGCGGTCTTCGTCGGGCCAGGCGTCGAGCTCCACCGGCGGGTGGAAGATGTGCTGCACGCCGTGAATCACGGTGGGGCGCTCGCGCCCGGCGAGGTTGAGAATGCCCTTGATGCGCAGCATGTTTTCGCCCATCAGCGCTGTCATCAGCTCGAGCCAGGCCTCTAAGCGGCCGAGTTCGATCGGTGCGTCCAGGGTGAAGCAGTGGGCGCGAATGCGGTCGTCATGGCGGTTGGGGTCCCGGGCGGGATCGGATGCGTCGCTGCCCACCGGCGTGAGCAGTGGCCCGGCAGCCGTGGGGCCGGCACTGAAGGCCAGCCCGGCCAGACTCGGTGGCTGGGCGTAGGCGTCGATCCAGCGGGCGAGATCGGGGCGGGTGCCGTCTTCCCCCATCAGCCCCAGCCCGGTCAAGGCGCTGGCTTCGATCTCGCCCTGGACCACCTGGCGCTGGCCGGCCCCCGGATTGATCTCGGCCAGCCGCCGGGCGAGGGCTGCCAGCGCCTCTAGAGGCGTCAGGTCGGCCTTGGTCAGCAGCAGGCGGTCGGCCACCGCGGCCTGCTTGAGCGCTTCCGGGTGGTGGTCGAGGGTGGCGCTACCGTGGACGGCATCGACGGTGGTGACGATGCCGTCGAGCCGGTACTGGCCGACCAGCCTGGGCTCGGTCATCAGGGTGTGCAGGATCGGCGCCGGATCGGCCAGTCCGGTGGTTTCGATCACCACGCGGTCGAACTGGCGCCGGCCCTCCCGGGCATAGCGCCAGGGCGCATCGCGCAGCGTGCGGGCGAGGTCGCCGCGGATGGTGCAGCACAGGCAGCCGCTCTCCAGTGCCACCACCTCGGTCTCGTCGGTGGCGCTGAACAGGCGGTGATCGAGCCCGATCTCGCCGAACTCGTTGATGATCACCAGGGTGCGGTTCATGTCGGGCTGGCGGACCAGACGATTGAGCAGGGTGGTCTTGCCGCTGCCGAGAAAGCCGGTCAGCAGGGTGACAGGGATCGGGGTCGTCTCAGTCTTGGGCATGGTAGGCGGACCAGAAAAGGAGTGAATGTCGTCGAGGGAAAGCTTTCTGTCGGAAACCGATAGCGCGATCTAAATGTTATGTTATAACGTATCTTAAATTGAACATGCCGGTATCGTCACGAGTGTAGCGTGTCGGCCCGCCGGCATGATGCCTTCAAGGTCACTACGCCAAGTCTCGACTCAACGTCGCTATTCACAGTCACGACTCAGGGTCACTGCGACCTTGCCTCACTTTTCCGTTGACGGAGGTCCTCATGAAAACGCGCGCCGCCATTGCCTGGGAGCCGAATCGCCCACTGGAGATCGAAGAGATCGATCTCGAGGGGCCCAAGGCGGGCGAGGTGCTGGTCCGAATCGTCACCACCAGCCTTTGCCACACCGACATGTTCACGCTCTCGGGGCGCGATCCCGAAGGGCTCTTCCCCTGCGTGCTGGGGCACGAGGGCGTGGGTATCGTCGAGGAGATCGGCAAGGGTGTGACCTCGGTCGTGCCAGGCGATCACATCATCCCGCTCTATACCCCGGAAGACCCCAACTGCCCCTATATCCAGTCCGGCAAGACCAACCTGTGCCAGACGATTCGCAAGACCCAGGGGCAGGGGCTGATGCCGGATGGCACCAGCCGCTTCTCCTACAAGGGCAAGATGCTGCGCCACTACATGGGCACCAGCACCTTCAGCGAGTACACCGTGCTGCCGGAGATCGCGGTGGCCAAGATCAACCCCGAGGCGCCGCTGTCCAAGGCGTGCGTGATGGGCTGTGCGGTGCCCACCGGTATCGGCGCGGTGCGCAACACCGCCAAGGTACAGCCGGGGGATACCGTCGCTGTCTTCGGCCTCGGCGCGGTGGGCATGGCGGTGATCCAGGGTGCCAAGCTGCAGGGCGCGGGGCGGATCATCGGGATCGACGTCAACCCGGCCAAGTTCGCCCTGGCCGAGTCGCTGGGCGCCACCGAGTGCCTGAATCCGAACGAGCACCCCGAGCCGCTGCACGAAGTGATCATCGACATGACCAATGGCGGTGTCGACTTCTCCTTCGAGTGTGTCGGCAACGTGCGCCTGATGCGCGCGGCACTGGAGTGCTGCCACAAGGGCTGGGGCGAGAGCATCATCATCGGCGTCGCCGGCGCCGGCGAGGAGATCGCCACGCGGCCGTTCCAGCTGGTCACCGGGCGGGTCTGGCGCGGTAGCGCCTTCGGTGGCGTGCTGGGGCGCTCTGAGCTGCCGGGCATGGTCGACGAGTGGCTCTCTGGGCGCTTCGATGTCGACCCCTACATCACCCACAACATGACACACGATCGCATCAACACGGCGTTCGATCTGCTCCACCGCGGTGAGGCGATCCGCTCGGTGATCCACTACCAGCCGCAGGAGACGATGACCGGCGATCTACCCGGAGTGACCCTCGGCGACAACAAGAAAACCCCCGAGCCCGCCTGATCACGGCGCTTTTGCTCCGCCCAAGGTCGCAGGGACGCCCGGCTCTTCAGAGTCGGGCGTTGTCGTTGCTTACGTGGGCCTTCTGTTTCTGCCCGACGAGTCACTACCGGTCATGCGCTTTCGCCAGGCCGTGCGAGGCGAGCCTCGCCGACGCCGCGATAGGCCCGCACGCGCAAGGGCCGGATGCGCAAGGACTGGATGCGTAAGGGCTGGATGAGTAAGAGCTACAACCGGCTCTCGAGGGCCGGCATCACCTCGAACAGGTCACCCACCAGCCCGTAGTCGGCGATGCCGAAGATCGGTGCCTCTTCGTCCTGGTTGATCGCCACGATCACCTTGGAGTCCTTCATCCCGGCGAGGTGCTGGATCGCGCCGCTGATGCCCACGGCGATATAGAGATCCGGCGCCACCACCTTGCCGGTCTGGCCCACCTGCAGGTCGTTGGAGGCGTAGCCTGCGTCCACTGCGGCGCGCGAGGCACCGATGGCCGCCCCGAGCTTGGCGGCGACGCCGTCGAGCAGCTGGAAGTTCTCGCTACTGCCGAGGCCGCGCCCGCCGGATACGATCACCCGTGCGCTGCCGAGCTCCGGCCCGCTGTTAGTGGCGAGCTCGTCGCCGACGAAGGTGGACAGCGTGTTGTCGACCACGATATCGAGCGCGCGGATCTCGGCGCTGCCGGTTTCCGCCACGGCATCGAAGGCGCTGGTGCGCACGCTCACCACCTTGAGTGGGGCATGGTTGCTCAGCGTGGCGATGGCGCTACCGGCATAGATGGGTCGCTTGAAGGTGTCGGGCGCCTCGATGGCGATGATGTCGGATATCTGCGGCACGCCCTTGAGCGCGGCAACCCGCGGCAGGATGTCCTTGCCGCTGCTGGAGGCGGCTGCGAGCAGGTGGCTGTAGTCGTCCACGCAGGCGACGATCAGCGCTGCCATCGGCTCCGCCAGTTGATGGGCATAGACCGCATGATCCGCCGTGAGGACCGCACGTACGCCATCGAGACGGGCGGCGGCGGCGGCCACGGCATCGACCCCTTCACCGGCCACCAGCAGGTCGACCTCTCCGCCCAAGGCGCGGGCCGCGGCGATGACGTGGGCGGTGGAGGCGGCCAGGGCGCCATCCCGATGCTCTACCAAGATCAGTGTGCTCATGGGTGCTCCTGTCACAGGACTTTGGCTTCGTGTTTGAGTTTGTCGACCAGCTCATCGACCGAGGCGACCTTGCTGCCCCCCTGTCGTGCCGCCGGGGTCTCGACTCGCTCGAGGCGCAGATAGTCGTTGGCGGCGAGGCCGACGGTGTCGATCCCACGGCTATCGATGGGCTTCTTCTTGGCTTTCATGATGTCGGGCAGGCGCGCGTGGCGCGGCTCGTTGAGACGCAGATCGGTGGTGATCACCGCCGGCAGGCGCAAGGCCAGCGTGCGCAGGCCGCCGTCGACCTCGCGCGTTACCTGGACCTCCTCATCCGTCACCTCCAGGCGCGAGGCGAAGGTGCCCTGGCCCATGCCGGTGAGGGCGGCGAGCATCTGTCCGGTCTGGTTGTTGTCGCTGTCGATCGCCTGCTTGCCCAGGATCACCAGCCCCGGCTGCTCCTCGGCGACGATTCGGGCCAGCACCTGGGCGACCTCGAGCGAATCCAGTCTCTCCTCGCTCTCGATGTGGATGGCGCGGTCGGCGCCCAGCGCCAGCGCCGTGCGCAGCTGCTCCTGAGCCGCCTTGGGGCCGATGCTGACAGCCACGATCTCGCTGGCCACGCCACGCTCCTTGAGTCGCAGCGCCTCCTCCACCGCGATCTCGCAGAACGGATTCATGGCCATCTTGGTGTTGGTCAGATCGACATCGCTCTGATCCGGGCGCACCCGTACCTTGACGTTGTAATCGATGACCCGTTTGACGCCGACGAGGACCTTCATGCGTATACCTCTCGAGTGGGATGGGAATCAGCAGATACCGGCGGCTATGTCCTAAGGTGCGGCGTCCCAAGGTACGGCCCGCCGGGTGTCGAACTGGTCGACCTTCGGGAAACTCATGTGGCGCTCTTCGCCGCTGGGGTCGCCGACGTGCGAAAGCGCGCGCGATGACGGTCGGCGAAGCGCGCGATATCGCTCTCGGTGCAGGGCTGGCCGGTAAAGATGCGCACGTACTCGGCGATCCGAGTGATGCGCGTGTCCTTGCTCTCCTGGATGTGCATGGAGATGTAACCGATCTGCAGTAGATAGACGGTACGCGCCCGGGTATCGGCTTCCAGCTCGGGATAACCGAAGCGCGCGAACATCGCTTTCAGCGCGCCCAGGCGTGCGCTGTCGGCCCTCTGGACGCGGGTGGCCACCGCCGGGTCCTGCAGGCTCCAGCTGCGCACGGCGTACTCGAACTCGGAATCGAAGATCGCCGGGTCGAACCAGCAGTCGAAGACGTTGAGCGTGGCCTCGACGATCGTCGCCGCGTAGCGCTCGCTCTGGGTGATGACGGCCTGCGTGTTCTGCGCCTCCCAGCGCGCCAGCAGCGCCTCCAGAATCTCCTCGCGATCCTTGAACAGCCAGTAGAAGCTGGTTCGCGAGGTCTTCAACTGCTTGGCCAGCGGCACGATCTTGACCGCACCGACACCGGCACCGATCAGCAGCGTGTAGGCCGCATCGACCCAGGCCTTACGGTTGTTGGCGAGTTCGTCTTTCACGATGAGTCCTTGGTGGCGATGGGCAGGACGCTGAGCGTAGCAGGCCGGAGGCCGGTGTTTTAGATCGCCACGAGCACCCTGGCCCGGGCGTGCACACCGCTTTCGGCCTCTCTTGAACATCAGACTTCGACATTCGTGTACACCAGTGTCATCCCAGTTGACACTGGTGTACAGCGAGCGCTAGCTTGGTGTCAACCCCACAACAACAAGGGTGCCTGACCGTGAAGAACGATCCCCTGCTGCAGCCGCTGACGATCAAGAACCTGACACTCAAGAACCGCGTCATGCTGACGTCCCACGAGCCCGCCTATCCCGAGGACGGTATGCCCAAGGCGCGCTACCGCGCCTACCACGTCGAGCGCGCCAAGGCCGGTGTGGCGTTGACCATGACCGCCGGCTCGGCGGCGGTATCCCGCGATAGCCCGCCGGTGTTCAACAACATCCTCGCCTACCAGGACGAGGTGGTGCCGTGGATGCGCGAGCTGAGCGATGCCTGTCACGAGCACGGCACGGCGGTGATGATCCAGCTCACCCACCTGGGACGGCGTACGCGCTGGGACAAGGGCGACTGGCTGCCGGTGGTATCGGCTTCCCATCACCGCGAGGTCGCCCACCGGGCCTATCCCAAGAAGGCCGAGCCGTGGGATATCGAGCGTGTGATCCAAGACTATGTCGATGCTGCCGAGCGCATGTATGTCGCCGGGCTCGACGGTCTCGAGATCCAGGCCTATGGCCATCTCATGGATCAGTTCTGGTCGCCCCTGACCAACGAACTCGATGGCCCCTACGGCGGCAGCCTGGACAATCGCCTGCGCTTCACCTTCGAGGTGCTCTCGGCGATTCGTGCCCGGGTCGGTGACGACTTCCTGCTGGGCGTGCGCTACACCGGCGACGAGTGTCTGCCCGGCGGTCTCGACGTCAATGACGGCATGGAGATCTCGCGCCGGCTCAAGAACAGCGGACTGATCGACTTCCTCAACGTGGTCAAGGGGCACATCGACACCGATGCCGGCCTCACTGACGTCATCCCCATCCAGGGCATGCCCAGCGCGCCGCATCTCGACCTTGCCGGCGACATCAAGCGTGAGGTCGACTTCCCCACCTTCCACGGCGCCAAGATTCAGGACGTCGCCACCGCGCGTCACGCCATCGCCTCGGGCAAGGTCGACATGATCGGCATGACCCGCGCGCACATGGCCGATCCGCACCTGATGCGCAAGGTGATCGAGGGGCGCGAGGAGGAGATCCGGCCCTGTGTCGGCGCCAACTACTGTCTCGACCGCATCTATCAGGGCGGTGCCGCCTACTGCATCCACAACCCGGCCACCGGGCGCGAGACGAGCATGCCGCACACCATTGCGCCGGCCGTGACGCGGCGCAAAGTGGTGGTGGTGGGAACCGGCCCGGGGGGGATGGAAGCGGCCCGGGTCGCCGCCGAGCGCGGCCACGAGGTGGTGGTGTTCGAGGCCGCCGACGCCCCGGGTGGGCAGATTCGCCTCACCGCCCAGAGCGAGCGTCGGCGCGAGATGATGGGCATCATCGACTGGCGCTACGAACGCTGTCAGGCGTTGGGGGTCACCTTCCACTTCAACGTCTTCGCCGAGCAGGACGAGGTGGCCGCCGAGTCGCCGGACGTGGTCATCGTCGCCACCGGCGGGCTGCCCAACGAGCAGGCGCTGACCCAGGGCAACGAACTGGCAGTGACCGGCTGGGACATTCTCTCGGGGCACGTCAAGCCGGGACGCAACGTGCTGGTCTACGACGAAGCCGGTGATCACACCGCGCTGCAGGCCGCCGAGATCATCGCCAAGAGCGGGGCCCGGGTCGAATACATGACCGCCGACCGCGCGCTGGCACCCGAGGTGATGGCGATGAACCTGGTGCCCTACATGCGCACGCTGCAGGTGCTCGATACGACCTTCACGCCGACCTTCCGCCTGGTCGCACTGCGCCGCGAAGGCGACGAGCTGGTGGCCTCGGTGGAGAGCGATTACACCCGCGTGGGCAAGGAGCGCCGCGTCGACCAGGTGGTAGCCAACTTCGGCACCCTGCCCATGGACGATCTCTACGAATCGCTCAAGCCGCTGTCGAGCAATCAGGGCGCGGTGGACTACGACAAGCTGATCGTGGGTGACCCGCAACCGATCGTGAAGCCGGCGGACACGGCCGGAGGCTTCCAGCTGTTCCGTATCGGCGATGCGATCTCGCATCGCAATACCCATGCGGCGATCTATGACGCACTGCGTCTGGTCAAGGATCTGTAAGGGAACCACTGCATAAATGCCTGCACGAGCGAATGACTGCGTTGCGCGGTACTCGAAGGCTCGCCTAACCCCATGTTATGTCTCGCCTTCTGCGTTCCGTGCGCCTTGCCCTTCATCTCGTTCGGCGATTGATTCAGCGTTTCCTAAGCACCGCCGGCGCCGCCGGCCAGGGTGGCTGCTGCAGTCGCGGCTCGAGATTCAAAACGCCTGCATCAAGCCTAAGTCAGGGGCTCGATGGAGCCAACACGAGGGTCTTCCACAATGCCAATATCGACATCCGAACTGGACGAGCTGCTCGCTCGGCGACGCGCCGGCCACTCGCTCGAACAGCCCTTCTATGTTGACGACGAGATCTTTCAAGCCGATCTCGAGCGTATCTTCCAGCGGCAGTGGCTCTTCGCCCTGCCGGCGTGCCAGCTGACCAAGCCGGGCAGCTATGTCAGCCTGCGCTTTGCCGGGGCCGGGGTATTGATCGTGCGCGGTCAGGACAATGTCATTCGCGCCTTTCACAACACCTGCCGCCATCGCGGGTCGGTCCTGTGCCAACCCGGCGACGGCCATCTGGCCAAGCTGGTCTGCCCCTACCATCAGTGGACCTACGAGCTCGATGGCCGCCTGCTCTGGGCGCGCGACATGCCGGCTGACTTCGACCCCGAGGCGCACGCCCTCAAGCCGATCCACTGTCGCGAGCTGTGCGGGCTGGTGTTCATCTGCCTGGCGCGGCAGGCGCCGGACTTCGAGGCCTACGCGGCGCTCGCAGCGCCCTATCTGCAGGTCCACGATCTCGAACAGGCCAAGGTGGCGCATGTCTCGACCATCGTCGAGAAGGGCAACTGGAAACTGGTGTGGGAGAACAACCGAGAGTGCTACCACTGCGGCGTCAACCACCCGTCGCTGTGCCGCTCCTTCTCCCCCGATCCGGCCGTCGCCGGCGTATTGCCTGACGGCTCCACCCCCGAGCGCCTCGCCCAGCACTTCGAGCGCTGCGAGGCGGCGGGTATACCGTCCCGGTTCCAGATTGCCGACAGCGGTCAGTATCGTCTGGCGCGGATGCCGCTGCAGGAGGGCGCGGTCAGCTACACCCTGGATGGCAAACCCGCGGTGAAGCGTCCGCTGGGGCGCGTGGGGCTGGCCGAACCGGGTACCCTGCTGAAATTCCACTATCCGTCGATGTGGTCGCACTACCTGCCGGACCATTCGCTGACCTTTCGCGTCAATCCGATCAGTGCGACCGAGACCGAAGTCACCACCACCTGGCTGGTACACAAGGATGCCGTGGAGGGGGTCGATTACGATCTCGATCGTCTGACCGAAGTGTGGCTGCACACCAACGACGAGGATCGCCAGGTGGTCGAGAACAACCAGCTCGGCATCCTCTCGCTCGGCTACGAGCCTGGACCCTACTCCCAGATCCAGGAAAACGGGGTGGAGCAGTTCGTCGATTGGTACTGCGAGGCGCTTGCCACGCCGGTGAGCGGCACGCGCCTGCGGGCGGTGGAGGTCTGAGATGACTGCACTCGCCTCCGGAACGCCGCCGACGTTCTGGCACGACAGCGAAACACTCGAGTGCGTCTCGGTACTGCCCGAAACGCCCAATGTGGCGACCTTCTGCTTCCAGGCGCCCTCGGGCGGGCTCTTCCGCTATCTACCAGGGCAGTTCCTGACCCTGGAGCTGCCGACCGCCGAGGGCGTCGTTCATCGCACCTACACCATCTCCTCGTCGCCCTCGCGGCCGATGTCGCTGACCATCACGGTCAAGGCGCAGAAAGGTTCGGTAGGGACGCGCTGGATGCTCGATCATCTGCAGCCGGGCATGCGCGTGAAGGCGATCGGGCCGGCGGGCCGCTTCTCGCTGGGCGACGCCCCGGCCAGGAAGTACCTGTTCATCTCGGCCGGCTCGGGCATCACGCCGATGATGTCGATGACCACCTATCTCTACGATCAGGGTCGCGATCCCGACATCGTCTTCGTCAACTGTGCCCGGCGTCCGTCGGAGATCATCTTCCGCGAACGTCTCGAACACATCGCCTCGCGCGTCACCGGCATCGAGCTGCGCTGGGTGGTCGAGCAGACCGACCGCTACGCCCCCTGGACCGGCTATCAGGGTTTCTTCAACCAGCTCATGCTGGGGCTGATGGCGCCGGACTACCTCGAGCGCGAAGTCTTCTGCTGTGGCCCCGAGCCGTTCATGCAGGCGGTGCGCGATGCGCTGGTAGGGCTCGGCTTCGATCTCGACAACCACTACCACCAGGAGAGCTTCGACGCGCCGCTGCCCGAGACCAGCGACGTGCCCGACAGCGTGGTGCTCGACGAAGAGAGCCGCGCCGAGATAGCGTTCTCGCGCTCGGCGGTGACACACCGCTGCAGCGAGACCGATACCCTGCTCGGCGCGGCCAAAGCCGCGGGTGTGTTGATTCCCTCGGGCTGCACCTTCGGGGTCTGCGGCTCGTGCAAGGTCAAGAAGCTGGCGGGAGATGTGCATATGGTGCACAACGGCGGTATCACCGACGCAGACATCGAGTCCGGCTATGTGCTGGCGTGCTGCTCTCACCCCCGTGGCGCGGTGGTGATCGATGCCTGATCCGCCGGCGCTCGATCGGCGCGGCGAGCTTCTCCCAGTGCGCATGCGCCAAGGCATCGACAAGATCACCGGATGGCTTGGCTGAAAAAAACCGATAAAAAGTGTCAATGAAGCAAAACGATATAATTAAACAATGGATTTTGCTCAGGAGTGATCGTTATGAACGCTGTCACCTTTTCGGCGCCTCCCGACATCGCTGTCGTCAGTGCCGACTGCCTGAACCGTGTCGATCTCGACGCTTGCTGTTTCAACGCGACTACCCCATCTCTCCGGCGACGAGAGGCAATGTCGATGGCTCTCCATCGGTGTTGCCGTGATGTGGTCGACGGCACCGAGCTGACCACTTCCGGGAGGAGCCTGACATGACCAAGCAGCCTAAAAACGCGGCGCAGCCGGGGAGCCGAGAGGGGATTCGCAGCCCCGATGGGGAGACGACGCTGATCAATACCGACTATGTCATCGGTCAGGACAATGTCTCGACCCGAGCCTTCGGGATCAATGTCGATCTGCATGGCAAGGTGTTCACCGTCTCGTCGCTGGTGATCCTGGCCTTCGTATTCCTGGTTCTGGCGTTCCAGAACGAGGTCGAGCCGGTACTCAATGGTGTGCGTGACTGGCTCACGGGCAACCTGACCTGGGTCTTCCTGCTGGGCGCCGATATCTTCGTGCTGGTGTGTATCGGCCTGATCTTCTCGCCGCTGGGGCGGATCCGCCTGGGGGGGCCTGACGCCAAACCCGACTACAGCTACTTCGGCTGGTTCGCGATGCTGTTCGCCGCCGGCATGGGGATTGGTCTGGTGTTCTACGGCGTCTCCGAGCCGATGTCTCACTTCGACAGTTCGCTGAACGGCAGTGCCTATGCCCCGCTCGGTGGGGCGAAGGGCGACGAGGCGGCCGCGCTGTCACTGGGCATGGCCGCGACCATCTATCACTGGGGTTTGCACCCCTGGGCGGCGTACAGCCTGGTGGCCCTGGCGCTGGCGCTGTTCTCCTTCAACAAGGGGCTGCCGCTGACCATGCGTGCAGTCTTCTATCCCATCCTGGGTGAGCGTATCTGGGGTTGGCCGGGGCACTGCATCGACATCCTGGCGGTGTTCTCGACGCTGTTCGGGCTGGCGACCTCGCTGGGCTTCGGGGCCGCGCAGGCCTCGGCAGGTCTTCACTATCTATTCGGCATCCCCAATACCAACACCACCATGACCCTGCTGATCTTCGCCATTACCGGGATCGCCCTGATCTCGGTGCTGTCGGGGCTGGACAAGGGCGTGCAGCG
Organism: Salinicola sp. RZ23; assembly: GCF_003206675.1. Taxonomy (NCBI): domain Bacteria; kingdom Pseudomonadati; phylum Pseudomonadota; class Gammaproteobacteria; order Oceanospirillales; family Halomonadaceae; genus Salinicola; species Salinicola sp. RZ23. The sequence goes on from NZ_PZJK01000001.1 coordinate 183,372, forward strand.
GCTGTCGATGATCAACATGGGGCTGGCGTTCCTGCTGCTGCTGTTCGTCTTGATCGTCGGCCCGACACGGATGATCGCCACCGACTTCTTCACCAACATCGGTTCCTATCTCGAGTACATGCCGGCGCTGTCGATGCCGTTCGATCGTGCGGACGAAGGCTACAGTCAGGCCTGGACGGCGGTCTACTGGGCCTGGTGGATCTCCTGGTCACCGTTCGTCGGCATGTTCATCGCGCGTGTCAGCCGTGGCCGCACCGTGCGCGAGTTCCTGATCTCGGTGATGCTGGTGCCGACCCTGGTCTCGATTCTGTGGATGACCGCCTTCGGCGAGACCGCCATTCATCAGCAACTGGTCGACGGCTTCCAGGGCGTGCAGAACGCGGCGCTCGAACTCAAGCTGTTCGTGATGCTGGACCAGCTCCCGCTCTCCACCATCACCTCGGTGCTGGGTATCGTGCTGGTGATCGTGTTCTTCGTCACCTCCTCGGACTCCGGGTCGCTGGTGATCGACTCCATCACGGCCGGCGGCAAGGTCGATGCGCCGACGTCGCAGCGCGTGTTCTGGTGTCTGATCGAGGGTGCCATCGCCACCGCCCTGCTGCTGGGCGGCGGGCTCGGTGGACTGCAGGCGGCGGCCGTATCGACAGGGCTACCCTTCACCATCGTGCTGGTGGTCGCCTGCTACGGGATCGTCAGAGGGTTGATGACGGAGCCACGGCAGCGCAAGGCGGCGCGCGTTCCCGCGAGCTGACGACGACGCACCGCGAACCAGCGTCGGCGGCGCCCCTGCCGCCGCCGCTGCCTGATTCACGCGACCGGGTAGCGCCTGTATTCATGGCTGCCCGGTCGCGCTCGCTCACGCTATCGCTCCCGTTCTGACACCTTCGGCTCAAGCGCGCAGGGCGCGGATGGGCAGGCGGCTCACCGCATAGAGCCCGAAGCTCAGCGCGGCGATGCAGGAGGACGCAGGGAGGTTGGCGTAGTAGGAGAGCAGCAGCCCGCCGAGCGATTCCAGCAGTGCCAGCAGGGCGGTGAGCCCCATCCCCAGACCGACACGGCCACACCAGGCCTGGGCCGCGGCGGCGGGGCCGACGAAGATGGCGAAGCTCAGCAGCGAGCCGATCACCGGCACCGCGATGGCCGCCGCGGCACCCACCAGCAGCAGAAAGAGTGTATCGAGGGTCGCCACCGGAATGCCCTGGGCGCGTGCCGCCTGCGGGTTGAGGCTGGCAAAGCGCAGCGGCCGAAAGATCGCGCCGAGGCCGAGCAGTACGCCCGCCGAGGTGATCGCGATCCAGCGAATCTGCCCGGCATCGATACCGAAGACGCTGCCGAAGAGAATCCCGATTGCGGCATTGGCGTTGGCGCTGTAGAGATTGACGAAGAGCGCGCCGAGCCCGAGCGAGAACATCAGGATCATGCCCACGCTGACATCGCGCTCGCCCAGGTCGCGCCCGGTCCAGGCCATGACCAGCGCCGCGCCCATGACGAAGACCAAAAGCCCCAGCATGGGGTCGACCCCGGCCAGCGAGGCCCCGGCGGCGCCGGCAAAGCCGATGTTGCTCAGTGCGTGCGAGGCGAAGGCTTGACGGCGCAGCACCACGAAATAGCCCACCAGTGAACCCATCAGCGCAATCAGCGTGGTCGCCACGAAGGCGTTGCGCATGAACGCGAATTGCAAAAACTCGGGCATAGGCGTCGACCGTAGAGCGTAGAGAGAGTGGGTCAGATCTTAGAGACAGGGCATCAGCCGGCGTCGGAGACTGGCGCATCAGCAAAGACGAAGCGGCGCCCGCCGTCGCGGATGACCCGCACGGGCGTGGCATAGAGTTCGCTCAGCGTCTCGTCGCAGATGATCTCGTCGACGCTGCCGATGCGCCCGCGCCCCTGGGCGAGATAGAGCACCCGGTCGCAGACACGCAGCACCGGATTGATATCGTGGGTACTGAAGATCACGGCGATACCGCGCTGGGTGAGATCGGCGGCCACCGTGACGATCCAGTCGCGGGCGGCGGGGTCGAGCTGCGAGAGCGGCTCGTCGAGCAGCACCAGGCGGGGGCGATTGACCAGCGCCTGGGCGATGAGCAGGCGCTGACGCTGGCCCCCGGAGAGCGTCGAGAGACGACGCGAAGCGAGATCGCTCGCACCCACGGTCTCGAGCGCGGTCTCCACCGCCGCCCGGGCGCGTCGGCGGGCAGCGGGCAGTGGCAGACCCAGCCGGTGCGCCTGAAAGGCAGCGCTGACGAACTCGCGGCCGATCAGGGCGTCGTCGTGGGCGAGCGCCAGCGCCTGGGGCACATAGGCGACCTGGCGGCGCATCCGGCGGGGTGTCTCGCCCAGCACCTGGATCTCGCCGTTCCGCGGCGGGATCAATCCCAGAATCGCTTCGAACAGCGTTGTCTTGCCGGCCCCGTTGGGGCCGACCAGCGCCGTGAAACTGCCGGGCGCGATCTGGAACGAGACATGCTTGAACGCCAGCGCCGCGCCTTTACCCGCGGCCAGGCCGCGGGCTTCGATCGTCGCTGGGCTAGCGCTGGCGGCCTCAGCCACGCTTGGCGTCAGCCTCGGCCTTGTCCAGCGCCGCATGGATGGCATCGAGCTGACGCACCTGCCAGGCGGCGTAGTCCTCGCCATGCAGCGGGATCGCGCTGACACCGACGGTGGGAATGCCGGCTTGCTTGGCCGTCGCGACCTGGCTCTCGGTCAGCCGGTTGTGCACCTGCTGGTTATAGATCAGCAGATCGACGCTGCGCTGCTCGAGCGCCTTGGTGAAGGTGGCGACCTGACGGGCACTGGGCTGATGGTTATCCATCGAAGCGAACTGAATGTCGTGGTAGCGGTTGGCGTAGCCGAGCAGCGCGATCATGTAGCTGTAGACCGGCACGGTGGCGGTCACGCTGAGATTCGGATGATCCGCGATCAGATCCTGCACGGCGCTGTAGACCGGTGCCAGCGTCTGCTTGAAGGCATCCAGATTGGCGCGGTAATCCGCGGCGTGCTGCGGGTCGAGGGTCTCGAGCGCCGAGGTGACGCGGCTCGCGGTGGCGAGCATGATCCGCGGCGAGTAGAAGAGGTGCGGATTCTGATCGGCCATCACCAGATGGCTGCCTGCCTCGCTTGCACGAATCACCTGGCGCTTATCGCTCTGGGTGCTCTCGAGCAGCGGTTCCATCCAGCCATCGAAGCCCAGGCCGTTGAGCACGACGAGATCGGCATCTTGTAGCTGCCGCGCGATCTGCGGATCGGCGCGGAACGCGTGGGGGTTGACGTCGGGGCTATCGAGCAGCGAGACCACCTCGACGTGATCGCCGCCGATCGTCTCGATCATGCTGCCGTAGCTACTCTCCGCGGCGACGGCGTGAATGGCGGCCTGGGCCTGGGCGGTGGCGCCCAGGCAGAACAGCGCCAGCAGGGTGAGGGTCCGGCGCAGGAATACCTGTCCTGCGTGACCGGCCGAGCGTGAACGGCGAGAACGGTGCGATAAGACCATGACGACGGTGACTCCTGATGACGGATGGGGTGAAGGTGAAGGGATGAAGCTTGGGCGTGACCAAGACCGGGCTAGCGTTCAGGTCGCCTCACGCCAGTTGTGATGAGTGATGCGAGGTGATCTTCCACTCGCCCTCGATCTCCTCGAAGGTGAACAGAAACCGCGCCGGAATGGTGATCCGCTCACCCCCGTCGCGGTAGCGAAAGAAGTAGTGCCCGCCCACCACCACGGTGCCCAGCTTGTGGCTGACCCGGCGCGCGTATTCGCCCAGTTCGCAGTCGAGCCCTTCGCGGGAGAGGAAGTCGCGGAAGTAGTCCTCGCGGGCGGCCTGGGTGCCGCGGATGGCGTTGGAGACGGTCGGTACCAGGATGGCGTCATCGGCATAGAGCGCCAGCAGCGCAGGTGCGTCGGCGCGGGAGATGGCCTCGGCCCAGCGCTGCAGTGTGCGGGTGGCGCCGGCCTCGCACTGGGCCACGCTGGGCTTCGCTTCCGGCGTGGACGAGGGCGTGGAGATGAGCGCCGGGGCGGCGTCCGGGGTCTGGGTCATGGCGTCACGCTCCCTGGCGTGTGGATTCGCGGGCGGCGCGCTCGAACCAGGCGATGAGGCGTCGATGGTGGTCCTGGCCGTAGTGCGCCAGCAGCCGCTGGGTGTGGTAGTCACGCGGATCGTTCAACGCCTGCAGGCGTGTCGCGATATAGCGCGGCGTCAGCGCGATGCCGCAGGCCACGGTGATGCAGTGGCGCCATTCGGTGTAGTCCTCGGGAATCGGGGCTGGCGCGTGCATGGGTGGGGCTCTTCGTCGACCAATCTATATACGTTATAACATAACAAAAATGACCTGTGGAAATGGTCTGTGAAGATGGTCCGTGGAAATGGTCCGTGGAAATGGCCTGTGCCCATACCCATCATCGATGCCGTTGACTCAGCACAGGCCAGGCACCGGGTCGGGGCGCTCAGGGTGTCACCCCAGACCCTCATCCCCTTGGCGTCGAGGCGCTACGCAAGAGATGGCACACCAGGAGTGCCAGGGCCGCGAGCAGGGCGGCAGCGGTCATCAACACGAGGGAGTGGCTGGCCGAGAACGCCGCCTTGGCGGCCTCGATCAGTGCCTTGGCCTGGGGGGCGGCGAGGTCCCGGGCGATCACATAGCTGTCACCGATGGAGCGCGCCGCGCGCTCGGCCTGAGCCGGGGGAAGGTCGGGCACCTGCAGGAGGGTGTGGCGGTAAACGCCAGAGAGGAGCACACCGAACAGGGTGATGCCCAGGCCACTGCCGAATTCGTAGGCCGTGGCTTCCAGCGACCCCGCCGCACCGCCCTGGCTGGGCGCGACCGAGCTCATGATGGCGATGGACGAGGCTGTCAGGCCGATGCTGAGGGCCAGGCCGAGGAGTGCCAGCAGCAGCGGTACCGTCAGCCCCGGATGGGCGAAATCGGAAAACGCCAGGCAGGCCAGGGCCGCAGCGGCAATCGCTAGTGACAGGACGGCGACCGTACGCAGACCGCATAGCTGGGAGAGATAACCGGCGACCGGGCCACCGAGCGCGGCCGCGACCATGATCGGCAGCATGAAGATACCGGCTTCCAGCGGCGTCTTGCCCAGCACGTATTGCAGCTCCTGGGCCAGGGTCAGCTCGACCCCCGCCAGGGCGCCGCTCGCCAGCGTCGCCATGATGATGCCGGCCAGGATCGCCGGGCGCGAGAACAGCGTCAGATCGAGCATGGGCCGGGTCGTGCGCAGCTGCAGGCGCACGAATAGCACCAGCAGGCCGAGCCCCGATAGCGCCACTGGCAGCGCGATGGTCAACGCCTGGGTCTGGCCCAGGGTGGCCTTGATGCCATAGACCAGTGCCAGGATCGCGGCGATCAACAGCAGGGCCTGCAGCGGTGTCCAGGTGCCCGGGGTGGTCGCCTCACGGCGCGGCAGCAGCACGTAGACCAGCGGCAGGACCGACAGCATGATCGGCACGTTGATCAGAAATGCCGAGCCCCACCAGAAGTGCTCCAGCAGCACACCGCCGATCAGGGGCCCCAGCGCCGCGCCGGCGGCGCCCACGGTTCCCCACAGGCCCAGCGCCAGGGCGCGTTCGTCTTCATCTTCGAAGGTGCGGCGAATGATACCCAGCACACAGGGCATGATCATCGATCCGCCCAGGGCCAGCAGCGCGCGGGTGGCGATCAGCGTGGCGGGTGTCGGGGCGAAGGCGGCCAGCAGCGACGCGGTTCCGAAGATGCCCAGCCCCGTCAGCAGGACGCGCCGATGGCCGATGCGATCGGCGAGCGTGCCCATGGGCACCAGCAGGCCCGCCATCAGCAGCGGGTAGATATCGATGATCCACAGCACCTGGGTGGCAGAGGCATCCAGCGCCAGGGTCAGCGACGGCACGGCGATATGCAGGATGGTCATGTCGATGACCACCGGCAGGAAGGCCAGCATCACGGCCAGCAGGATCAGCCAGCGGCGCGGAATCGCGGGAAACGGTGACATGGCGCTCGTCCGTTATGGGCTCTGTCAGGGTCTATGGCTGCGTCGTTCGTCACGCCGTTCACGCCAGGCGCTCAAGCGCTCCTGGGTGCCGATGACGAAGACGAAGAAGGCCGGCACGAAAAATATCGCCAGCAGGGTGCCGCTGAGCATGCCGCCAAACACCCCGGTGCCGATGGCGTGCTGGGTCTCGGCGCTGGCGCCGGAGGCGAGCATCAGCGGCACCACGCCGAGGGTGAAGGCCAGCGAGGTCATCAGGATCGGCCGCAGGCGCAGGCGCGCCGCGGTCACCGCGGCATCGATCAGCGTGCGCCCCTCGGCATGCAGCTGGCGGGCGAACTCGACGATGAGGATGGCGTTCTTCGCCGAGAGGCCGATGAGGGTGACTATCCCTACCTTGAAGAACACATCATTGGGCATGCCGCGCAGCATCACCGCGGCCACCGCACCGAGCAGACCCAGCGGCACCACCAGCATCACCGACAGCGGAATCGACCAGCTCTCGTAGAGCGCCGCCAGTACCAGGAACACCACCAGCGCCGAGAGCAGCATCAGCAGCGGCGCCTGCGCCGCCGACTGGCGCTCCTGCAGTGACTGCCCGGTCCAGGCCACGGCGAAGCCCTGCGGCAACTGCGCCGCCAGGCGCTCCATCTCGGCCATCGCCGCGCCGCTGGACACCCCGGCTGCGGCCCCCCCGGCGAGTCGCACGGCGGGGTACCCCTGGAAACGCATCATCTGCTGCGGTGACTCGCTCCACACCGGCGTCACCACCTCGCGCAGCGCCACCATACCGCCGCTGGCATTGCGCACCCGCAGGCCGAGCACGTCGTCCAGTTGCATGCGCGCCGGGGCGTCGGCCTGCAGGATGACCTGCTGCATGCGTCCGGCATTGGGGAAGTCGTTGACGTACAGCGAGCCCATGGCCGCCGACAGCGTGCTGCTCACCGTCGCGAAGGACAGCCCCATGGCCTCGGCCTTCTGCCGGTCGATCTCCAGGCGAATGCTCTCGCCGGGCGGCAGGCCGTCTGGGTAGACATCGCTGACCTTATCGCTCTGCGCCGCCAGTGCCAGCAGTTGCGCCTGGGCCGCCAGCAGCGCGTCCTCGCCACGGTTGGCGCGATCCTGCAGAAACAAGCTGAAGCCCGAGGAGGTGCCCAGCTCGTCGATGGCCGGCGGCATCAGGCTCATCACCGTACCTTCGACGTTGTCCGCCATCGCCTGCTGCGCCAGCGCCGCTTCTTCGGCGGCGGTGGCGCCATGGCGCTGGCCCCAGTCCTTGAGCATGGTGAAGGCCATGGCCGCGTTGGGGCCGGAACCGGCAAAGCTGAAACCCAGCACCACCAGGTTGGCGTTCAGCGCTGGGCGTGAGGCCACGTGGGCCTCGAAGCGCTTGACCACGTCCATCGTGCGTTCGCTGGTCGCGCCGGTGGGCAACTGGATGGAGGTCATGAAGTAGCCCTGGTCCTCTTCCGGCAGGAAGGAGGAGGGTAACTGCCGGGCGGCGAAGACCAGCACCGCGCAGAGCACGGCGAACGTCACCATCATCCGCCCGCTGCGCCCGATCAGGCGCGCCACCCGCGCCCCATAGCTCGCCGTGAGGCGCTCGAAGCCGCGGTTGAAGGCGCCGAAGAAGCCGCGTTTGGCATGGTGGTCCGCGCTCACCGGGCGCAGCAGCGTGGCGCACAGCGCCGGCGTCAGGCTCAGGGCGAGGAAGGCCGAGAACAGGATCGACACCGCCATCGACAGGGTGAACTGCTGGTAGATCACCCCCACCGAGCCGCTGCCGAAGGCCATGGGGATGAACACCGCGGTGAGCACCAGGGTGATACCGATGATCGCCCCGGTGATCTCCCGCATCGCCTGCAGGGTCGCGGCTTTCGGCGACAGCCCTTGCGTCGCCATCAACCGCTCGACGTTCTCCACCACCACGATGGCGTCATCGACGATGATGCCGATGGCCAGCACCATGCCGAACATGGTCAGCGTGTTGATCGAGAAGCCGGCCAGCAGCATCACCGCGAAGGTGCCGAGCAGCGCGATGGGCGCGACGATGGCCGGGATCAGCGTATAGCGCAGGTTCTGCAGGAACAGCAGCATCACCAGGAATACCAGCGCCATGGCCTCGAACAGGGTGTAGATCACCTTCTCGATGGAGACCTTGACGAAGGGCGCGGTGTCGAACGGGATCGAGTAGGCCATGCCCGCCGGCAGGCTCGGCGCCAGCTCGGCCAGGCGCTCACGCACGGCTGACGCGGTACGCACGGCATTGGCCCCGGGCGAGAGCTGGATCGCGGCACTGGTCGCCGCCACGCCGTTTTCGCGGTTGGAGAAGGCGTAGGACTGCGCGCCCAGCTCGACCCGGGCCACATCGCCGAGCACCACCTTGGCACCGTCGGTCTCGGCACGCAGCACGATGGCGGCGAACTCCTCCGGCGTGCTCAGTTGCCCCTGCACGGTCAGTGGTACGGTCAGGCGCTGGCCCGGCACGGTGGGCTCGTCACCGACCCGGCCGGGGGCGATCTGCGCATTCTGCTGTTCGATGGCCTTGGCCAGATCGTTCATGGTCAGGCTGTAGGCGGTGAGCTTGTGCGGGTCGACCCAGACCCGCATGGCCTGCTCGGCGCCGAACATCTGTATACGCCCGACACCCTCGATACGCCGCAGCTCCTGCACGATGTTGCGCGCGAAATAGTCATTCAGCTCGATCTCATCGAACTGCCCGGTGGGGGAGGTCATGCCCACCATCATCAGAAAGCCCGAGGCAGCGGATTCCACCTGCAGGCCGTTCTGGCGCACGGCCTGGGGCAGGCGCGGCTCCACCGCCTTGATGCGGTTCTGCACGTCCACCTGGGCCAGCTCCGGGTTGGTGCCCGGTTTGAAGGTGGCGGTGATCTGCGCGGTGCCCGAGGTATCCACCGAGGATTCGAAGTAGAGCAGGTTCTTCACACCGGAAAGCTCGCGCTCGATCAGGCTCACCACCGAGTCGTTGAGGGTCTGCGGGGTGGCCCCCGGATAGGTGGCGTAGAGGGTCACCGAGGGCGGCGCCACTGACGGGTAGCGGGCGATGGGCAACTGCGGGATGGCGATGACGCCGACCAGCACGATGAACAGGGCGATCACCCAGGCGAATACCGGGCGGTTGATGAAGAACTGCGGCATGAGATTGTCTCCGGACTCAGCGCGCGACGGCGCTGAGTGCTGCGCCGCTGGCGGCGGGCTGCCAGCGGCGCGTGGCCACCTGGGCTTCAGGGCTCAGGCGCTCGATCCCTTCGATCACCACCCGCTGCCCGGCGCTGAGCCCGGACACCACGCGGTAGCGGCGCTCGACCAGCTCACCGAGCTCGACGGGCACCGGCTTCACCTGCCCCTGGGCATCGACCACCCATACGCTGGCCTGGCCTGCGGTGCGGGTCACCGCCTGCTGCGGCACGCTGAGCGCGGCGGAGTAGTGCGCAACCGGAATCCGCGCCTGCACGTAGAGGCCGGGCAGCAGGCGGCGCTGCGGGTTGTCCACCAGCACGCGCAGCAGCACGTCACCGGTGCCGGCATCCACGGCGATGCCGGAGAACAGGATGCGCCCGCGCATGCCCAGTGGCTTGCCGTCACTGCCGAGGATCTCCACGTCCAGCGCCGAGGTCGCCGAGCCGACCTGCTGACGCAGCGTCTCCAGCTTCGAGGCGGACTGGCGCACGTCGACGTACACCTGATCGATCTGCTGGATGCGTGCCAGGGGCGTGGTATCGGTGGGCGACACCAGCGCTCCTTCGCTGACCAGCGCCTGATCGATACGCCCGGCAATCGGCGCCTCGACGCTGGCGAAGTGCAGATCCAGCTTGCGCCGTGCCAGGGTCGCTCTGGCCTGGGCCACGTCGGCGGCGGCCTGATCGCGTAGCGCTGCGGCATCGTCATAGCGCTGGCGGCTGACGGCCTCGCTGCGTTGCAGGGAGCCGAGCCGTTCGGCCTGCAGGCGCGCGTGTTTCAGCGTGGCTTCGGCCCGTTGCAGGGCCGCCGAGGCGATGTCGACCTCGGCCTGGAAGGCCGCCGGATCGATCTGGAACAGCCGTGCGCCGGCGGTAACGTCGCTGCCCTCGGTGAACAGGCGCTGCTTGACGATACCACCGACCTGGGCGCGAACCTCGGCGCTGCGCACGGCGGCCACGCGCCCGGGCAGCGTTTCATGCACCCACAGCTCGTGGGCTTTCAGCGGCATCACCGAGACCGGGATCGGCGCGGCGGGGGGCGCGGCGGTGTCGGCGTGGGGGTTGCAGCCGGCCAGCCCGGCCATGGCCATGCCAGCCAGCGCCAGCCGCCCGGCGCTGACCAGCCTCAGCGCGCGCGATCCCAGCTCCCGCGACAGCCGCAGCCAGAGGCTCGGCCCCCGCCGGTGATGCCGGCAAGGCGTGGCAGACGCTGCTGGTTGTCCGGTGCACTGCTGTCGATCTCTTCGGTTCATTCCCCGCCTCGCCATATCCCACCTCAGTGAACGCGCTCTTCGATCCGCCCGCCGTGGCGGGCGGATCGAAGAGCGCGTGGCGGCAGTCTGACGCAGCGCTATCGAGAGGGTGTCGAGGGGCGATGGAGAAAGCATGGAGGGCGCGCTAACATTGAGCGCCGCCGTCATCGAGCCTGCCCATGTCTGACGCCCAAGCGCGAGCCGGTGCACCCGCCCAGGGGCTGGTGCTGATCGCCGAAGACGAAGACGAAGCCGAGATCGCCGAGATTCTCGCCGCCTACCTGCAGCGCAGTGGCCTGCGCACCCAACACGCCAGCGACGGCCAGCAGGCGCTGACCCTGCACCAGTCGCTCAAGCCGGACCTGATCCTGCTCGACGTGCAGATGCCGCGCGTCGATGGCTGGAAGGTGCTGAGCGAGATTCGCGCCCGTGGCGACACCCCGGTGATCATGCTCACCGCGCTCGATCAGGACATCGACAAGCTGATGGGCCTGCGCCTGGGCGCCGACGACTACGTGGTCAAACCCTTCAACCCCGCCGAGGTGGCGGCGCGGGTGGAGGCGGTGCTGCGGCGCACGCGGGCGAGCGCGCCCGCCGCCGCACAGGTGCTGCGCGTGGGTGCCTTCGAGATCGATCTGGAGAGCCACCGCGCCAGCGTCAGCCAGGGCGGGCAGACGCATCCGCTGGCGCTGACCCTGACCGAGTTCAAGCTGCTGGCCTGCCTGATGCGCACGCCCCAGCGGGCCTTCAGCCGTGCCGAACTGCTGGAGAGCTGCCTGCCCGAGGGCGATACCCAGGAGCGCACCGTGGATAGCCACGTCAGCAAGCTGCGCAAGAAGCTCGAAGCCCTCGACATCCAGGGCGTGCCGGCCAGCGTCTGGGGCGTGGGCTACCGTTTCGGCGTGGCGCCATGAAGCCGACACCGGGGCTGCGCCGGCAGATCATCCAGTCGCTGGCGGTGATGGCGCTGGGCATCATCTGCCTCTCGGTGATCGGCACCTATGTGTTCTACGCCTTCGCCCTGGCCTACCTGCCGGGCAGCATCTCCGACACCCTGGTGCCCTCACGCATGGAGCTGGGCTGGATCGTCTGTACCATCATCGCCGCGCTGAGCCTGGCGGTGTTCGTTGCCATTCGCCTGTCACGGCGCCTGATCACCCCGCTCAATTCGGTGGCGCACAGCCTGCGCGAAGTGGCCCAGGGCAGGCTCGACGCCCGTGCCCCACCGGATGACCAGGCCACCGGCGAGACCGCCCAACTGGTGCGCGATTTCAACGCCATGGCCGAGCGGCTGCAGGGCATGACCCGGGAGCGCGAGTTCTGGAACGCGGCCGTCGCCCACGAACTGCGCACCCCGCTGACCGTGCTGCGTGGCCGCCTGCAGGGGCTGGCCGAGGGGGTGTTCACACCCAGCAGCGAGCTGTTCGAGGGGCTGCTGCGCCAGGTGGAAGGCCTCGGCCGGCTGGTCGAGGATCTGCGCGTGGTCAGCCTCAAGGAGAGCGGCCATCTGGAAGTGCAGCGGATCGAGGTGGGGCTGGCCGAGGAGCTGGACAGCGTACTGCAGGCCTTCGTCACGCCACTGGCGGACAAGGGCCTTCAGCTGCATCAGACGCTGGACACGGCCCTGCGGGTGGAGTGCGATGCCGTACGCATTCGCCAGGCGCTGATGGCGCTACTGGAAAACGCCCTGCGCCATGCCGACCCGGGCAACCTGCGGGTGAGCCTGGCGCGGGTCGATGACGACTGTCAGTTGAGCGTGGAAGACGACGGCCCGGGTATCGACAGCGCCCTGGCCACCGAGATCTTCGAGTCCTTTCGCCGTGTCGAGCCCTCGCGCTCGCGTCAGAGCGGCGGCAGCGGCCTGGGGCTGGCGGTGGTCAAGGCCATCGCCGAGGCCCATGGCGGGCAGGCGTACTGTCAGCCTTCTGCCCATGGCGGCAGCCGCTTCGTCATGCGCTGGCCCCTCGCCCCCTTGCGCTAATCCCAGGTCGCTAATCCCAGGTCGCCCCGGTCAGCTCACAGGAAACCTGCCACAGCCGATCTTCCACTGCGCGGTCGCGGGCGGCCTCGCTGCGATGGGCAGGCTTGGGCGCACCGCGGGTCTCGCCGAGCCCGTTGGGGCCGAAGTAGTCGCCGTTGTGAACCTCCTCGGCGAGGGCGGCGTGCAGGGTGGGCCGGGCGCCGTCGGCGGCGGACTGGCTGATCAGCGGCAGCAGCAGCTTGAAGGTGCGCCCCAGCAGCGGGCGGCTCTTCACACCGCTGTCGAACAGCGCGGTGCGCGATAGCCCCGGATGCGCGGCGACACTCACCAGCGGCCAGCCTTCGGCCTCGCTGCGCCGCGCCAGCGCCTGGGCGAACAGCAGCATGGCCAGCTTGGACTGGCGATAGGTGCGCCAGGGGTCGTAGTCGTGTGCGGCGTCGAGATTGTCGAAATCGATCCGGCCGCTGCGGTGGGCCAGGCTGGAGAGCTGGACCACGCGGGCCGGTGTGGCCGGGCCAGCGGCGAGCAGCAGCGGCAGCAGCAGGCTGGTGAGCAGGAAGTGGCCCAGGTAGTTGACCCCGAACTGACGCTCGAAGCCGTCGCGGGTGGTCTCGCGGCGGGGCGGTGCGAGCAGGCCGGCGTTGTTGATCAGGCGGGCCAGTGACCCCTCCTGCTCCCGCAGCAGCTCGGCGAAGGCGCGTACCGAGGCCAGCGAGTCGAGATCGAGCGCTTCGAAGCGCACCTCCGCCCCCGGATGATGCGTGCGGACGGCGTGGCAGGCGAGGCGCCCGCGCTCTTCGCTGCGCGCGGCGATAACCACGCGATAGCCCTGTGCCGCCAGGCCCTTGGCGGTCTCCAGCCCCAGCCCGGCGGTGGCGCCGGTGACCACGGCGAGTGGCGCGGAAGCGTTCGCGGCGGTGTGAGTCGTGGCGATCATCGAGATGGCTCCCGTATCGGACTATCTTTTGAGTGTCGGCCTGCGAGTTTGGTCGCAGCCTGCAGGTTTGGCCGGCGATACTCGTCATCACGGCGAAGCGCGCCGTGGTGGCAGGCGGACAATCAGCAAGTGTTCATAGACAGGGATAACATATCCCAGAGGTCACGAGGGGAGTGCAAGATGGCAACGAGAAGTCTGATCGGGCGCAGCTGGATGATTCTGATGGCGTTCGGCGTGGTCGCCGTGATCTTTGGCGCGATCGCGATCTTCAAGCCGCTGGGGGCGATCGCCGCGCTGACCTGGATCATGGGCATCATGGCGCTGGCGGAGGGCATCAGTACGCTGGTGACCACGACCACCGCCTACCGCGGGGCCGGCAAGGGCTGGCTGATCGGTTACGGCGTGTTCTCGGTGCTGTTCGGCCTGCTCGCGATCTTCGATCCGCTCTCTATGGCCAGCGCCCTGCTGGTGCTGGTGGGCATCTGGCTGGTGATCGCCGGGGTGTTCCGCCTGCTGCTCGCACTGCGCATTCGCCGCCCGGTGCCCGGCCAGGGCTGGACCGCCCCCGGCGAGGGCTGGACCGTACTCAGCGGGGTGCTGGCGCTCTTGCTGGGTATCCTGCTCATTGCCAGCCCGCTGAGCGGCCTGGTGGTCACCGCGCTGTGGATCGGCGTCGTCGCGCTGATCTACGGGGTGATCCAGATCATCGCCGCGCTGCGCGTGCGCAAGGCGTTCTCCGGTCACTGAGACCTGACCTCCGCCGGTGCCGAGTCGCGAGACGCCCGGCACCGGCGGCAGGGCCGGGCGTGTTTCCGCTCACTTGGGCATCAGCACCCACATCTCGCCACGCTGCTTCATGCGGCTGGCAGCCTCGCCGGCGGCGTCGCCGTGGCCCCAGTAGAAGTCCGCGCGCACCGCACCCTTCACCGCACTGCCGGTATCCTGCGCCACCATCAGGCGTTGCAGCGGCTGCTGGGAGAGCGGCTGGGTGGTGGAGAGAAACACCGGTGCGCCGAGCGGGATCTCGCTGGGGTCCACCGCGATGCTGCGCTCCGAGGTGAGCGGCACCCCCAGCGCGCCCACCGGGCCGCTGCTGTCGGAGAGCGCCTGGTCGCCGGTCAGCTCGCGGAAGAACACCATGCGCGGATTGACGTTGAGCATCTCTTCCACCTGGCTCGGGTGGCGCCGGGCCCAGGCGCGCACGCCGGGCAGCGTGGCCTCGGCGGGGGTGATCTCGCCGCGGTCGATCAGCCGCTTGGCGAAAGAGCGAAACGGCTGGTTGTTGGTGCCGGCGTAGGCCACGCGCATGGTGGTGCCATCGGTCATTTCGATGCGCCCCGACCCCTGGATCTGTAGATAGGCTGCCTCCACCGGATCATCGACCCACACCAGCTCGGTGCCGTTGAGATCGCCGCTGCGCATCAGCTCGCGGCGGGTCGGGCCGACGTGGGTGTGCTTCTTCCAGTACTTCGGATACTCGTAGAGCGGCGTCTGGTAGGGGCCGCCGCGCACCCGCGAGCCGCGCAGGATCGGCTCGTAGTAGCCGGTAATCAGCCCGGTCGAGCTGCCGTCGCTGTTGGTCACCCGGTAGGGCGTGAAGCGGGTCTCGAAGAAGCGCTGGATCGCCTGGGCATTGAGCGGGTCGACCGATTTCGCATCGGCACACACCCCGCGCCACAGCGGCTTGCGCGACAGCCGGGTACAGCTTTCGCGAAAGGCGCTCCACGCCGCCATCGGCTGATCCTGACTCCAGCCGGGAAGGTGCTGCCAGCTGGTGACGCGATCCTGACGCTCGACCCGGGTCTCGGCATCGCCGCTCGGCGACACGCTGGTGATCGGCGCGCTGCTGCAGCCGGCCATCACCAGCGCCAGCAGCAGACTCCCCAGCAGTGCCGCATGCCGACGCAGCGCCACCACCGGCCGACAGTGCGAGAGAGGCGCCGAAAGAGACGTCGATAGCGGGCAAGACGACGCGGGGGAAGACGACACGGAAGAAGAAGCGGCGGCGCGCTCGGCTGACAGCATACGGTTTCGATCCTTGAACACGGTAAGGTGGCGGCGCGGCGGGGCCTCGGTGCTGTCTGAAAAGTACTGCGCTCGCCCATGCGGCGTTAAAAATCGGCTCAAAATGCTCATTTACACCCTGTAAACTCCGCGTTTTCGCCGATTTTTGCCTTGCCTGGCCTTCGCTCGTCGACTTTTCAGACAGCACCTAAGTCGCCAACCCGCGAGCATATCGCCACCGCCTGCCAGCGTCGAGACGCCGCCGTGCCAGGCCTAGCCCTGCCCCTCGTCCGGCTGCGGCATTACACTATGCTTTTTCCCCGCGGCAGGAACGCCCCATGACCCATGTCATCTCCATCCAGAGCCACGTCGCCTACGGCTATGTCGGCAACCGCGCCGCGGTCTTCCCGCTGCAGCGTCTGGGGCTGGAAGTCACCGCCATCAATACGGTCCAGTTCTCCAACCACACCGGGTACGGCGCCTTCACCGGCGAAGTGTTCTCGCCCGCCCATCTGAGGAACGTGCTTGACGGGGTCGAATCGCTGGTCGGTCTGGGCGGCGTGGATGCGGTGCTCTCCGGCTATATGGGCGACGAGGGCATCGGCCGTGCGGTGCTCGATAGCGTCGACCGGGTCAAGCAGGCCAACCCCGAGGCGCTCTACTGCTGCGACCCGGTGATGGGCGATGTCGGCCGTGGTTTCTTCGTGCGCGAAGGGATCCCCGAGTGGATGCGCGACCACGCCATTCGCCGCGCCGATATCGTCACCCCCAACCAGTTCGAACTCGGCTTTCTCGCCGGGCGCGAGATCCACACCCTGGAAGACGCCCTCGCCGCTACCGCGGCGCTGCGTGCCCAGGGCCCGCGGGTGGTGCTGGTCACCTCGCTCGAGGTGGCGGACGACGACGCCGGCCATATCGGCATGCTGGTGGATGCCGCCGACGGCAGTTGGCGCATCGCCACGCCCAAGGTCGACTTCGCCATTCCGCCCAACGGCGCGGGCGACTTCACCGCCGCCATGTTCCTGGCCCAGAGCCTGCGCGCCGGGCTCGGCGACGAAGGCCCGGCGCGGGCGCTGGAGCAGACCGCCGCCGCGGTGCAGATGCTGTTCGAGCACACCCGCCGCGCCGGCACCCGCGAACTGGCGATGATCAGCGCCCAGCACGATATCGTCTCGCCGACGGTGACCCTGCACGCCGAGCGCCTGCGCTGACCGATGACCCTTGCGGAGACACCCCAGCCGCCGCTCTACCTGGGCATGGCGATGTGGGCCAACAACGACTGGCGCGGCAGCCTGCTGCCGGCCCACGGTGACGCCGGCCTGGCCGACTACGCCCGGGTGTTCAACGCGGTGGAGGGCAACACCACCTTCTACAGCGGCCTGCCCAAGGCGGAGACCATTGCCGCCTGGGCCGCGCAGGCGCCTTCGACCTTTCGTTTCTGCTTCAAGCTGCCGGGCCAGCTCACCCACGCCAAGCGCCTGCGAGAGATCGACGACGAGTTCGCCCGTTTCGTCGAGGGCCTCGGCCCGCTGGCGGATCGGCTCGGCCCGCTGATGGTGCAACTACCGCGGGATTTCGGCCACGCCGAACTGCCGGCGCTGGCGCAGCTACTCTCGCGCTGGCCGCCGGGCCTGCCCTGCGCGGTGGAAGTGCGGGAGCTTGAATTTTTCCACAAGGGGTTGGCAGAGCAGTCACTCAACCGCTTGTTGATAAGTCAAGACGTGGATCGCGTGATGCTCGACGTTCGCGCGCTATTTGCCACCCCCGCGGGGCTTGACAAAAAGCTCGCGGCCGCTCAAGGCGAAAAGCCGAAAGTCCCATTACACGTGCTCTCCACGGCGGTCAACCCTGTCGTGCGCTTCATCGGACACTTCGATGAAGCGATCAATGCAGCGCGCTTTGCGCCGTGGATAGAACGGCTTAGCCTGTGGATAAAACAGGGGAAAACCCCTTTTCTCTTTGTGCATACGCCGGATAATCGCCAGGCGCCGGAGCTGGCGCGCCAATGCTACAGCCGGCTCGCCGAGCGGGTTGCGCTACCCCCGCTGGCCGAGTTCGCCGGTGACCGGCAGGAATCCCTGTTCTGAGTGGCATGCCCCGCTAGAAACAGCGTCAGCACACCCTGCCATGGTTGATCTTCACGTTAAGGTCAAATCCCGGTAGGGTGAAGAAAAGTTAACAACAGGCAATGCCCGTGTCCGGCCCAACCTACGCCATTGGCGAACTCGCTCAGCAGTTCGACGTCACCACCCGCACCATCCGCTTTTACGAGCAGGAAGGCCTGCTCTCCCCCGAGCGCCGCGGCAAGACCCGCGTCTATCGCGACAAGGACCGCGTGCGCCTCAAACTCGCCCTGCGTGGCAAACGCCTTGGTTTCTCATTGATCGAGATACGCGAAGTGCTCGATCTCTACGACGACCGCAACCACGGCAGCGTGCGCCAACTCGAACGCATGCTCGAAATCCTCGCCGACAAGCGCGCCAACCTCGAACGCCAGCTAGAAGACATCCGCGCCATGCAGCGCGAACTCGATCAGGTCGAAGCGCGGTGCCAGAGTGCGCTGGGTGAGTTGAAGGCATCCGAGCGCTCCTGAACCTGGCCTCTCTCGTTATGCCAAGCAGGCAGTGACACTCCCACCCCCTAAATAATCCTCGGTTTCCAACGCACCAGTGCCCCTCCCCTGACGCCACGATTGATTAATGCTTTCGTGGCGTTGTCTCTAATGTAATGCTTGGTTACTGTGCGTAGAACTGTACAAGAGATGGCTTACAGCGTCACAAGCTCATAAGGGACAGCCGCGCTGGGATGATGGGAGCCATCGTCATCCTCCATGGCTGGCGGTAGCGTGGCGGCCTTCGCCAAAAACGAACCGAATGACCCAACGCCAAATCACTGTATCTATGAACAGTCATATCGGACTGAGCAAAACGCGCGAGCACGCGAATTCTGTAAAGCACGCCTAGCTATTCTTAGAGCTCTTTAAACTCAATGGCTTAAGTGCGGAAAAGCTGGCTAGATAAGACTGTTAAACGCGCGGGCTTGTTCAAGTGGCAAGGCGAGCGTGCTATATAATACCTGTTAGAGCTTGTCGAAAATTGAGGGAATAAATTGACTTACGCATTGATCGATAATTCGACATTAACTGCTGTTCAAAGGTTGACAGGGCAAGTATTGACTAAGTCGAGGGACTCAGTTGACACCGATATTGTTGCTTTTGAGAATTACATTCAAGCCATTCTATTTTATGACAGGCTGATAGCTATAGATGACTATATTCCTGCGCATCGTGACGCACGAATTGCTTCATTTCCTGATATAACGTTCCTCACTAAAGCTGATTTTAATTTAGATGAAATTGAAACTACTGCTACAGCGAAAGCAGATCAACTTCAACCAAAGCTCCAAGGTGGAGAGTTCGTAAACGATAATTTCAAGAAGCTAATTGAACTTCTACAGACGCACATTGTGTGCACATGGGATATTAGCTCAAGTGTTTATCATCTTACGCTGAAAAGCCTTTCTGATAATCCGCAAGAATTCGACAAATATGGAAATATCGCCGCCTCAATATTTGCTGAACTCGGTGATGCTAGTGATGCCGGGAAAAGAACTAGTGGTAATGTCGAACTAGTTGATCGTTTTGGAAATCCGATAAGTAGAGGATACAAAGTACCTGATGCTAGGTGGGGGGATGGAACATCAAGTGGAGAGGCATCGGGCGCGATTAAAGCCTTCGTAGCATCTTTAGTTTGGCTTGCCAACCGTTCAATTTTCTATTCTTTAACGGCGAAATATTTGCAGGCTGACACATTTCTCTACCCAATCAGGCAGGCGTATCAGCAAAGTTATATTAGCCAGACATGTCACTATGGTTTCGATTATGCGAAACACATAGTAGAACATTTCTCCACTTCGCTAAGTTCCGACTTGATAGATGTGCATCATGGAGGGTTGGCTACTTCAACCTCCACTGAGCTTCCCGTTTTCTCAGCTTGGCTGGCAAAGCAAACTGGTGATCCCGCTCAAATTGTTCAGGCAGCTTACGATATTCGAAACAACCCGGAGTTCGTTGAGGCACGAGAAAAAATGAGAGAAGTGCGCCGGCTATTTGATGAACAGGATATTGCGGATGCAAATAGGGCTGTGTCGGGCATTGTTCAAGACATCGGAAAGGCCTCTAATGATATACGTATCAAGTATGGCCTCCAAACTCGTCAAGGTGTACCCGTAACTAAGCTGGTGCATGTATACAACACATATGCAGCGCTGAACAGTCTTCCTAGAGTTCCAGGATATAACTTTAAAGTTAAGGTTCCTGAGTTCTTTTATAAACTACGGCAGCCAAGAGGATTCCGTTCTGTTTACAGAAATCTTACTCATGATCTATCCACGGTTTGGTCTCTTGGCGAAGCCAGGGATATTCTAGGGAGTCGAGTGTCTGAAGACAAAGAAGCTAGAGCCTACAGCCCCAAACAAGAAGAGCCAAGGTATAGAAATGCACATTCGCCTTTTAAGAGTCCAATGTAATTGCTCTAACAAGGTGCTGCTGTCGGACAAATTTTCCGCTGCGCTCCAAATTTGCCGCAGAGCGCGGCGTTAGCCAAAATCCATTCGAGGCGCCGATGCGAAAATATTTGCTGAATTGTGATTCATTGCAGATTGGTGATGTGATCTGCACGAGAGAAGATGCGCCTGTAAGCCACACAATCCGGAAGGCTCTGTCGTGCGAATACTCACATGTGATGATTTACGTAGCGCACTCATCCTGCGTACATGCAGATGGAGATGGAGTGCACTCGATAAACACACAAAGGGTGATATTCGATGATCCGAAAGACGTAATCGTTCTCCGGCATAAACTTGCAGAAAATATGACACCAGAAGAGCTGGAGAATATTTGCGCATACCCAAGATCCAAAGTCGGCACGGAGTACTCGGTATCGGATGCAATTAAAGCCGGGATTTATGCAAAATCAAAGCTAAAACCAATAGTAGAATCAAAGTACCAATACTGCTCTCGCTTGGTAGCGGAGTCTTTCGGTCGCGCAGGTATTGACGTTTCCGCCGATCCTAGCCTATGTACGCCAGCTGACATTCAAAGGAATCCAGATTTCAAAAAAATAGATGGCGCCGTAAGAGAGGCAGCTCCCGAAGAGCTAGAGTTCGCGGCAGATAAAAGCAGGGACACAATTTCTAAGCAAACAAAAATAACAAACGAGATAATACAAGCCTCGCAGAGAATTCTCGGAAAGAACGTCCAGACTTTCGAAGACATCTATCGAGAGTTGATTTCCTCCCCTGTGAATGACGAAAAAATTGAGTCTTTGATTCAAGGGTCTGGGTATTTGACCATATGGGCTGATGATGTTTTAAAGTGTCCGTACAGGTATTTCAAAACTAACTATCTTAATGATGCGGCTATAAGCAACCTAAACCCAGATTGGCTTAGATTGGAGTTGAGTATGGCGGAGAAAGATCTCGAGAGATTCAACATTCAACGTCTCAGTTTATCTGATCTTAATAATAGTTTTCCAAGGAAGGTGTTTAAGCAGCAGATTAACCTGTATCAGACGCTTGTTTCATTGGCGCTTCAGAGACAGGAGCTATTTCGCTGGCTCTTGAAAGAGAATGGTGCGCTTAATGGCTAACAATCGGTTGCACTCCGGCCCGCAAAAACGGCGCCTTTTTGATTTATTGTCTGGCATCGTCTGGCCGCTTTTGCGTCAGGTAAACCGAAGCATTCTGCGACGAAGAGCCTGTGGTAATTATTTGAACCAAAGTGAATGTTAGTTAGCAAACTATACAAAAAATATCATGAATGCATAAAAGGAACTGGCTAGTATGAGCGGAAGTCAAGCCCAAAATGCAGCGTTAACAACCGCCCTAGCCTTTCACTATCAGGTGCTAATTGGCTTATATAAATGCTTTTCACTTGAAGATGGCCAGTCGATTTGGTTCGAAAAAGACGGTGACGTCAGCTTGATTTCGTCAGATGCCTTGACATCAACACAAACTGAAGTAAAAGACTACGCAAAACCACTGACTGACCACCATGAAAACCTCTGGAAAACGCTGAAGAACTGGCTAGATCCAGCGTTTGACCACACTCAATACGGCGCTCTAGTGCTCCACACTACTCAAGCATTTGGAGCGACGACGCGCCTAAAGGATTGGAATGCTCAAAGTGAAGAACAACGCTTGAAAGTGATAGATGACATTTTTGCAGAGCGCACCGAAGATCAACTTAGTGCCGAAAAGCCATCACAAATAATAAAGATGCAGAAGTCGGTGATGGCGGTTGATAAACGATTGCTTAAAAGCGTGCTTGGAAAGGTCGTATTATTTACGCAGTCAGATAGTTACCAAGAACTGGAAAAACAGATACTTTCCCAGCCATTAGGTATTCCAAAAAATAATCTTATAAGTTATCTTCATGGACTTGTTGGCTTTGTTTATGCGCAAGCAACCCAGCAATCCTGGAGTATCAAATACCAAGAATTTGCAGCGAAGTGCGAGGAGTTAACCGCACTTCTTTGCAAAAAGGAATTCACCTTTCCGGTGTTTTCCGGCTATGCGGCATCTGAACCAGAGGTTGAATCACACGGATATAGACCATTTGTACAAAAAATTGCTGAAATTAAGCATCACGAAATGATTCCTGATGCAGTAGGTAATTGGCTTGAGCTACAAAACTCACTGCTTGAAGAGCTCGATGAGTCCGCGCTCTATAAAGATAAAACAATTAATTACCAGAACCAATTGGTCAAAAAATTTAAGCTTTTCTATTCAAGTGCGCAACTTGAAGCAACTGATGCAATTAAAAGCTCAAAATTGCTTTACAACAAAACCATAGGCGAGCAGCCCCTAAACTTGGGAAATGATATACCGCCTATTGAATACAAAAACGGCCTGATACATGATGCCATGGATGACGAAGAACGTGACTTAAAATGGAAGGTTGGGCCATGAGCAGCATTGTCGATACCCTTTATGAACTAAAATACAATCCGTTTGAATATGGGCAACATATTGCTTCATTTTATACAGCAGTAGGCGAATCAGAAAATAACCTTTTATTCGCTCCTTTGATTATTCCTCTATGCAGCCACCCCATTTTTGGCCAAAAATTATTCAACTCTAATAAGAGAAGTACAATTTGGTCGGTTTTTGACGACCGTGCTAAGCTCTATGATTTACAAGAAAGAATCCATGGCTTTCAAACATTGACAGAACAATGCATTCAATATTGCTTGATCAATGATTGGTTATCCGTAAATGAACAAATTTTATCCATTCTGCCGTGTAATGATTCTGATTCAAAGTTTACTTGTCAAAAAAGTGCAGAGAAGTTAGGGCGGTTATTAGGCGGTCACTCAGTGGTCGAGGTTTATGCGTTTCTAGGAGTGAAGCCACGATGAAAACATTAGTTTATGAAATTGGCGTTATTGATAAGCAGGGGAACAAGCACCCTGTTGGTTTTAAAGAGGGGCTAAATGTTGTTACTGGGAAATCATCCACAGGTAAAAGTGCCCTAATTGAAATCTTTGATTACTGCTTTGGTAGTGGTGAAAATACCATTCCAAAAGGAGTTATTACCACGAGAGCAGCTATTTATTATGTTGCGCTTTCTGTCAATCAACAAGATATGGTGATTGCGCGTGATCCTGACATCGCGACTAAGGCCTTCTTTCGCCGCATTGAGTCGTTTATTCCAGAGGATATTGGTAGCGATTATTTTAACAGCACCTATTTTCGCCCGTTAGACGAGTTCAAGAAGCATCTGAGAGACTTCTTCTTGGATATAGATGATGTGGATGAATCTTTGGCCACCAGAGCCAATAGGCGATTTAACGCTAAAGCGGCTACTCCATCTATACGTAGTTTTTCATCGTTTATGCTCCAACACCAAAATCTTGTTGCCAATAAACATGCGTTGTTTTACCGATTCGATGAAAAGGAAAAGCGTGATCAAGCGATCGATCATACCAAGATATTTTTAGGCTTAGTTGACCAGAAATACTTCCACTTGTCACAAGAGAAAGAGCGATTAGGCATTGATGTCAGACGTTTGGAGCGTCAAAAAGACACAAACAAACGTACCTCTGAAAACTATAAGAAAAATGTCGGTCCGGTTTTAGGTCAACTATATGCTTTGATGGGGTTTGAAGATGAGCCGATATCTTTGGAAAAGGTGCTACGTCACCCGCAGGATGCCAAAGACCAGTTGGACGGAATTATCGTACCTGAAAAAATCAATCATAATTCTGACGCTGCCACCCAACATTACAATCAGCTCAAGCTGAAGCGTAATCAAAGGGCGTCCGAACTAAGAAAGTTGCAGCGCCAGGCTTCATCAATTAACAAACATATTCGAGAAGAAGAGCGTTTTGTTGATAACGTGAAAATGTTTAGCTCGCCAGAGCATGTCCATATATCCGCTTCAGTCTGCCCATTTTGCCATACTGAAAAAGATACATTAAGAGAAAGTGCAGAAAAATTACAGAAAGCTATCATTAAGGTGTCGGGTAACCTTGCGCAAGCACGTCCTATGAAAGCAAAGTTTGAATCGTCCTTGATTGACGTGCAGCGCCGCGCTGCAGTTGTTAGTAGGCAGTTAACTGCGTTAAACCAGCAAATAACGGAAATTGAGAAAACAGAAAAGCAGTTGGCGGAACAAAAGAGCCTGTATGAAAGCATTTTGATGCAGAAGGCCAAGCTATTCATGCTTCTCGATACTCTCAACATGGCTGATGATGTTGAGCTTGAAAATCAAATCAAAGAGCTCAATAAGCAGCTCGCAGGTATCGATAGAGACCTTAAAAAATACGATGTGAAAAAAGGACTAGAAAACGCTTCTGCAAAAGTAAATAGGTATATGGCCGAAATTGGAAGTCATTTTGAGTTTGAAGCCAGCTATAAACCTATTAACCTTCATTTCTCGTTTGAGACATTTGACCTCTACCATTTATCGCAGGAAGGTGAAAAAATCTACTTAAGATCAATGGGTAGTGGTGCAAACTGGCTGTATTGCCACGTAACGCTGTTTTTGTCAATGCATAAATATTTTTCTGAGCTGGGTAATAAGTGCGCTATTCCATCTTTATTGTTCTTGGATCAGCCAACCCAAGTATATTTCCCTAATTTTAACCGCGATAACTCTGAAACATTTGAGGAGCAAAAAAGCCAAGAGGCTGAACAGCGTAAGACGCTAAATGTTAAACAAAATATTGATGAAGACATCAAGGCTGTTGAAAATCTATTCACCCAGCTCTCGATTTATTGCAATGAGATTGAGCAGAAAAATGGTTTTAGTCCACAAATCATCGTGACTGATCACGCGGACAATTTGGCGTTGTCAAACGGGGTATTGTTTGAGTCTTTGGTTAACGGAAATAGATGGCGAACACGCGGCCTAATTCATCCTTCAGAAGAGTGAATGCGTGATAATAAGCTTATAGAATGGTTGCGAGCGTTGTGTCAGATTAGGAAGATGACTTTTTGCCCTTTTTCTAAATATTGAAACGAGAACGGAGTGACGTATAACAAGGCGCTGCTACGGAAAATTTTCTCGCTGGCGCTCCAAAACTTCCGCAGAGCGCGGCGTTAGCTTTTTAGTGGTTATACTAATTAACGTCTTTGTGGGTCGATTTATTAGACACGCATTTTTGGGAGGCTTACATGATCGTCGTTTATGGCATCAAGGAGCACTTGGACCCTATCAAGGCGCAGCTTTCGAATGCCATCCATGGTTGCATGCAAGATGTTCTCGGGATGCCGACGGGCAAGCGTGCCCATCGATTCGTGCCGTTGGACGCAGAGGATTTCTATTTCCCTGACGATAGAACTTCGGCTTACACGGTCATCGAAATCAACCTGATGCAGGGGCGGTCCAAGGAGACGCAGAAGGCACTGATCAAGGCGCTTTTCCGACAGATAGAAGCGGAGATCGGCATATCGCCCATCGATGTCGAGATCACGCTCAAGGAGCAGCCCGCTCACTGCTGGGGATTTCGTGGCATGACCGGAGATGAAGTACGTGATCTACAATATTCGGTAAATGTCTGACGTGGCAGCTATTGCCTAGACTCATGCACGCGGGATCAACCGAGTACTGACGATGGATTGGCTGACGTTCATTTCGAGCCTCGTCCGGTCGCTGGCCTGGCCGGTGTTCGCCCTGATTCTCGCGCTTCTCTTCCGCGATCAGATCCTGCAGTTTGGGGCTTTCATCAAGAAGCTGCGGGCCGGACCCATCGAGGCTGAGTTCGAGCACGACCTCGAACAGTTGCGCTCGCTATCTCCAGGTAGGGATGACGTCGTCGGTGTGCGTGCTGGTGAAGAGGGGACGTTTCTCACCCAGCTGGCCGAGCGCCATCCCCGTACGGCGATACTGGAGGCGTGGACTCGACTGGAACGCGCGGTCCGCGCATCGCTATCGTCACGGGAAAGCGAAGATCGTGGCCCGGGCGAGGTATCAGCGGCTCGGCTGCCGGAACTGCTGGTGCAGGCGGGTCTGATCGATCAGCCACAGGTGACGCTGTATCACGAGCTTCGGCGTCTGCGTCGCGAGGTGGCTCGCGGCCTGGAACCGACGAAAGAGGCAGCACGAACCTATGTCGAGTTGTCTCTAGCGCTGCAATCCCAGTTAGGTCGTGCAGCCTAGAGTGGTTGGTCCATGAATGGCTAGCGCGCCGCCAACGCCACGCCTACCTTGGACCGATTTGGCCTGCCGAGGGGCTGTGTTATCCGCACCCCGGCAAACCCATCATTCGTTATCAATCGGACAGTCGCGTACGTTGGCCGATTGTCAGCATCAGGATTAACTGCGGGGAATAAGATGAACCAGGACGAGATCAAGGCACTGTTCGACCAGCAGGCGGCAAGCTACGACCAGCAGTGGGCCAAGACGTCACCGATTCGGAATTGCCTGCATCTGTTGCTGGGGTCATTGTTCGCGGATTTGCCGGCGGAGGCACGAATCCTCTGTGTCGGGGTGGGGACGGGCGATGAGCTGTTCTATCTCGCCTCACAGCATCCTGGTTGGCGTTTTACGGCCGTGGAGCCGTCGGGGCGTATGCTCGACGTCTGTCGGGAAAGGGCCGAGAAGGAAGGTGTGACGTCTCGCTGCACCTTCCATGAGGGGTATCTGGAGTCACTACCCACCGCCGAGCTACACGATGCCGCGACCTGCCTGCTCGTCTCGCAGTTCATCACGAATCTCGACGAGCGCTCCGGTTTCTTCCGTGGCATTGCCGCGAAACTCAACTCGGGTGGCATTCTCGCAAGCGCCGACCTGGCGTCAGACATCGCGTCACCCGAATATGACGTACTGCTTCACGCATGGATGAACATGATGTCCGCGGCCGATGTCTCCGAAGAGATGATGGCGCGGATGCGCCATGCCTATGCGCATGATGTCGGTGTGCTACCGCCAGCGCGGATTGCCTCGATCATCGAGGCAGGCGGTTTCAAACTTCCGGTGCCGTTTTTCCAGGCGGGGTTGATCCATGCATGGCTTTCCCGCCGGGCTTGAGTGAATACCTATCTATCCTTGGAAGCGATTCCTGCAAGCCCGTGAGTTGGCTAGGGGGTTCCGTTATGAAGAGGTTCGCTTCGCCGCCAGCGCCACCCCCACCTTCGACCGATTCGGCTTGCCGATGGTCTGTGTTATCCACACCCCTGTCTCTGCCAAGTTATCCAGATCCACGCCGCTGTCGATGCCGAGTCCGTTGAGCAGGTAGATCACGTCTTCCGTGGCGACGTTGCCGGTGGCGCCCTTGGCGTAGGGGCAGCCGCCGAGTCCGGCGACGGCGCTGTCGATCACGCTGATGCCCTCTTCGAGTACAGCATAGAGGTTGGCCAGCGCCTGGCCGTAGGTGTCGTGGAAGTGGGCGGCGAGCTTGTCCCTGGGGATATCGCGGCCCACGGCATCGAGCAGGCGCTTGGCCTCGAGCGGGGTGCCGACGCCGATGGTGTCGCCCAGCGAGATTTCATAGCAGCCCATCTCATAAAGCGCCCGGGAGACCTCGGCGACCCGCTGTGGGGCGATGTTGCCTTCGTAGGGGCAGCCGAGCACGCAGGAGACATAGCCGCGCACGCGGACGCCGGCTGCCCGGGCGCATTCGACCACCGGTTCGAAGCGCGCCAGCGATTCGGCAATCGAGCAGTTGATGTTCTTGTGGGAGAACGCTTCGCTCGCTGCCGCGAAGACGGCGACCTCCTCGACGCCGCACTCTAGCGCGGCTTCCAGCCCTTTGAGATTGGGCGTGAGCGCGGAGTAGATCACACCCGGCCGGCGGCGAATGCCGGTCATCACCTCGCGGTGATCCGCCATCTGCGGCACCCATTTGGGCGAGACGAAACTCGCCGCTTCGATCCGCTTGAGCCCCGCCGCGCCGAGCCGCTCGATCAGTTCCAGCTTGGCGGCGGTGGCGATGGGCTCGGCTTCGTTCTGCAAGCCGTCCCGCGGGCCAACTTCGACGATACTGACGTGCTTCGGCATCCCCATCTCAGTTGTCCCCGCTCGTGTCGGTGCCGGCGTCGGTCATCGCCTCGGCATTGGTGAACGCGAGCAGCTCATCCCCCTGCGCCACGGCGTCCCCCACCGCGACATGGAAGACTTCCACCGCACCGTCGGCGGGGGCGCTCAGGGTGTGCTCCATCTTCATTGCCTCTACCACCACCAGCGGCGTGCCTTTCTCCACTGTCTGTCCGGGTTCGACCAGCAGTGCCACCACGGTGCCGTGCATCGGCGCGGTCAGCTTGGCTTCGGCCTCTTGCGGTAGATGGTCGGCGCGGTCGGCGCGGCGCCAGATCAGGCGCGACTCTTGACCTGCGGCGGTGAGCACGATGGCATCGCCCTCGCTGGCTGGGTCGAGCCGGGCGAAGAGGCGCTGGCGATGGCCATCCAGGGTGAGCGCCAGGGTGTCGTTGTCGAGACGCTGGCACTGCCCGGCGAGCCGGCTCGTCTCCTCTCCATCGCGCTGTACCTGAAGCTGCCAGGTCGCCTGTGCTGGCTCCTGTGCCAGACCCTGAGCCAGACCCTGTGTTAGTCCCTGGGTGGCGATCACCTCATACGTGCCGCTGCCGTCGGTCTCCTGAAAGGCGAGACGCAGCCGGCGCGGCGCGTTGAGCCGCCAGCCGTCGCGACGTTGCCAGGGGTCGTCGGCGCGCGGTGCTCCGTCGATGTGGTCCCTAGCGAGCTGATCGATAGCAACCAGGGCTGCGCGGGCGATATCGGCATCGGTGGCGTGGGGCGCGGCGAACAGATCGTCGTGATGATGCTCGATGAAGCGGGTATCCAGCCTGGCGGCGATGAAGTCCGGGTGGGTCACCAGCCGCTGCAGGAAGCGGCGATTGGTGGTCACGCCGCTGATATCCAGCGCGGCCAGGGCGCGGGCCATTTCGGCCAGGGCCTGGCCGCGATCCTCGCCGTGGACGATCAGCTTGGCCAGCATCGGGTCGTAGTGCATGGTCACCGTGTCGCCGGCCGCGACGCCGCTATCCAGGCGGATTCGGCCGTGCCGCTCCGCCATCGGCAGCGCAAAGCGCAGGAGCCTGCCGGTGGCGGGGAGGAAGTCGTTGTCCGGGTCTTCGGCGTAGAGCCGTGCTTCGATGGCGTGGCCGGTGAGCGTCAGTTCGTTCTGCGCCTTGGGCAGCGCCAGGCCGGCGGCGACCCGTAGCTGCCACTCGACCAGATCCTCGCCGCTGATCATCTCGGTCACCGGGTGCTCGACCTGCAGCCGGGTGTTCATCTCCATGAAGAAGAACGGCGAGCCGCTCTCCTGAGCGGTTTCGGCGCCGGCATCCAGCAGGAACTCCACCGTGCCGGCGCCGACATAGCCGATCTCCTGGGCGGCGCGCACGGCGGCCTCGCCCATCTCGCGGCGCAGTGCCTCGGGCAGGTGCGGCGCGGGGGCCTCTTCGAGCACCTTCTGGTGGCGCCGCTGCACGCTGCAGTCGCGCTCGAACAGATAGACGCCGCCCCCGAGGCTGTCGCAGAACACCTGCACCTCGACATGGCGCGGCTGGGTCAGATACTTCTCGATCAGCATGCGCTCATCGCCGAAGGCAGCGCGGGATTCGCGGCGGCAGCCGTCGAGCGCCGCCTGGAACTCGCGCTCGGACTCGACCACCCGCATGCCCTTGCCGCCGCCTCCGGCGCTGGCCTTGAGCAGCACCGGGTAGCCGATCTTGCCGGCCTCTTCCCGCAGCAGGGCGTCGTCCTGCGCTTCGCCGTGATAGCCGGGTACCAGCGGTACGCCGGCCTTAGCCATGCGCGCCTTGGCCGCGGCCTTGTCGCCCATGGCGGCGATGGCGCTGGCCGGCGGGCCGATGAAGATGAGCCCGGCGGCGTCGCAGGCGGCGACGAACTCGGCGTTCTCGGAGAGAAAGCCGTAGCCCGGGTGAATGGCGTCGGCGCCGCTGCGCTGGGCAGCCTGGATGACCTTGTCGATGGCGAGATAGCTCTCGCCGGCCGTCGCCGGGCCGAGGCGGATCGCTTCGTCGGCCTCGCGCACGTGGCGGGCGCGGGCGTCGGCATCCGAATAGACCGCGATGGTACGCAGGCCGAGGCGCCGCGCGGTGCGGATCACCCGGCAGGCGATCTCGCCGCGATTGGCGATCAGCACGGCGCGCAGTGGGCGGGGCGCAGTGGCGAGACTCATGAGCGCGGCTCCTTGTCGCCGCCGCTGGCCACGAGCCAGGCGGGCGGGCGTTTGTCGAAGAAGGCGGCCAGCCCCTCCTGGCCTTCGGCGCTGACCCGCAGCTCGCTGATGGTGCGGCACGCGGCCTCGCGGGTGGCGTCGCTCTCCGGTTCGCGGGCGATCTGCGCGAGCAGCGCCTTGGTGGCGCGCTGGGCCTGGGGAGAGGCGGCGAGCAGGGTGTCGATCTGGCGTTCGATCTCTTCATCCAGCGCGTCGCCAGTCACCACCTGGTGTACCAGCCCCAGTTCGCGGGCGGTGGCGGCGTCGATCACCTCGGCGGTCAGCGCGTAGCGGCGCATCTGGCGGGCGCCGATGGCGCGCTGGACATAGGGCCCGACCACTGCCGGCGAGAGGCCGATCTTGACCTCGGAGAGGCAGAAGCGCGCCGCATCTGAGGCGATCACCAGATCGCAGCAGGCGGCCAGCCCCACCGCGCCACCGTAGGCCGCACCCTGCACCCGGCAGAGCGTGGGGCAGGGTAGGGTGTCCAGCCCGTGCATCAGGCGCGAGAGCTGGCGCGAGTCGGCCAGATTGTCGTCGACGCTGTAGTCGACCATGCGCTTCATCCAGGCGAGATCCGCCCCGGCGGAGAAGTGCTTGCCCTGGGAGCCGAGCACCACCACCCGCACCTCGCCGCTCGCAGCCAGGGCGTGGAGGCGTTCGAGATGGGCGTTGAGCGCGGCGATCAAGACGTCGTCGAAGGCGTTGTGCACCGCCGGGCGGTCCAGCGTCAGCCGCGCGACGCCGCGGGCATCGATGTCCAGTTGGGCGTGCTGTGAAGTCGTCATGGCATCACATCCTGAAGACGCCGAAACGCGTCTCTTCGATTTCGGCGTTGAGAGCCGCGGAGAGTGCCAGGCCGATCACATCCCGGGTCTGCAATGGATCTATCACGCCGTCGTCCCACAGCCGGGCGCTGGCGTAGTACGGGTGCCCCTGGCGCTCGTACTGTTCGCGAATCGGCGCCTTGAAGGCGGCTTCCTCGTCTTCCGGCCAGCCGCTGCCGTCGCGCTCCATCTGCTCCCGTTTCACCTGCGCCAGCACGTTGGCGGCCTGCTCGCCGCCCATCACCGAGATGCGCGCGTTGGGCCACATGAACAGCAGGTTGGGGTCATAGGCGCGGCCGCACATGCCGTAGTTGCCGGCGCCGAAGCTGCCGCCGATCATCACGGTGAACTTGGGTACCTTGGCACAGGCCACGGCGGTGACCAGCTTGGCGCCGTGCTTGGCGATGCCCTCCTGCTCGTACTTCGAGCCGACCATGAAGCCGGTGATGTTCTGTAGAAAGATCAGCGGGATCTGGCGCTGGGCACAGAGTTCGATGAAGTGCGCGCCCTTCTGCGCGGACTCCGAGAACAGCACCCCGTTGTTGGCGACGATACCCACCGGGTGGCCGCACCAGTGGGCGAAGCCGGTGACCAGGGTATCGCCGTAATAGCGCTTGAACTCGTCGAAGTCGGAGTCGTCCACCAGCCGCCCGATCACCTCGCGCACGTCATACGGCTTGCGCAGGTCGGTGCCGACGATACCGTAGAGCTCCGAAGAGTCGAGCCGCGGCGGGCGTGATTCGCGCAGCGCCAGCTCGCCGCGCTTGCGCCAGTTGAGCCGGGAGACCGCGCGGCGGGCGAGCTGCAGCGCATGGGCGTCGTTCTCGGCATAGTGGTCGACCACGCCGCTGATCTTTGCGTGCACGTCCGCGCCACCGAGATCCTCGGCGCTGATGGTCTCGCCGGTGGCGGCCTTCACCAGCGGTGGGCCGCCGAGAAAGATGGTGCCCTGGTTGCGCACGATGATCGATTCATCGGCCATCGCCGGCACGTAGGCGCCGCCGGCGGTGCACGAGCCCATCACCACTGCGATCTGCGGGATGCCCGCGGCGGAGAGCGTGGCCTGGTTGTAGAAGATGCGGCCGAAGTCGTCGTGGTCGGGGAAGACCTCGTCCTGCGCCGGCAGGTAGGCGCCGCCGGAGTCGACCAGATAGAGGCAGGGCAGGCGGTGCTTGCGGGCGATCTCCTGGGCGCGCAGGTGCTTCTTCACCGTCAGCGGGAAGTAGGTGCCGCCCTTGACCGTGGCGTCGTTGGCGACGATCACGCACTCCACGCCGCTGACCCGGCCGATGCCGGCGACCACCCCGGCGGCGGGCACCGGAGTGTCGTAGACCTCGTGGGCCGCCAGCGCGCCGATCTCGAGAAAGGCCGCGCCCTCGTCGAGCAGCTGGTCGATACGCTCGCGCACGAACAGCTTGCCGCGGGACTCGTGCCGGGCGCGCGCCTTGTCGCCGCCGCCCCGGGCGATCTCGGCGCTCAGCGCGTGGAGTTTGTCGACCTCCGCCCGCAGCGCCTGGGCATTGGCCTGAAAGGCCTCGGCACGTGGGTTGATCTGGCTACTCAGTATGGCCATGCGACCCTCCTACGCGGACTCCGAGAACAATTCCCGGCCAATCAACATGCGCCGAATCTCGCTGGTGCCGGCGCCGATCTCGTAGAGCTTGGCGTCGCGCAGCAGCCGCCCGGTGGGGTACTCGTTGATATAGCCGTTGCCGCCGAGCAGCTGGATGGCATCCAGCGCCATCTGGGTCGCCTTCTCGGCACAGTAGAGGATCACCCCGGCAGCATCCTTGCGGCTGGTTCGGCCGCGGTCGCAGGCGCCGGCCACGGCGTAGAGATAGGCGCGGCAGGCATTGAGCGTGGTGTACATGTCGGCGAGCTTGCCCTGGATCAGCTGGAACTCGCCGATCGCCTGACCGAACTGCTTGCGCTCATGGACGTAGGGCACCACCACGTCCAGACACGCCTGCATGATCCCGATCGGGCCGGCGGCGAGCACCGTGCGCTCGTAGTCGAGCCCGCTCATCAGCACGCGCACGCCGCGGTTCTTCTCGCCCAGCACGTTCTCCGCCGGTACCTGGCAATCCTCGAATACCAGCTCGCAGGTGTTGGAGCCGCGCATGCCCAGCTTGTCGAGCTTCTGCGCGGTGGAGAAACCGGCGAACCCCTTCTCGATCAGAAAGGCGGTGATGCCCTTGGCGCCGGCCTCCGGGTCGGTCTTGGCGTAGACCACCAGCACGTCGGCGTCGGGGCCGTTGGTGATCCACATCTTGTTGCCGTTGAGCACGTAGTGATCGCCGTGTCTGTCGGCGCGCAGACTCATCGAGACCACGTCCGAGCCGGCGCCGGGCTCGGACATCGCCAGCGCCCCGACGTGCTCGCCGCTGATCAGCCCGGGCAGGTACTTGGCCTTCTGCTCGGCCGTGGCGTTGAGCTTGATCT
Source organism: Salinicola sp. RZ23 (assembly GCF_003206675.1). Lineage (NCBI taxonomy): Bacteria > Pseudomonadati > Pseudomonadota > Gammaproteobacteria > Oceanospirillales > Halomonadaceae > Salinicola > Salinicola sp. RZ23. Next base: position 216,695 of record NZ_PZJK01000001.1, read on the forward strand.
GGTTGACGCAGAGATTGGCATGGGCGCCGTAGGAGAGCCCCACCGAGGCGCTGGCTCGGGAGATCTCCTCCATGGCGATACAGTGGGCCAGGTAGCCCATGCCGCTGCCGCCGTCGTCTTCGCTGACGGTGATACCGAGCAGGCCCATGTCGCCGAACTTCTGCCACAGGTCCGCGGGGAAGGCGTTGTCGTGGTCGATCTGGGCCGCGCGCGGGGCGATCTCGTCCCGGGCGAAGGCGTTGACCTGCTCGCGCAGCATGTTCAGTTCGTCGTCGAGGCCGAAATCGAGCTCGGTGTAGGGGGCGTGCATCGGATGATCCTCCGCTGTCGATGGGCGAGAACGCGGGGGCGCGGGCGCATGGGGCTCGCAGGTGTTCTCGACTTTATACGTTGACGTTAACGTCAATTAGCGGGTAGAGCCAGAGGCCCTCGACCATGGTCTAGGACCGTCGCACCTTCTCAGGACTGCCCCCCGAGCTCGACGGGACGAATGCCGCTCCACGCCTCCTGCAGCGACTGTGCCGCCATCGGTCCCGTTCTCTCGAGACGTCTTACCTTTACTTTTACTGTCGCGACATCAACGTGTCACGAAGGTGCAGACATTTCTGAGCTTCGTGGCGCGTTGGATAACGATTTTCAGCGCCAGGCGTCAGCCGGCTTTTGGAAGGAGGCTGGCTTTAACCAGGATGATCTTTTACCAAGCCTCTTAGATAGCTGAAGAAAATGGCCAGTGCCGTGCCTATACAGGATTCACCAAATCTCAACGAGGCGTTCAACGTGCTATCAAGATTGGGGTTGGCAGCCTCCGTGACCATGATGACTGCAACGGTAATACAGGCGAGTCGGGCATGATCCGGAATATTTGTCATTTGGCAGACCCATGCCGTGAGCAAAATGGTCAGGCCAAAGCCATAGAGCGTGAAGTCGAAAAAGTACAGATATATGGCACAGAAGATGGCGCCGATGGCAGTGCCAACGACACGCAGCGAGGCGGAGGATATCGACTCTTTCGGGCTGGCCTGAAACACGACGATGCCTGAAATAGCCGACCACAGACCGCCAATCTCAGCCGAGGGCGCATGAAACCAGCCAGTGATATGAGAGCCTATGGCGTAAGCAAGGCAGGCAGTCAAAGCCAACGGCAGTGAGAACAGCATGCTTTGCTCAAGAGGAGCCCAAGGTCTTTTCATGGAGTGTTCCAAGGCGCTAAGAGGCTATAGGTTTTAATGCCGTTGTCTTCGGCTGATGGATCTCTCTCGATATATGGAGAGTGCGCGAAAATGAGTGTGAAGAACGCGTTCGGGATCCGAGAAAATCTCCACCTTCCTTGTCGTTTTCAACTAGGGGTTAGCGGATGTTCCCCGACAACGCTGGATCCATTATAGGGGGCGCCCTGCGCTAGCCCAAGGCAAAACCTTTCGGCGACAGACCCGGTGGACGTCAACCTGTCATAGCATCAAGCCGCCATGCGGTAGCGTGGCGGCGGTCGTACTCGGGCCCCGCTGTCAGCGGGGCGCCGGGGTGGGCATCGTTCCTCGGCTCAGAAACTTCCGAACAGGGTGCCCAGGGTGATCACCGCGACCAGCGTGATCATCGGCACCACGATGGTGACCATGGCGATGTTGGGGTAGGCCTGGCGGTGGGTGAGGCCGCAGATCGCCAGCAGCGTGATCACCGCGCCGGAGTGGGGCAGGGTATCCATGCCGCCGGCGGCGATGGTGGCGACCCGGTGCATCAGCTCGGGATTGAGCCCAGCGGCGTTGGCCATGCGCAGATAGTCGTCGCCGAGCACGCTGAGGGCGATGCTCATGCCGCCGGAGGAGGAGCCGGTGACCGCCGCCAGTACGTTCATCGACACCGCCTCTGAGATCAGCGGATTGCCCGGCGCCAGGCTCAGCACCGCATCGCGGATGATGACGAAGCCGGCGAGGCTGGCGATCACCGCGCCGTAGCCGACCTCGGAAGCGGTGTTGAACACCGGCAGCATCGAGCCGAAGCAGCCCTTGTTGATGGTGCCCTTGAGATCCGCCCAGTGGCGCCAGCGGCTGATGACCAGCCAGGCGCAGGAGATCAGCAGTGCGATGATGATCGCCCACAGCCCGAGCATGGCGCTGGGGTCGAGCGTGCCGAAGCGCGCTTCCGGTAGCCCGGAGAAGTCGAGACTCGGCAGAATCCAGTAGGTCAGCAGGCCATTGAGCAGAATCACCATCACCAGCGGGGTGAAGGCGGCCAGGGTGCTGATCTCCGGTATGCTGGCCGCGGCGTCGAGGGGCTCGATCTTCTCATCCGGGTGCTGGCCGTAGCCCTCGCCCCGGCGTGTCGCCCGGCTCACCCGTGACTGCAGCCACCAGGTACCCAGCCCCAGCATCATCGCCCCGGCGATGATGCCGAGCCCTGGCGCGGCGAAGCTGGTGGTGTGGAAGAACGGAATCGGGATCGCGTTCTGGATCGCCGGCGTACCGGGGAGCGCGGTCATGGTGAAGGTGAACGAGCCCAGGGCGATGGCACCGGGGATCAGCCGCTTGGGCGTGCCGGTCTCGCGGAACAGCGCCGCACCGATGGGGAAGACCGCGAACGCCACCACGAATAGCGATACGCCGCCATAGGTGAGAATGGCGCAGGCCAGTACCACGGTCAGCACCACGTGGCGGGTGCCGAGGCGCTTGATGATCCAGCGCGCGATGGCGTGCGCGGCGCCGGAGTCGGCCATCAGCTGGCCGAACAGCGCGCCCAGAATGAACAGAGGGAAGAACTTGATCAGGTAGCCGCCGAGCGCCTTCATGAAGGTGTCGGTGTAGATCGGCAGCAGCAGCCCGCCATCACCGGAGAGCAGTACCGCCAGCGATGCCATCAGCGGCGCCAGCAGCAGCACGGTGATGCCGCGATAGGCGAGCACGATCAGCAGGATCAGCGAGACGACGATAGCCAGGGTACTCATGGCGCCAGGCCCTTGTGTCGGGGGCTCGTGGCGCAGACACGCCGGAGCCGCGTTGTTGTGATTGTGAGCGTTGTCAGCGGTGCGGAAGACTCGCGTGGCGCGATGCCGCACGGGACGACATGACGATAGAGATGGATTAACGTTGACGTCAACGTGGCGCTGCGCCAACTAGCCGAAAGGGGGAGACTCCCCGCTGCCCCTATCTGTCGATCAAGGAGACCATCGATGTCGATCTGGAAACGTTCCGCTTCCCTGGAGACCCTCGCCGCCCAGTGCCAGCAGACGCTGGTGGCGCATATCGGGATCGAGTTCACCGAGCTGGGTGACGACTGCCTGCGCGGGCGCATGCCGGTGGATGCGCGCACCCATCAGCCCTATGGCCTGCTCCACGGCGGCGCCTCGGTGGTGCTGGCGGAGACGCTGGGCAGCATTGCGGCGAACCTGTGTCTGGCCGACGAGAGCAAGATGGCGGTGGGGATGGAGATCAACGCCAACCACGTGCGCGCGGTGCGCCAGGGCTGGGTCGAGGGGTGTGCCCGGCCGCTGCATCTGGGCAGTACCACTCAGCTGTGGGAGATCCGTATCGAGGACGAGCGCGGCCGGCTGGTGTGCGTGTCGCGGTTGACCATGGCGGTGGTCAAGGCGGCCTGACAGGGGCCGCCTCGGCATCGGTTTTCAGGGCGCCAGTTCGTCGCTCATCGCCTGGCGCATACGGAATTTCTGCACCTTGCCGCTGACGGTCATCGGGAAGTCGTCGACGAACTTCACGTAGCGCGGAATCTTGTGGTGGGCGATGCGCTCGCGACAGTAGGCGCGCACGCCCTCCTCGTCGAGCTCTGCGCCCTCCACCAGGCGAATCCAGACCGCCACCGCCTCGCCGTAGTGGTCGTCCGGCACGCCGAACACCTGGGCATCGGAGATCGCCGGGTGGGTGTAGAGAAACTCCTCGATCTCGCGCGGATAGAGGTTCTCGCCGCCGCGGATGATCATGTCCTTGATGCGCCCGGTGATCGCCACATAGCCCGCATCGTCCATCATCGCCAGATCGCCACTGTGCATCCAGCCGTGGGTGTCGATCGCCTGGCGGGTGGCGGTGTCGTTGTCCCAGTAGCCCTGCATCACGCTGTAGCCGCGGGTGCAGAGTTCGCCGCTGGTGCCGCGCGGGAGCACCTGGCCGCTGGCCGGGTCGATGATCTTCACCTCCAGGTGGGGGTGAATGGTGCCGACGGTGGCCACGCGCTTCTCCAGTGGCGCGTCGGTGCGCGTCTGCAGGCTCACCGGGCTGGTCTCGGTCATGCCGTAGGCGATGGTGACCTCTTCCATGTGCATGCGCTCGATCACCCGTTTCATCACCTCCACCGGGCAGTTGGAGCCGGCCATGATGCCGGTGCGCAGGCTGGAGAGATCGAAGTTGGCGAACTCGGGGTGTTCGAGCTCGGCGATGAACATGGTGGGCACGCCGTAGAGGGCGTCGGCGCGTTCCGCTTCCACCGCACGCAGGGTGGCTGCCGGGTCGAAGGCGGCGTTGGGGTAGATCATGGTGGCGCGGTGGGTGAGACACGCCAGGTTGCCCATCACCATGCCGAAGCAGTGGTAGAGCGGCACCGGGATCACCACGCGTTCCGCGGGCTGCAGGTTCATGCCGGCGCCGACGAAGTAGCCGTTGTTGAGAATGTTGTGGTGGGTCAGCGTCACCCCCTTGGGTGCGCCGGTGGTGCCGGAGGTGTACTGGATATTGATCGGGTCGTCGAACTGCAGTTCGGCCTGCAGTGCCGCCAGCCGTTCGGTGGGTACTGGCTCGGCAATGGCGTGCAGCTCGTTCCAGTGCCACATGCCCGGGGTGGCGAGCTCGGGGTCGAGACATACCACCTGCCTGAGCTGGGGCAGGCTGGCGCAGTCGAGCCGACGTTGCTCGTTGTGGGGGGCCGGGGTGTCGCGCAGTTCCGGGGCGAGCTGACAGAGGATATCGACGTAGTGGGAGCGGATCTCACCACCGGCGCGGTGGGCGCCCTGCAGTACCAGTACCGAGAGCCCCGACTGCAGCAGCGCGTGCTCCAGCTCGCGTGCGCGGTAGGCCGGGTTGAGATTGACCAGGATCGCGCCGATCTTGGCGCTTGCCAGCTGGGTGAGCGCCCACTCCGCACAGTTGAGTGACCAGATACCGACCCGGTCGCCAAGCTCCACTCCCATCGCCAGCAGGGCACGGGCGATGCGGTCGGCCTCCGCGCGCAGTTCGGCGTAGGTGTAGCGCAGGTTCTGGTGGCAGCTCACCAGCGCCTCGCGCTCCGGGCAGGCAGCGGCGGCGGCATCGAGGCAGTCGCCGATGGTCAGCCCCAGCAGTGGCTGCTCGCTGATGCCGCTGACGTAGCTGGGCGCTGGGGCTTGAGCATGGGCCGAGGCGCCCGGGTCGTGGCTGTGCATCTCTCTTCCTCTCTTCTTGTCGTTGTCCTGAACGGCCGCGCTTTTCAGGCCGCGCCTAGCGCAGCCGTTCGATACCTACCGCCGTCGCCTCACCGCCGCCGATACAGATCGCGGCGACGCCCCGGGTCATCCCATGGTGGGTGAGCGCGTTGAGCAGCGTGACCAGAATGCGCGCGCCGGAGGCGCCGATCGGGTGGCCCAGGGCGCAGGCGCCGCCGTGCACGTTGACCCGCTCGTGGTCGAGATCGAGTTCGTGCATGGCCGCCATCGCCACCACGGCGAAGGCTTCGTTGATCTCGTAGAGATCGACGCTCTCCCGCGACCAGCCGAGCCGCTCATACAGCTTGCGCACGGCGTGGATCGGCGCCACCGGGAAGTCGCCCGGGCGCATGGCGTGGCTGGCGTGGCCGTGGAGACGCGCCAGCGGGGTCAGCCCCTGGCGTTCGGCCTCGCGCTGGCGCATCAGCACCAGCGCCGCGGCGCCGTCGGAGATCGAACTCGAGTTGGCGGCGGTGACACTGCCGCCCTCGCGAAAGGCGGGCTTGAGCTGAGGGATACGCTCGAGATTGGCCTTGTGCGGCTGTTCGTCCTGGTCGACCCGGTGGGTGTCGCGGCCGGCGGGGGCGTCGAGGGCGACGATCTCATCCCGAAAGACGCCACTCTCGATCGCCTGGCGGGCGCGGGTCAGCGAGGCGATGGCGTAGGCGTCCTGGGCCTCGCGGCTGAAGCCGAAGGCCTGGGCGCAATCCTCGGCATAGGTGCCCATCAGCCGCCCCGGCTCGTAGGCGTCCTCGAGCCCGTCGAGGAACATGTGATCGAGCACCTGGGCATGCCCCATGCGCAGCCCGGCGCGCGCCTTGGGCAGCAGATAGGGGGCGTTGCTCATGCTCTCCATGCCGCCGGCGATGGCGTGGGCGGCGTGACCCAGCGAGAGGGTATCGAACGCCTGCATCACCGCCTTCATGCCGGAGCCGCACATCTTGTTGACGGTGGTGCAGGGCGTCGACTCGGCCAGGCCCGCGCCGAGTGCTGCCTGGCGCGCCGGCGCCTGGCCCAGCCCAGCGGGGAGCACGCAGCCCATGATCAGTTCGTCGAGGCTGTCGGGCGCCAGGCTGGCTTGTTCGAGGGCGCCGCGAATCGCCGCTGCGCCCAGCTGCGGGCAGGCAAGCCCGCCCAAGGCGCCTTGAAAAGCGCCCATCGGCGTGCGCTTGGCGCCGACGATGACGATCGGGTCCGGGGTGTTCATAGTCGGCTCTCCCATACTGGTGAGGGATCGATACTCAGTCGTTTTTCATCGCGCACTCATGCGGATGGCGCCATCCAGACGTATCACCTCGCCATTGAGATAGCGGTTCTCGAGGATCTGGCAGGCGAGCGCGGCGTACTCCTCGGCGTGGCCCATGCGCGGCGGGAACGGCACCTTGGCGTTGAGGCTCTCGCGCACCTCCTCGGGCATGCCCTGCATCATGGCGGTGTCGAAGATGCCGGGGGCGATCGCCATCACCCGGATGCCCGAGCTGGCCAGTTCGCGGGCGGCGGGCAGGGTCAGGCCGACCACGCCGGCCTTGGAGGCGGCATAGGCGGCCTGGCCGATCTGGCCCTCGTAGGCCGCCACCGAGGCGGTGTTGATCACCACCCCGCGCTCGCCGTCGTCCTCCGTCGCCGGGTTCTCCTGCATCGCCGCCACCGCCAGACGTAGCATGTTGAAGGTGCCGATCAGGTTGATGTCGACCACCCGGCGAAAGCGTTCGAGGTCGTGCACGCCGCGCTTGCCGTGGATCTTTTCCGCGGGTGCTACCCCGGCGCAGTTGATCAGCCCATGGAGGGCGCCGAAGTGTTCGCGGGTGGCGGCGATCACTCGCTCGGCATCCGCCGCCTGGGTGACATCGGCGGTCACCGCCAGGGCGTTCGCCCCCAGGGACTCGGCGTGGGTCCGCGCCGCTGTCTCGTCGTGGTCGGCCAGGGTCACGCGGGCGCCGGCCGCCACCAGCCGCTGGGCGGTGGCGGCGCCCAGGCCGGAGCCGCCGCCGGTGACGATGAAGGTGTGGTCGGCCAGTTGCATGCGTAAAGCTCCTTAGTGACTTTTTTTCAAACCCTAGCGTGGCGGTGAACGCGCCGCGGGGCAGGGTCAGGGGGGGCTGGGCGGCTGGCGCAGTTCGGGAAAGTCGCTCTCGCGGTACTCGTCCTGGGCGCCATTCGGGTCGGCGGCGGCGGTCGCGGCATGGGCGCGCAGCTCGACCCGGCGGATCTTGCCGGAGATGGTCTTGGGCAGTTCGAAGAACTCCAGCCGGCGAATGCGCTGGTAGGGCGCCAGCCGGGCGGCGGCGAAGCGCAGGATCGAGAGCGCGGTATCGCGGTCGGGTTCGAAGCCCTGGCGCAGGGTCAGATACGCCTTGGGCACGTTGAGGCGCAGCTCATCGGGGGCCGGTACCACGGCGGCCTCGGCGACTGCTTCATGCTCGATCAGCAGCGACTCCAGCTCGAACGGGCTGATGCGGTAGTCGGAGCTCTTGAACACGTCGTCGGCGCGGCCGATGTACCAGTAGTAGCCATCGGCGTCGCGGCGGGCGACATCGCCGGTGCGGTAGTAGCCCTCGTCGAGCACCTGGCGCATGCGCGCGGCGTCGTCGCGATACTCCTGCATCAGGCCCACCGGGCGCTCGTCGAGGCGGATGGCGATCTCGCCCTCGTCACGCTCCTGGCCGTCGGCATCGAGCAGCGCGATGCGATATCCCGGTAGTGGCCGCCCCATCGAGCCGGCGCGCATCGGCTGCCCCGGCGGGTTGCCGATCTGGGCGGTGGTCTCGGTCTGGCCGTAGCCGTCGCGAATCTCCAGGTTCCAGGCTCGCCGTACCCGCTCGATCACCTCCGGGTTGAGCGGCTCGCCGGCGCCGACCAGGGCACGCAGCCGGGTCCGGTAGCTGGCCAGATCCTCCTGGATCAGATGCCGCCACACCGTCGGCGGGGCACATAGGGTGGTGACACCGTAGCTTGCGATGGCGTCCAGGGTCGCTGCGGCGGAGAAGCGCGCGGCGCGGTAGACGAAGATGGTGCAGCCGGCGTTCCAGGGCGCGAAGACATTGGACCAGGCGTGCTTGGCCCAGCCCGGTGAGCTGATGTTGTAGTGGATATCGTCCGGGCGCAGGCCGATCCAGTAGAGGGTCGAGAGCGACCCCAGCGGATAGCTCTGATGGGTGTGTACCACCAGCTTGGGCCGCGAGGTGGTGCCGGAGGTGAAGTAGAGCAGCAGCTGCTCGTCGGCCCGGGTCGAGGCGTCCGGGGTGAAGCTGTCATCGGCGCCGAAGGCGTCGTCGTAGGCCTGCCAGCCGGGTACCGCATCGCCCACGGCGATCCGCGTCAGGCTGGGGTCGAGCCCGTCGAACTTGGCCGTATGGGTCTGGCCCACCACCAGGTGGCGGATATTGCCGCGCTGCAGGCGGTCGGGCAGATCTTGCGCCGCCAGCAGGGTGGTCGCCGGCACCACCACCGCGCCGAGCTTGATCGCCGCGAGCAGGGTCTCCCACAGCTCGACCACGTTATCCAGCATCAGCAGCAGGGCGTCGCCACGCTTCACCCCCTGGGCGCGCAGATGATTGGCGAGCTGATTGGAGCGCCGGCGCATGTCGTCGAACGAGCGTTTGAGCTCGCCGCCCGCTTCGTCCACCAGCCACAGCGCGGTGCGGGTATTGCCCTCAGCCTGGGCATCGAAGACATCCAGCGCCCAGTTGAAGTGGGTCAGACGCGGCCAGCGGAAATCCTGGTAGGCGCGGCTGTAGTTCTCGCGCTGGGCGAGCAGGAAGTCGCGGGCGGCGAAGAACTCGGCGGTGGCGGACATGGCGTGTGGCTCTCCTGGTGGTGGCCCGGGCGCGGGGCCGTAGGCGCGTGCGAGCGGGGCCTAGTCGGCCACGTGGTCGTGGAGCTCGCGCAGCGGGTGCGATTGCCGCGGCCACGCTGGGGCGAGGCAGGCCTCGAGGTCGGCTGCCGGCACCGCGCCGTGGGTGTGGCGCCAGGCCGGCGCATGGTCCTTGTCGATCAGCAGCGCACGCACCCCCTCGGCGATATCGCCGTGGGTAGCGCAGGCCAGCGATAGGTCGAGCTCGCTGCGCAGCGCTTCGGCCAGCGAGACGCGCCGGCAGCGCGCCAGCTGGCGCAGGATCAGCCGCGCCGAGAGCGGTGAGCCGGCGGCCAGGCTGCGCGCGGCGCGGGCGATCCAGGCGTCGTCGCTGTCGCTGGCGGCGATGATCGCGGCGATCAGTGCGTCGTCGCTGTCGGCGTCGGTCAGCGCGGCGATCGCCTGCTGCCGCGGGGCGACCTCGGCGGGCGGGGCGAGCTCGCGGCTCGCCTCGGCGTGGGTGCGCAGCACCCGTTCGAGGGCCGAGCGCGGCTGGGACCAGTCGGCATTGAGCAGATCGTCGATCACCGCGTCGCGGCGTTCGGCGGCGATCAGGCGGTCGGCGAGACCGACGAACAGGGCGTCGCTGGCGTTGAGGCGGGCACCGGTCAGGCCGAGGAAGGTGCCACTGGCCCCCGGCATGCGGTTCAGGAACCAGCTCGCGCCCACGTCCGGGTAGAGGCCGATGGTGATCTCCGGCATGGCCAGCATCGAGCGCGGTGTCACCACCCGATGCGAGGCGCCGGCCAGCAGCCCCATGCCGCCGCCCATGACGATGCCGTCGCCCCAGGCGACGATCGGCTTGGGATAGGTGTGGAGGGCGTGGTCGAGGCGATACTCGTGGGTGAAGTAGCGCGCCACGGCACCATCCGCGGCCTCGGGGTCACGGCCGGTGTGGCCTTCGGCGATGGCGCGATAGAGGGCGACCACGTCGCCGCCGGCGCAGAACGCCTTGTCGCCGGCACCCTCCAGCCACAGTGCGACTATCTCGGCGTCCTCGGCCCACGCGCCGATCTGCGCCTGGATGGCATCGATCATCTCCAGCGACAGCGCATTGAGGCTCTTGGGGGCATCGAGGGTGATGCGCCCGAGGCGGTGGCCGTCGGCGGTGGCCAGGGTGTCGAACTGCACGGGCGCGCTCATGCCTGATCTCCGTCGTGGGTGTCGTCGGTCGTGTCCTCGCGCCAGCGCGGCGGGCGCTTGTCGAGGAAGGCGCCGATGCCTTCCCCCGGGGCGGCGGTGTCGAACAGCTCCAGGAACAGCTCACGTTCCATGCGGTAGCCGTGGGGCAGGCCCTGGTCGCGGGCGTTCATGATCAAGCGCTTGCAGCGCGCCAACGCGTCCGGGCTCTGGCCGTCGCTCTGCTCGGCCAGGGTAAGCGCGGTGGGCAGTGCCTGGCCGGCGTCGACCAGCTCCTCGACCAGGCCGATACCCAGCGCGCGCTCGGCGTCGATGCGCTCTCCGCACAGGATGATGCGCTTGGCCCAGCCTTCGCCGACCAGCCACGGCAGGTGCTGGGTGCCGCCGGCGCAGGGCAGCAGCCCCACCTTGGCTTCGGGCAGCGCCAGCTTCGCCTGGCGTTCGGCGATACGGATATCGCAGGCCAGTGCGCACTCCAGCCCACCGCCCATGGCGTAGCCGTTGATCGCGGCGATGGTGACCCCGGGGTAGGCGCTCAGGGTCTCGAAGGCGCGCCCGAAGCGGGTCGCCATCTCCAGCGCGGTGGCCTTGCCCTCGGTGAAGCGCTTGAGGTCGGCCCCGGCGGAGAAGAACTTGTCGCCGGCACCGGTGATGACCAGCGCCGGTGGCTGGGGCTCGGCCGCCAGCGCGTCGAGATGGTCGGCGAGTGCCGCCAGCGAGCCTTCGTGCCAGGTGTTGGCGGGCGGGTTGTCGATGGTCAGCACGGCGATGGCGCCGCGGCGCTCCAGGCGCAGGCCGTCGGCCGACGCTGTCTCTTGCGACGTCGCGTCCGGTTGGGGAGCGGCGTTGTGATCGGTCATATCAGGGTCTCCAGGTCGTCCTTGTCGAGCAGGCGGCGGGCGATCACCAGACGCATGATCTCGTTGGTGCCCTCGAGAATCTGGTGTACCCGACAGTCGCGAACATGACGCTCCAGCGGGTAGTCGCGCAAGTAGCCGTAGCCGCCGTGGAGCTGCAGGGCCTCGTTGCAGATGGCGAAGCCCTGGTCGGTGGCGAAGCGCTTGGCCATGGCGCAGTAGAGCGTGGCGTCGGGGTCGCCACGGTCGAGCTTGCTCGCCGCCAGGCGCACCATCTGGCGCGCCGCGACGAGCTGGGTGGCCATGTCGGCGAGCTTGAACTGCAGTGCCTGGAAACTGGCTAGCGGCCGCCCGAACTGCTCGCGCTCGTTCAGGTAGCGGTGGGCGGTGGTGAGCGCGGCCTGGGCGGTGCCCACCGAGCAGGTGGCGATATTGATGCGCCCGCCGTCGAGGGCACGCATGGCGATACGGAAGCCTTCGCCCTCTTCGCCGAGGCGGTGGTCTGCCGGCACGCGCACGCCGTCGAAGCTGATCGCGCGGGTGGGCTGGCTGTTCCAGCCCATCTTCGCCTCCTTCTTGCCGTAGTCGATGCCCGGCGTGTCCGCCGGCACGGCGAAGGCGGAGATGCCGCCGGCGCCGCTGTCCGGTGCCCCGGTGCGGGCCATCACCACCAGCAGCTGGGTGTCGCCGGCACCGGAGATGAACATCTTGTTGCCGTCGATCACGTAGGCATCGCCGTCGCGGCGCGCCCGGGTGCGCAACGAGGCGGCATCGGAGCCGGCATTGGGCTCGGTGAGACAGTAGGAGCCGAGCTTCTCACCGCTCAGCATGGCCGGCAGCCAGGCCTCGCGCAGGGCCTCGTTGGCGTAGCTGGCGAGAATCCAGTTGACCATGTTGTGGATGGTCAGAAAGGCGGTGGTGGAGGTGCAGCCCTGGGCCAGCTCCTCGATGATCAGGGTCGCATCGAGGCGGCTCAGGCCCAGCCCGCCGGCGGCTTCCGGGGTGTAGAGACCGCAGAAGCCAAGGTCTCCGGCCTGGCGCAGGATATCCACCGGAAAGACGCTGTTGGCGTCCCATTCGGCGGCGTTGGGCGCCAGTTCGCGCTGGGCGAACTGGCGTGCCGCATCCCGGTAGGCCTGCTGGTCGGCGTCGAGTTCGAAGTCCATGAGCGGTCGACACTCCTCGTCTGGGAAAAGCCTCTCTTCTGGAAAAGCCTCTCGTCGGGAAACCCCTCATAGCGAGAGGGCGCACGCGCCTGACCGGGTAGGTCGGGCGCAGCATGGCTCTCTGTTCTAGCGACGCTGCGTCGCGCAGGACAATAGGACCTAGTGCTGAAAGACCAAGGTCGGATGGCGACAAGTTGACATTAACGTCAAGGTCATATGTCAAAAGCCGCTCACAAAGCGCATCGCCCTCTCGGCCATCTCGATTTCAGGAAGCGTCAGATGAAGACGACCCGATCCACGGCGAAGCCGGTCCACAAGCCCGTCTTCGCCAATGGCGACGATATCCAGATCCCCGTATTCACCCTGCTCAAGCCCGATGGCACCCTCTACGCCGGCGCGGGCAAGTCGAGCCTGGAGCGCGACACGGCGCGGCGTCTCTACCGTGCCATGCTCTACACCCGGGTGCTCGACGAACGCATGATGGCGGCCCAGCGCCAGGGGCGGCTCAGCTTCTACATGCAGTGCACCGGCGAGGAGGCCGCAGTGGTCGGCGCCACCGCGGCGCTCGACGATGCCGACATGATCATGGCCCAGTACCGCGAGCAGGGGGCGCTGGCCTACCGCGGTTTTGCCACCGAGGCGTTCATGGATCAGCTGTTCGGCAATCAGGGCGACCCCGCCCATGGCCGCCAGATGCCGATCCACTACGGCTCGCGTGAGCTCAACTACCTCACCATCTCGTCGCCGCTGGCGACCCAGATTCCCCAGGCCACCGGCTACGCCTACGGGCAGAAGCTGGCCGGCCAGGGCCACTGCACGCTGGTGATCTTCGGCGAGGGGGCGGCCTCGGAGGGGGACTTCCACGCCGCACTCAACATGGCCTCGGTGCACAAGGTGCCGGTGATCTTTCTGTGCCGTAACAACGGCTACGCCATCTCCACCCCGGTCACCGAGCAGTTCGCCGGCGACGGTGTCGCCGCCCGCGCCTTCGGCTACCGCATGCAGTCGATCCGGGTCGATGGCAACGACGTGCTGGCGGTCTACGAGGCCACCCGCGAGGCCCGACGGCTGGCGGTGGAGCACAACGAACCGGTGCTGATCGAGGCGATGACCTATCGCCTGGCGGCGCACTCCTCCTCCGACGACCCCTCCGGCTACCGCAGCAAGAAAGAGGAGGAGGCGTGGCGCAAGAAGGACCCGCTACGCCGCATGCAGCGCTGGCTGCTCGATCTCGGCTGGTGGGAGGAAGCGGAAGAGCACGAGCTGGTGGAGTCGCTGCGCCGCGAGGTGCTCGACACCATGAAGCGCGCCGAGAAACGCCGCCCGCCGGCGCTGGAGACGCTGGTCACCGACGTCTATGCCGAGGTGCCGCCAGCGCTGCGTGAGCAGTTCGGCGAGCTGGTGGCGCATGTTCGACGCCACCCGGAGGCCTACCCGCGCAGCGCGCCCTGGCTCGATGCCGACCAGGCCGACGCGGCGATGCAGGATGACCCTTCGACCCGTGACGGGGAGACGCACCCATGAGCCGCATGAATCTGCTCCAGGCGATCAATAACGCGCTGGATACCGCCATGGCGGCGGACCCGCGGGTGCTCTGCTTCGGTGAGGACGTGGGCGTGTTCGGCGGCGTGTTCCGCGCCACCAGCCATCTGCAGGAGAAGTACGGCCGCGCGCGCTGCTTCAACACCCCGCTGGTGGAGCAGGGCATCGTCGGCTTCGCCAACGGGCTCGCGGCCCAAGGCTCGGTGCCGGTGGCCGAGATCCAGTTCGCGGATTACATCTTTCCGGCGTTCGACCAGATCGTCAACGAGAGTGCCAAGTTCCGCTACCGCTCCGGTAGCCTGTTCGATGTCGGCGGGCTCACCATTCGCGCCCCCTACGGCGGCGGCATCGCCGGCGGCCACTACCACTCGCAGTCGCCGGAAGCCTACTTCTCCCACACCCCCGGGCTGACCGTGGTCGTGCCGCGCAATCCGCATCAGGCCAAGGGTCTGCTGCTGGCCTCGATCCGCTCGCCGGATCCGGTCATCTTCTTCGAGCCCAAGCGGCTCTATCGCGCCGCCGTGGGCGAGGTGCCGGACGAGGATTACCAGCTGCCGCTGCGCCAGGCCGAGGTGATCAAGGCCGGCGAGGATATCACCCTGCTCGCCTGGGGCGCCCAGCTGGAGGTGGTCGAGCAGGCGGCGGAGATGGCGGAGGAAGCCGGTATCTCGTGTGAAATCATTGATCTGCGCACCATCGTGCCGTGGGATGTGGAGACCGTGGCCAGCTCGGTGTTCAAGACCGGGCGGCTGGTGGTGAGCCACGAGGCACCGCTGACCGGCGGCTTCGCCGCCGAGATCGCGGCTACCATCCAGAGCCGCTGCTTCCTCTATCTGGAGTCGCCGATCGCGCGGGTCACCGGGCTCGATACGCCGTTTCCGCTGACGCTGGAGAAGGAGTACATGCCCGGGCCCCTGAAGGTGTTCGAGGCGATCCAGCAGACGATGGACTTTTGAGGGGGCGACGATGAGCGATTTCCTGCTACCCGATCTCGGTGAGGGCATCGTCGAGTGCGAAGTGGTCAAGTGGTTGGTCGGTGAGGGCGACCGCATCGCCGAGGATCAGCCGGTGGTCGAGGTGAGCACCGACAAGGCGGTGATGGAGATCACCGCGCCCGACACCGGGCAGGTGACCCGGCTCTACTGCGGCGAGGGTGAGACCGCCCGCGTACATGCGCCGCTGTTCGCCTACGACACTTCATCGGACATCGCGACGCACACCGATAGCGTCAGTGGCGGTGACGACACCAACGGGCATGACCATGCCGCCGGCGCCGGCCCGACAACCCGCGCGCCCGAGCCGGCAGCGGCCACCGCCGAGGCGGAGATACCGCAGCCGCCTGAGCCGGGCGGCGAGCAGACGCCCGCCGCGGCCAAGCCGTTTCTCCTGCCCGATCTCGGCGAAGGCATCGTCGAGTGCGAGGTGGTGGCGTGGCGGGTCGCAGAGGGCGAGGAGATCGCCGAGGATCAGCCGGTGGTCGAAGTCAGCACCGACAAGGCGGTGATGGAGATCACCGCGCCGGAGGCGGGGCGCCTGGTACGGCGCCACTGCCAGGTCGGCGAGAGCGCTCGGGTGCATACGCCGCTGTTCACTTATCACCCCGCGGGGGGCGAGTCGCCCAACGCCACCGGTACGACAACCGACACGACGTCCCGCGTGGCATCCGACGCAGCGCCGGCAACTGCGCCAGCAGCTACACCGGCAACGACACAGGCCAGTGTTTCACGTGGAACCTCGGCGTCTGCGGCACCCATGCGGGATGGGCGCCGGCGCACGCCCGCCAGCCCGGCGGTGCGCCGGCGGGTGCGTGAGCTGGGGCTGAATCTCGATGAGATTCCCGGCAGCGGCAAGGATGGCCGCGTGCTCAAGGAGGATGTGCTGGCGTTCCAACAGCACCGCGACAGCGCCGCCGAGACAGCGCAGCCCGCGGCCAAGGCGGCCACCGAGACCGCCACTACCGCTACCGCTCGGGGCGCAGAGGCGCCAGCGGGCGTGCAGGTCGAGCCGCTCAAGGGAATTCGCGCGGTGATGGCGCGGCGCATGAGCGAGGCCGCGGCGAGCATTCCCCACTTCGCCTACGGTGACGAGTTCGATGTCACCGAGCTGCTGGCCCTGCGCGAACGGCTCAAGGCGCGCTTCGCCGAGCGCGACGAGCGGCTCACCCTGATGCCGCTGCTGATGAAGGCGCTGGCACTGGCGGTGAGCGAGTTCCCGCTGCTCAACTGCCGCTTCGATGCCGACGCCGAGGCGATCCACTATCAGGACGGCTGCCATATCGGCATGGCGGTGGATAGCCAGAGCGGCCTGCTGGTGCCCAACGTCAAGCATGTGGAGGGGCTGAGCCTGCGCCAGGTGGCGGCGGAGGTCGAGCGCCTGACCCGTGCCGCGCGGGAGGGCCGGGTCGCGCCGGCGGATCTCAAGGGCGGCACCATCAGCATCTCCAATATCGGCGCGCTCGGCGGTACCTACGCCATGCCGATCATCAACGCGCCGGAGGTGGCGATCGTCGCCCTCGGCCGGGTGCAGCGGCTGCCGCGCTTCGATGCCGAGGGGCGGGTGGTGGCGCGCTCGATCATGACCGTGACCTGGTCCGGCGATCACCGTGTGCTCGACGGCGGCACCATGGCGCGCTTCTGCAACCGCTGGAAGGGCTACCTCGAAGCACCGGAGAGCATGCTCACCGAGCTGCGCTGAGGCGACCCCATGAGCCTCGAGCCGATGGGAATTCAGCAGTTCTATATCCCTGAGGAGCAGTCGGTCTACCTGCTCAGTCAGAGTCAGGCACGCCAGCTGCGCGCCTGGATCGCGCGCTGCTGCCGCCAGCTGACCCAGATCGGCTACCGCGACGTCGCGCTGATCGGCAAGGGCGCCTACGGCTTCGTCTTCGCCGGCATCGATGCCAGCGGCGCCAGCCATGTGTTCAAGTTCACCCGCCAGAACCTGCCCCAGGCGTTCCACGAGCGCCTCGAGGAGGAGGCGTTCATGCTCGAGCAGGTCGAGCATCCGCGGGTGCCGCGGCTGATCGCCTATCGCACCCTGCGCCATCAGGCGATGCTGGTGATGCAGCGCGCCCCCGGGGTCAATCTGGAGGAGTACTCGCTGCGCCACGGCCGCCTGCCGGCGCGGCTGATCATCGCCATCGCCGCCCAGCTCGCCGATATCCTGCGCACGCTGCGACGAGACGCCGAGCGCGGGCGCATCGTGGTCCATGGCGACATCAAGCCCTCCAACCTGATGTTCGACCCGGAGAGCGGCCATATCGCGCTGATCGACTGGGGCTCCTCGGTCTTCGCCCAGCTCGATGCCGAGGGCCAGTTCTTGTCGCGCCACGTGATGGCGCTGATGTCAGACGACCTGCAGCACACCAACGCGCGCATGGGTGACGTCTACTATATCGGCGAGGTCCAGCTCAACGGCGCGCTGTCGTCGCCGCGCTTCGACGAGCAGGGCGCGGCGGCGACCCTCTACGCCCTGGCCACGGCGCAGTCGAGCCGCTTCGGCCGCGCCACCATCCCGGCCACGGCGCTGGGCCTGCCGGTGGAATTCGCGCGCCTGCTGGACGCCATGCTCGCCGACGATCCCAGCTTGGCGCGCCGCGCCGGAGACTACTTCCTCACTCACATGCCGCGGATCGCACACACTCGCTTGCCCGAGGTGGCCACGCCGACGGAGACGCCGCTGGTGCCGGTGTGGGTGCGCTCGCTGGAGCAGGAGATCGAGACCGTGGTCTACAGCTCGCGCAAGGCCTTCCTGCGCGAGGACGCGCGCCAGGAGGGGCGCGACGAAGATGCCCTGCGGGCGCTCAACGACGTTCAGCTCGACCGTTACTACAAGCACTTCATGCAGGGCATGGGCGATCTCGAGAAGGCGTTCCTGGTCGCGGTGGGTCGGCTCGGCCGCTACCCGGTGGTGGGCGGGCTGGCGCTGCGCTGGAGCTCGGCGGGGGTGGAGGTCGACACCTCGCTGAGCCTGCACGAGAGCGGGCTGCGCAGCGCCTTCGTCGCCGCGGTCAACAACATGGTCACCCTGGCACGGGCGATTCACCGCCCCGAAGGGGTGTTCAAGGCGTGCCTGTTCAACGCCCGGCGCACCCTGCACATCGACCGTGACGACGCCACCCAGCCGTTCCTGCCCGAGCCCGGTTGGGCGATCCCCTACGAGGTCAGCCCCACCCCGGAGCTGGAGGACACCAGCCGCGAGCACTCCTATTTCGAGGATGGCCCCGATCCGGAGGAGTTTCTGCGCCTGCCGCCTGTGATGATCGAGGCGCTGTCGCGGCTCAACGCCATTCACCACACCGGGATGATCATCTTCGAGGCGCTGCCGACCCATCTCAAGATTCACAGCCACTACCGCCTGCTCGATCCGGCCCGCGAGGAGGAGTTTCGCCAGTGCCTGGAGACGCTGCTGGCGGCGGTGCCGGAGATCGACGGCCTGGGGGTCTCCGGCTACATGAAGATGCCCTACAAGAACGCCCGACACTTCGCCCCGCGGGCGCGGCTGCCGGATCATTTTCACCCACGCTGAGACGGTGCTTTAGGGAGGAGATTCCGGGTTTTTGCCCCGTTTTTATCGCTTTTCCCGCGCCAGACGGGATCAACAATGCGCGAGTCGCTATAATCCGCGCGGAAAATAAGGAGACCCGGCAGGCCCGGTGGACTCCCAACAACACATCCAGTCGATGGTGAACTCATGGCCAAATCCCACACCCATGCGCAGTGGTCCTCTCGCACGGCCTTCGTCCTGGCGGCGACCGGCTCGGCGGTCGGGCTCGGCAATATCTGGAAATTCCCCTACATGGTGGGCGACAGCGGCGGCGCCGTGTTCGTGCTCGTCTACCTGGTCTGTATCGCGCTGATCGGGCTGCCGATCCTGGTCTCCGAGTGGCTGCTCGGCCGCCGCGGGCAGTCCAACCCGATCAACACCATGCAGACGATCAGCCGTAAAGAGAAGAAGTCGCCGGACTGGGTGCTGGTGGGGATCGCCGGCGTGCTCGGGTCGTTTCTGATCCTCTCGTTCTACAGCGTGGTCGGCGGCTGGTCGCTCAACTACACCTGGAGCACGCTGACCGGCGATCTCGGCCGCTCCAGCGATGTCAGCGTGGGTGACTACTTCACCACCCTGCTGGGCCAGCCGGGCACGCTGCTGCTGTGGCACACGCTGTTCATGCTGCTGACCTTCGGCATCGTCGCCGGCGGGGTCAAGGGCGGCCTGGAGCGCGCCGCCAAGTGGCTGATGCCGCTGCTGATCGTGGCGCTGATCGTGCTGATCGGCTTCGGCATGACCACCTCCGGTTTCGGCCAGGCGGCCACCTTCATGTTCTCCCCCGACTGGAGCAAGCTCAACGGCGGCGTCATCCTCGCCGCACTGGGGCACGCCTTCTTCACCCTGTCGCTGGGCATGGGCATCATGATGGCCTACGGCTCCTACCTGGGTCAGGAGGTCGATCTGATCAAGACTGCGCGTACCGTGGTGATCCTGGACACGGTGATTGCCCTCGGCGCCGGCATGGCGATCTTCCCGGTGGTCTTCGCCAACAACCTCGACCCCAGCGCCGGCCCGGGCCTGCTCTTCGTCACCCTGCCGCTGGCATTCATCGACATGCCCTGGGGGCTGGTGTTCGGCACGATCTTCTTCGCCCTGCTCACGGTGGCTGCGCTGACCTCGGCGATCTCGCTGCTGGAGCCGGTCACCGAGTTCCTGGAAGAGCGTACGCCGCTGTCGCGACTCGGTTCGGCGTTCGTGGCCGCGCTGGCGACCTGGAGCCTGGGGATCGCGGCGCTGCTGGCGTTCAACCTCTGGTCCGGCTTCCAGCCGTTCGGCTTCAACGTCTTCGATCTGCTCGATGCCCTCACCAGCAAGCTGATGCTGCCGCTGACCGGGCTCGCGGTGATCATCTTCACCGCCTGGTTCCTGGATAGCGAAAGCGTCAAGCAGGAGCTGGGCCTGGGGCCGAAAGGGCGTGTGCTGTGGCACTACGTGTCGCGCTACGTCGCCCCCATCGGCGTCATCGTGGTGTTCTTCAACAGCCTCTGATTTTCAAGAGCGCTTGTTTTTCGAAAGCGCTTGTTTTCAAAAGCTGAAAGACGCATACGGCACGGGCCCGTGCCGTTTGAGCGCCGTCATCTTTGCGCCGGCATTGGCGCGATAAGGCAGTGTAGGGCAGCGGCTGTGGGCCGCTCCCCAGAGGGGCAGGCGCCCCGGCAGGGGGGCGCCTGATGTGTAGAACGAACCGTCCTAGTCGGGCAGTTCGGCGATACGCTGCTGCAGACGGCGTCTCTCGGCGCGCTGTTCGATACCGCGACGTGCCTTGAGGTAGCGCACCGCAGCGCGGCGCTTGCGCTGTTCGTGCTCGTCGACTTCTAGATGCATGAAAATGTCGAAAATTTCGCTCTTCAGGGCGTGAAGATTTTCAATGTCCTTCATTGATCGAATCTCCTGGCATCCTCAGATCATCGGGTTAAGGTGCCCGACATGCATACTATACCCAACTTTACAAGATCGTGACGCCCGACTTTTTTCCCTTTTTCGGCGCCCGGTGGGCGCGTGCTCCCACGTAGTGAGTGGGGCATACTAGCTACCTCACTCGATAGCGAGACCGATAATGCTGCGATACGAGGGACGGGCATGAGCCGTTCGCTGTTCGACGAACTGCGTGTGCATATGGGTCGCCTGCGGCGCTCCGAGCAGAAAGTCGCCCGTTTCGTGCTGCGCCACCCCGACGAAGTGATCCTGATGCGGATCACCGATCTCGCCAGTGAAGCCCAGGTGAGCGAGCCCACGGTGGTGCGCTTCTGCCGCGCCATGGGCATGGCCGGCTTCCAGGAGTTCAAGCTCAAGCTGGCCCAGATGATGGCTAAGGGCAGCCAGTACGCGCAGTTCTCGCTGACCGATGCCGAGAGCGTCTCCGAGTTCTCCCACGGCATCTTCGATACCACTATCGAGACGCTCGAACAGGTGCGCGACAGCCTCGACAACGACGCACTCGGCCGGGCGATCGCCGCGCTGGCGGTGGCCAACCGGGTCGAGTTCTACGGCTATGGCGCCTCCGGCGTGGTCGCCGCCGACGCCCAGCACAAGTTCTTCCGCCTGCAGATCCAGACCTCGGCCTACGCCGACCCGCACATGCAGGCGATGTCGGCGGCGACGCTGAAGGTCGGCGACGTGGTGGTGGCGATCTCCCAGACCGGGCGTACCCGGGCGCTGCTGGCCAGTGCCAAGACCGCGGTCAAGGCCGGCGCTACGGTGATCGGGCTGTGTCCCAGCGATTCGCCGCTGGCCCATGAGGTGAGCCTGGTGCTGCCGGTGGACGTGCAGGAGGACACCGAGGTCTACATTCCCATGACCTCGCGTATTGCGCATCTTTTGACCATTGACGTGCTGGCGGTGGGGGTGGCCAAGAACCGCGGCCCGCAGATCAGCGACCAGCTCAAGGCGATCAAGCGCAGCCTGGGCACGCTGCGGGTACCCAATACCCCCTCGTCCTCGGCCTGACGCGCACGCTCTCTCTGCACCGCTTTCTCTGCACCACTCCCTCGGACGCTGTCCTCTCTGCCTTCTCTCCCCCCGGCGCTTGCCGGGGTTCGCGCCCGTCTTGTCCATTCGTTCGCCCAGTCTTCGTTCGCTCATACGCGCTCTGCCGGCGCGGCGTCCCGGGCGCGGCTACCTGCCGGCTCCGCTCTGGCTGGTCCGGGTTGGTGCTGGCACGCCGCCACCGCGGGGCAAAGTGAGGTCATTTATACTGTATATATAGACAGTATTCGGGGTTGTGAGCGACACTATCTCCTCGAAGGCCAGGGGAGGGGGCGTCACCCATGTCTGAGCGTCATTGCCGGGTTTGCCGCTGCATCGCCGTGAGCGGCCGTTGCCCGTGTCTTTATCGTTGCCGGGGCCGCGGGCGGTGAGCGCGCTCGATCGGCTGCTCGATAGCCGTGTCGTCTGGCGTGCCCAGGAGAGTGCCGCCGAGGCTCCTGCCAGTGCGGTCGCCAGCGGCCACCCGGCGCTGGATGCGGCACTGCCGGCGGGCGGTTGGCCGCGCGGGGCGATCAGCGAGCTGCTCTCCGACGGGGCCGGCAGCGGTGAACTCGCGCTGCTGTGGCCACTGCTGGCACGCCTGACCCGCGAGCAGCGGCCGGTGGTGCTGGTGGCGCCGCCGGCGCTGCCCTATCCGGCCGCCTGGCGGCAGGCCGGAGTCGAGCTCGGCCACTGCCACTGGCTCGACGTGAGTGGGCGCGAAGCGCTGTGGGCCACCGAGCAGTGCCTGCGGGCCGGCTGCTGTGCCGCGGTGCTGGCGTGGCTGCCGCAGGCCGATGCGCGCGCCTTGCGCCGGTTGCAGGTGGCGGCGGCAAGCGGTGACACCCTGGGCTTCGTGCATCGGACGCTGACGCGGGTCGGCGAGGCTTCGCCAGCGGCGCTGCGCCTGCGCCTCCATGGCCCGGGTGAGGGGCACACGCCGGCGCTGGAAGTGCTCAAGTGTCGTGGCGGGTGGCCGCACGCCACCCGCATCGCCATCGGCGCGGGGGCGTGACGCCATGCGCTGGGCCTGTCTGCTGTTCCCGCGGCTGGCGCTGGAGGGGGCGCTGCGTCGCCGCGACGACCCCGCGGCGCCCTTCGCCCTGCTCGAAGGGGCGCCGCCGCGTCAGCGAATTCGTGCCGCCAACCAGGCCGCGCGCGCCCAGGGGATCAAGCCCGGCCAGCCGCGCGGGCTGGCCGAGGCGCTCTGCCCCGAACTGGGCTGCGCCCCGCTGGAGCCCGCGGCGGTGGAGCGCTGGCGCCAGCGTCTGGCCGCCTGGGCCTATGCCTACAGTGGTCAGGTGAGTCTCGACTATCCCCATGCGCTGGTGTTCGAGGTCGCCAGCAGTCTGGCGCTGTTCGGCCCCTGGCCTGCGTTCGAGGCGCGGCTACGTGGCGAGCTCGCCGCACTGGGCTTCACTCACCGCCTGGTGGTGGCGCCCAACCCGGCGGCGGCGCGGGTGCTGGTCAACGCCCACGACGGCCTGGCGGTGGACGAGGCCGGGCTGGAAGCGGCGCTGGCGAGACTGCCGCTGACGCGCAGCGGGCTGGCGGCGGAGAGCGTGCAGACCCTGGCCCGCAGCGGTTTCCGTCGGCTCGGCGAGCTGTTCACGCTGCCGCGTCCGGCGCTGGCGCGGCGCTTCGGCAGTGGCGTGATGCGTCATCTCGGCGAGCTGCGTGGCGAGTGGCCGCTGGCGCTGACGGTCCATCGGCCGGCGCAGCACTTTTCGCGCAGCTTCGAGTTCGACCGCCCGGTGCACGCCATTGCCGGGCTGGCTTTCCCGCTCAAGCGCCTGCTGCAGGAGCTGAGCGCTTTCCTGCGTGGCCAGGATGCCGGCATCGAGCGTTTCAGCCTGGTGCTGGGGCTGGAGGGCGGCCCGGCGCAGCGCTTCGAGATCGGGTTGCTGGCGCCCCAGCGCGAGGCCGAGACGTTGCTCGAGCTGACCCGCGCGCAGCTCGAGCGGGTGCGTCTCGAAGGGCCGGTGCTGAGTGTGACCCTGGCGGCCTCGCGGCTCACCGCCTATGCGCCGGTGCGCCGCGAGCTGCTGGCTGGCCCCGCGCGTCAGGCCCAGGCCTGGGCGGCACTGCATCAGCGCCTGGTGGCGCGGCTGGGCGGTGCGGCGCTGAAGCCGCTGGTCGAGCACCGCGAGCACCGCCCCGAAGCCGCGGTGTTCGCCGCCGCCGGGCCGCGCGCCACCGATATCCCCGAGGCCCGGTTACGGCCCGGCTGGCTGCTCGCCGAGATGCCCCCGGCGGAGGCCGGCATCGCCCGGCTGCTGGCCGGGCCCGAGCGGATCGAGAGCGGCTGGTGGGATGGCGACGACGTGCGCCGTGATTACTATCTGGCCGAGTGGCACGACGGCCGCCACGCCTGGGTCTGGCGCGAACCCGGCGGCGAGGGCTTTCATCTGCACGGGTGGTTCGGATGAGCCGGCCGTCTGCCTGGACGCCATCCGGCGACGCCGCCAACGATGCCGGTGCGGCCGTCAATGGCGACGAGACAGCGGCCCCCGGCGCGGCTGCGGGCGCCCATGACGGGGCAATGCCCCCTGGCGCGGCTTCGGGCGCCTATGACGAGACAACGCCCCCGGGCGCGGCTTCGGGCACCTATGAAGAGCGAGTTCACGAGGCCAATGCCTACGCCGAGCTGCACTGTCTCTCTGCCTTCAGCTTCCAGCGCGGCGCCTCCACCGCGGACGAACTGTTCGCCCGCGCCGCGCGGCTCGGTTATCACGCCCTGGCGATCACCGACGAGGCGACCCTGGCCGGCATCGTGCGCGCCTGGCAGGCCGCCAGGGCCCACGGTGTACGCCTGATCGTGGGCGCCGAGCTGCGCAGCGACAGCGGCCTCAAGCTGGTACTGCTGGTGGAGAATCGCCACGGCTACGCCCAGCTGTGCGGGCTGCTGACACGGATTCGCGGCCGCGCGCCCAAGGGCGAGTACCGTCTCTACGATGCCGACCTGGCCACGCTCGACGGTGGCGCCGGGCTGTTTGCGCTGTGGCTCCCGGACGACAGCGCCACGCTCGCGGCAGGCGCGCGTCTCGCCGGCTACTTTCCCGGGCGGCTGTGGCTGGCGGCGGAGCTGCACTACGGCTTCGCCCAGGGGCTCGACGATGGCGCCCGGCTGGCCCGCTGGCGGGCGCTGGCGGCGACGCTGAAGATCCCGCTGGTGGCCGCGGGGGATGTGCACATGCACGCCCGCGGGCGGCGCGCACTGCAGGACTGCCTGACCGCGATCCGCCAGCATCAGAGCGTGTTCGAGGCCGGCGACACGCTGTTCCCCAACGGCGAGCGCCATCTGCGCACCCGTGCGGCGCTGGCGGCGATCTACCCTGCCGGGCTGCTGGCGGAGAGCGTGGCGCTGGCGGCGCGCTGCCATTTCGATCTCGGCGAGCTCGAATATACCTACCCCCACGAAGTGGTCCCGGCGGGGCATACCCCGGCGGCATGGCTCGCCGAGCTGACCCGCCGGGGGGCGCAGTGGCGCTGGCCCGAGGGGGTGCCGGAGAAGGTGCAGTGCCAGCTCGACCATGAGCTCGAGCTGATCACCACGCTGGGCTACGAACACTACTTCCTGACCGTGCACGATATCGTCGCCTTTGCCCGCGATGCCGGCATCCTGTGCCAGGGGCGCGGCTCGGCGGCCAACTCGGCGGTCTGCTTCGCCCTCGGTATCACCTCGATCGACCCGGCCCACACCGCGCTGCTGTTCGAGCGCTTCATCTCGCCGGAGCGCAACGAGCCGCCGGACATCGACGTCGACTTCGAGCACGCCCGCCGCGAGGAGGTGATCCAGTACGTCTTCCGCCGCTATGGCCGCCACCGTGCGGCGCTGACCGCGGTGGTCAGCCACTATCACGCCGCCGGTGCGATCCGCGATATCGGCCGCGCGCTGGGCTTCGCCCCCGAGCGTATCGACCAGTTGGCCCGCTGTGCCGGGCGCTGGAGCGATGAGATTCCCGACGCGGCGCGCCTGCGCGAGTACGGCTTCGTGCCCGAGGAGCCGCCACTGCGGCGGCTCCTGGTGCTGGCCGGTACGCTGATAGGTTTTCCGCGCCATCTCTCCCAGCACCCCGGCGGCTTCGTCATCTCGGATGCCCCCCTCGACACCCTGGTGCCGGTGGAGAACGCCGCCATGGCTGAGCGCACCGTGATCCAGTGGGACAAGGACGATCTCGATCTGGTCGGGCTGATGAAGGTCGACGTGCTCGCCCTGGGCATGCTCACGGTGCTGCGGCGCAGCTTCGACCTGCTGCGCCGCCACCGCGGCCTCGACTACGGCCTGGCGGACCTGCCCGCGGATGATGCGGCGACCTACGCCATGATCCAGCGCGCCGATACCCTGGGGGTGTTCCAGATCGAGTCCCGCGCGCAGATGGCGATGCTGCCGCGGCTGAAACCGGCCAACTTCTACGATCTGGTGATCGAGGTGGCGATCGTGCGCCCGGGGCCGATCCAGGGCGACATGGTGCACCCCTATCTCAAGCGGCGCAGCGGCGAGGAGGCGATCACCTACCCCTCGGCGGAGGTCAAGGCGGTGTTCGAGCGTACTCTCGGCGTGCCGCTGTTCCAGGAGCAGGTGATGGCGCTGGCGGTGGCAGCGGCTGGCTACACCCCCGGCGAGGCGGACCAGCTGCGCCGCTCGATGGCGGCGTGGAAGCGTCACGGCGGGCTCGAACATCACCGCCAGCGGATCGTCGAGGGCATGCTGGCGCGGGGCTACGCGCAGGCGTTCGCCGAGCGCCTGTTCGAGCAGATCAAGGGCTTCGGCAGCTACGGTTTCCCCGAATCCCACGCCGCCAGCTTCGCCCTGCTCACCTACGCCAGCTGCTGGCTCAAGTGCCATGAGCAGGCGATCTTCGCCTGTGCGCTGATCAACAGCTGGCCGATGGGCTTCTACTCGCCCGACCAGGTGCTGCAGGACGCCCGCCGCCACGGGGTCGAGGTGCGCCCGGTCGACATCCGCCAGAGCCAGTGGGAGAGCACCCTGGAGCCGGTGGACGAGCGCACCGGCGCGGGCACCGGCGAGCTGGCGATCCGCCTCGGCCTGCACATGATCCAGGGCCTCGCCGAGGCCGATGCCGAGCGCCTGCTGGCGGCGCGCGATACGCCCGACTGCGACAGCGTAGCGCGGCTGGCCGCCCGCGCCGGGGTCAAGCCGGCGGTGATGTCGCGGCTGGCCGATGCCGGGGCCCTGGCGGCGCTCGTCGGCGATCGCCACCAGGCGCGCTGGGCGGTGGCCGGCATCGAGACCACGCTGCCGCTGTTCGGCGAGCACGACGTCGAGGAGGCGGCGATCGCGCTGCCGCCCATGGCGGTGGCCGAGGCGGTGCGCGCCGACTACGCCAGCGTCGGCACCACCCTGGGGCCGCACCCGTTGGCGCTGCTGCGCCACGCCCGCGGCCTCGGCGGGGTAGTGGACTCACGCCGCCTGGCCACGCTGCCCGGCGATGTCGGTGTCCATGTGGCCGGGCTGGTGATCGGGCGTCAGCGCCCGGGTTCGGCCAAGGGCGTGACCTTCCTGACCCTCGAGGACGAGTTCGGGCTGTTCAATGTGGTGGTGTGGAAGCGGCTCGCCGAGCGCTATCGTCGCGTGCTGCTGGAAGCGCGCCTGCTGCGGGTGGTGGGTCGCCACGAGCGTCATCAGGGCGTGCGCCATGTCATTGCCCGGCGCCTGATCGACCTCAGCCCACTGCTCGATGGGCTCACCCCACATAGCCGGGATTTTCATTGAGTCGAGGTGTTCGGCGCGGCCCGCCAGGCTGGCCGAAGGCGGCTGAATTATGCTTAGGTAGGGAACCATACGCGTTCGCCTCCGGTCTCTTGAGAAACGCTGCATCAATGCCTGCGCTAGCGAATCGCTGCGTTGCGTAGTACTCGAACACTCGCCTAACCCCATGTTATGTATCGTGTTCTGTGTTCCACGCGCCTTGCGCTTCATTTCGCTAGTCGATGTGTTCAGCGTTTCCCTTGTGGCCGGGGCACGAGCGCCCGATTTCATCGATAACCGAGAGGCAGCGGAGTATGGAGAGCATTGGCGTAGGGCCCTGGATTGCGATCGTCGTGGCGGTCGGGGCCGTGGGGGTGCTGGTGGGTTACTGGCTGGGGGCCAAGCTCGGGGGGCACAACACCGAGCCGATGCGCGAACTGCATCGTGAGCAGAAGGCTTACAAGAACGAGGTGCGTGAGCACTTCGAGCAGGTCTCGGCGACCATGACGCGCATGGTCGAGGACTACCGCGACCTGTACCACCACGTGGCCAAGGGGGCCGAGAAACTTGCCGATATGCACCATGAAACCGTGATCGAGCCGCCGCCCAAGCCCGAAGCCATCACCCGCCAGCGCACGGCCTCCGACAGCAACAGCGAGAGAGAGAGCGACGCAGGCGCCGCCCGCCGCGCCGAGGCCACGCCGACCACTCAGGCCGCCGCCGAGGCCAGCGCTGGGCCTGCCGGTACCACCCACGACCACGGCAAGCCGCTGGATGCCGACAAGCAGGCCCCGGGCTCGTCCACGCCCTCGGCCACCGAGCGTCCGCAGGATGCCGCCATCCGCGCTGCCGCCGAGGATGCCGCGACCAAGCGCTGAGCGCTGCCGGCGCCCTCGGGTGGCGCCGGGCCGTGGGGCGGCTGTGGTAGACTGACACCTCGTTGCGCGGCCGTCTTGTTAGCTGGCCGGTGCGTGCCCCCGGGCGCGTGCCGGCTTTCGTGTGGCCGCGCCGGCCGCTTCTCCAACCGCAGGTCTCGCAGCTCTCCATGGACGACGTCTCGGCACTCATCGACTCCCTCAACGCCAACCAGCGCGAAGCCGTGGCGGCCGCGCCGGGCAACATGCTGGTGCTGGCCGGCGCCGGGTCGGGCAAGACCCGGGTGCTGGTGCATCGCATCGCCTGGCTGCTGCAGGCCGAGGGTGTCTCGCCCTACGCCATCATGGCGGTGACTTTCACCAACAAGGCGGCGCGCGAGATGCGGACCCGCCTGGAGGCTCTGCAGGGCGTCTCGCTGCGCAGCCTGTGGGTGGGCACCTTCCACTCCATCGCCCACCGCCTGCTGCGCACCCATTGGCACGATGCGCGCCTGCCGCAGCACTTCCAGATCATCGACAGCGACGACCAGCTGCGCCTGGTCAAGCGCCTGCTGCGGGACCACGGCGTCGACGACGAGCGCTTCCCGCCCAAGCAGGTGCAGTACTTCATCAGTGGCTGCAAGGAGGAGGGGCTGCGCCCGTCACAGGTCGCCACCCACGGCGATGCCTACATGGCGCAGATGGTCGATCTCTACGAGCGCTATCAGTTGACCTGCGAACGCGGTGGGCTGGTCGATTTCGGCGAGCTGCTGCTGCGCAGCCTGGAGCTTCTGCGCGACAATGCGGCGCTGCTCAAGCATTATCGCGAGCGCTTCGGGCATATCCTGGTCGATGAGTTCCAGGACACCAACACCCTGCAGTACGCCTGGCTCAAGCTGCTCGCGGGCACCGAGAGCGATGGCGATAGCGCCTGCATGACGGTGGTCGGCGACGACGACCAGTCGATCTACGGCTGGCGCGGCGCCCGGGTCGAGAACATCCGCCGCTTCGAGACCGAGTTCAGCGACACGCGCACGGTGCGTCTGGAGCAGAACTACCGCTCCACCAGCGCCATTCTGGATGCCGCCAACGCCCTGATCAGCCACAACACCGGGCGCATGGGCAAGGAGCTGTGGACCGACGGTGACGCCGGCGACAAGATCTCGGTCTACGCCGGCTTCAACGATCTCGACGAGGCGCGCTTCATCGTCGACACCATCAACGAGCAGCACCGCAACGGCCACGCCCGGCGCGAAATGGCGGTGCTCTACCGCTCCAACGCCCAGTCGCGGGTGATCGAGGAAGCGCTCATCCGCAGCGGCGTGCCGTACCGTATCTACGGCGGCCAGCGCTTCTACGAGCGGCTCGAGATCAAGAACGCCCTGGCCTATCTGCGCCTGCTGCTCAACCGCGAGGATGACGCCTCGCTGGAGCGGGTGATCAACGTGCCGGCGCGGGGCATCGGCACGCGCACGGTCGAGATCCTGCGCCTGCGCGCCCGCGACACCGGGGTGTCACTGTGGCAGTCGCTCCATGACAGTCTTGGCGATGCCACCCTCAAGGGGCGTGCCGGCAACGCGGTCAACGCCTTCGCCGAGCTGATCGAACGCCTCGACAACGACACCGCGGGGATGGCGCTGCACGAGATCATCGATCACGTGATCACGCTCACCGGGCTGGTCGAGCATCACCGCAACGAGAAGGGCGAGAAGGGCCAGGCGCGGGTCGAGAACCTGGAGGAGCTGGTCAACGCTGCGCGCGCTTTCCAGCAGAGCGAGGGCAACCCGATCGACCTGCAGGAGGCCGGCGAGGGCGCGGCGGCGCTGGAACCGTTCCTGGCCGAGGCGGCACTCAATGCCGGCGATCACGAGGCCGACGAGTTCGAGGATTGCGTGCAGATGATGACGCTGCACTCGGCCAAGGGGCTGGAGTTCCCGGTGGTCTTCGTCGCTGGGGTCGAGGAGGGCCTGTTCCCGCACAAGATGTCGCTGGAGGAGCCGGGGCGGCTCGAAGAGGAGCGCCGGCTCTGCTACGTCGGCCTGACCCGGGCGATGCGCAAGCTCTATCTCACCTACGCCGAGATTCGCCGCCTCCACGGCCGCGAGACGATGGCACGCCCGTCGCGCTTTCTGCGCGAGATCCCCGAGGCGCTGCTCGAGGAGATCCGCCTGCGTGGCCAGGTGTCGCGTCCGGTGACGTCGCGGCCGAACGTCGGCGCGGCGCGCCAGCAGCGCGTCGAGGGCGGCGACGAGCTGCCCTCGCTGTCCCTGGGGCAGCGCGTCAGCCATCCGCTGTTCGGCGAAGGGGTAATCCTGGATGCCGAAGGCGAGGGCGCCCGCGCCCGGGTCCATGTCAGCTTCGAGGGTGAAGGCGACAAGTGGCTGGTGCTGGGCTTTGCCAAGCTGACGCCGCTATGAGCGCCAGGCCGGGGCGCTGCGTGGCGAAGGCGTGTGGTGTCGTATACCCGAGCCTTCTGTCGGTGTCATATACCTGCAATAAAGTCGCGGCACCATGCTGCGATAGGTCGTAATACGCCCACGACGTCCGCCTACGGCCATCGCCCTGACGTCTCGTCCTTTCGGAGTCCTCGATGGATATCACCAGCGATACCCACAGCCAGCACATCTCGCAGCAGTTCAACCAGGATCTCGAAGCGCTCAAGAGCCAACTGATGGCCATGGGCGGTCTGGTCGAGAAGCAGCTGCAGGAATCCATCTCCGCGCTGCTCGAAGGGGACAGTACGCTGGCGACCCTCGTGCGCGACAACGACACCAGCGTCAACGAGCTGCAGCTCAAGATCGACGAGGAGTGCGTGCGCATCCTGGCCCGGCGCCAGCCGGCGGCCTCCGACCTGCGTCTGGTGATCGCGGTGATCCGTGCCACCAACGACCTCGAGCGCATGGGCGACGAGGCCAACAAGATCGCGCGCAACGCCATCGATCTGATCGACGCAGGGCGCATTCCCCAGGGCAGCGTCGAGATCCGCCACATCAGCGAGCACGTGCGTCGCATGCTGCGCGACGCCCTGACCTCCTTCGCTCGCTTCGATACCGAGCTGGCGCTGAGCGTGCTGCAGGAAGATGACTCGGTGGATACCGAGTACACCTCCGCCATGCGTTCGCTCTCCACCTTCATGATGGAAGATCCGCGTTCGATCAGTGGCATCCTCAACGTGATGACGGTACTGCGTGCGCTCGAGCGGATCGGCGACCATGCCGACAACCTGGCCGAGCACGTGGTCTATCTGGTCAAGGGCCACGATATCCGCCACACCTCGATCGACAAGCTCGATCCCGCCTCCCTGAGCCAGGGCGGTCAGTCAGACAAAACCGACCAGAGCTGAGCCGGGCGATCGCCCTCGCCGTGACGCCAGGGTAGCTTCTCGGGGGCGCGGACTGTGTTAGCTTGTCGATCTTGCAACGCACTGTCCGGATGGCGGAATTCGAATGATCTACTCCCTGCAAGCGATCGTCCGTGGGACCCGGCTGGTACTCGAGCCGGGCCTGCGGCGCTTCGTCATCGGCCCTATCGTGGTCAACCTGCTGCTCTACGGCGGCACCATCTACTATCTGATCGGCAACTTCGGCGGCTGGCTCGATTACGGCATGCGCCAGGTGCCCAGCTGGCTCGACTGGCTGGAGTGGTTGATCTGGCCGCTGCTGGTGGTGGTGCTGGTGCTGATGGTGTTCTTCACCTTCACCCTGGTCTCCAACCTCATCGCGGCACCCTTCTACGGCTTTCTGGCCGAAAAGGTGGAGACCCGCCTGACCGGGCGTCCGCCCAGTGACGAGCGCGGCTGGATCAAGACCGGTGTCGACGCGGTAGGGCGCGAGCTGGTCAAGCTGGGCTACCTGCTGCCGCGCATGGCGCTGCTGTTTCTGCTCGGCTTCGTGCCCGGCCTCAACCTGATCACGCCCTTCCTGTGGGCGGCGTTCTCCGCCTGGATGATGGCGATCCAGTATCTCGACTACCCGATGGACAACAACCAGGTCGCCTTCACCGACATGCGTCGGCGACTGCGCGCGCGCTGGTGGCCGACCCTGACCTACGGCGGCTGCATGTCACTGGCGACCTGGGTGCCGCTGCTCAATCTGGTGCTGCTGCCGGGTGGTGTCGCCGGTGGGGTGATGCTGTGGGACCGCTACTACCGCTCCCTTCCCGTCGCGGCGCGTTGAGGTCGATATGTCGGATCTGCGTGACGTTGTGAGCTGGCAGCGTGGCCTCGGTATGCTCCTGCTGGTCGCCGCCATCCTCCTGGCGGCGGTCTCTCTCACCGGCCTGCACGAGAGCTTCGCGGCGCTGGGGAATGTCCAGGCGGGCATCCTGGCGAGTCTGATCGCGGGGCTGTTCACCCCGGTGGGGGCGCTGCCGATTCTGCTGCTGCGGCGTATCGGTCAGCGTCTGGAGGATTCGCTGATGGGCTTCGGCGCCGGCGTGATGCTGGCGGCGACCGCCTACTCGTTGATGCTGCCGGGATTCGAGGAGGCGCTGACGCTGAGCCGCAGCCAGGGCCTGGCGCTGGCCATCGTCTGCGCCGGCATGACCCTGGGCGGGGTCGCCATCCTGGCGATCGAACGCCTGCTGCCCCATGAACACTTCGCCCTGGGCAAGCAGAGCGGTGCCGATGCGTTGCAGATTCGGCGTATCTGGCTGTTCGTGCTGGCCATCACCATCCATAACTTCCCCGAGGGTGTGGCGGTGGGGGTCGGTTACGGCACCGGTGACGTCTCAGCCGGGCTGGCGTTGACCCTGGGCATCGGCATTCAGAACCTGCCCGAGGGGCTGATCGTGGCGCTGGGCCTGATCGCCATCGGCTACTCCCGCGGCATGGCGCTGCTGGCAGCGCTGATCAGCGGCCTGGTGGAGCCGATCGGCGGCATCGTCGGCGCGCTGGCGGTCAATCTGGCCTCGGCGCTGCTGCCGCTGGGGCTCGCCTTCGCCGCCGGTGCCATGCTGTTCGTGATCAGCCACGAGGTGATCCCCGAGTCGCACCGCAAGGGCCACGAGAGCTTCGCCACCGCCGGCGTGCTGCTGGGGTTCATGCTGATGTTCGTGTTCACCCAGGTGCTGTGAGACGCATTCGGTGGCGGTGCACGGCCGCCCGGCGCGCTTACGGAAAAAAACCCCAGGGGCAGGGGTTGAAAGCGCCCCTGGCGCACGCCATGTAGGTGATGTGAGACGAGGTTTTTGCCAAGTCGCTCCGCGTCGGGCGGCTTTGTAAAAGGCATCAAACATCAGCAAGTTAGCATCAAAGAGCAGGGCGCCAGGCGGTGCCGCTCAGCTTGACACCGCTGCGCGCTGCTCACTATTTTTATTCACCCGCGAGGCGCCCACGTCGGGCACAGGCCTCTTGAGAAAGGGAGTTTGATCATGGCTCATAGCTTACCGTCACTGCCGTACGCCTACGACGCGCTGGAACCCAAGATCGATGCGATGACGATGGAGATCCACCACACTCGTCACCATCAGACCTACGTCAACAACCTGAATGCCGCGCTGGAAGGCACCGGGCTGGAAGACGTACCGGTCGACAAGCTGATGGCCGACATCGACAAGGTGCCGCAGGACAAGCGCCAGGCGGTCATCAACAACGGTGGCGGTCACGCCAACCACTCGCTGTTCTGGACCGTGATGTCCAAGGATGGCGGCGGCGCCCCGACCGGCAAGGTCGCTGAAGCGATCGACAGCGAACTCGGCGGCTACGAGAACTTCAAAGAGGAGTTCAAGAAGGCGGCCACCGGTCGTTTCGGTAGCGGCTGGGCGTGGCTGGTGGTGACCCCGGAGAAGAAGCTCAAGGTCATCAACACCCTCAACCAGGACAGCCCGCTGATGGACGGCCTGACGCCGATCCTGGGTCTGGACGTGTGGGAGCACGCCTACTACCTGAAGTATCAGAACAAGCGTCCGGACTACATCTCGGCCTTCTACGACGTCATCAACTGGGATGAGGTCAACCGTCGCTACGCCGAAGCGACTGCCTGATCGGCCCACCGTGCCCGGCACCCAGCCTGGCCGTGTGATCCTGCCATGCCCCCGTCTCGACGGGGGCATGCTGCGTTGGGGGCCTGTATCCCGGTACCATGTCTGCTAGTCTATCGAACGTGTCGGCGCCCGCCGGCCTGCGTCGTTTTCTCCTCGCGCTTTCTGCTCCATCCCGCTGACGGTTAGACACCATGACTGCACTTCGCTGCGACGCCACACTGACGCTCACCGATGTAAATAATTTTCAATCGCGGCTGCGAGCCTTTCTGGATGAGTACGATGTCGGCTATCGCAGCGATGCCGCCAGCATCGTGGTCGAGCTGCCCGGGGGCGAGGCGAGCTTTACCCGCATTCGGGTCGGCCTGCGCCTGGAGGCGTTTGCCGCCACCCGCGATGGCCTGGAGACGCTGCGCAGTGTGATCGAGCACTATGCGGCGCAGTTCGCCGGCGACAACGCGGTGCCGCTGCACTGGCATGGCGATGTCGTCGCCGCGCCGACTTTCGCCAACTTCCGCGAGATGCGGGTGGTCAAGAGCGAGGCGCTGTCGCCGAGCATGCGCCGGTTGACCCTGGCCGGAGAAGATCTGGCGCGCTTTGATAATGACGAGGAGTGGCACGTACGGCTGCACTTTCCGCCTCCGGGCCTCGAGCGGCCGCAGTGGCCCCGGCCGACGGCGGAGGGTGCCACCCTGTGGCCGCCGGAAGCGGTGCGCGCGGCGATCCGTTACTACACCATCCGGCGCCTGGATCGCGAGCGCGGCGAGGTCGAGATCGACTTCCTGCTGCACGCGGCACCGGGGCCGGGCGGCGATTTCGCCCGCCGTGCCCGCCCCGGCGATCTCTGTGGCATGGCCGGGCCTTACGGGCGCGGCGTCGCCAGTGCTGCGCACTATCTGCTGGCGGGGGACGAGACCGCGCTGCCGGCGATCTCGCGCCTGCTCGAGACGCTGCCGGCCGAGGCGCGCATCGAGGCGTGGCTGGAGGTCGAGTCGCCGGCGGACCGGCTCACGCTGCCGGCCCATCCCGGTGCGCACCTGCACTGGTGCTACCGCTGCCAGGGCCATGCCCCCAGCACCCAGCTCGCCAGTGCAGTGATCGCGGCGCTGCCGGCGGCGGACAGCGATCGCTTCGTGTGGTTCGCCGGCGAGGCCGAGGTCAGCCAGTGCCTGCGCAAGCGGTTGAAGAGCGAGTTCGCGCTGGCCAAGGGGCAGCATCTGGTCACGGGCTACTGGAAACGCTGAGCTTCATCTGAAAAATGTCTGTGCTCGCCGATCTTTCAGACGAAGCTCGGGCTCATCGAGTCCTATCGAGCACCAGCAGGGGATCGATACGCGTCTCGAACCAGTTCATGCCCCAGTGCAGATGCGGCCCGGTGGCGCGGCCGGTAGCGCCCACCGCGCCGATCACCTCGCCCTGGTCGACGTGCTGGCCCACCGCCACATCGATCCGCGACAGATGCAGGAAGTTGGAGCTGATGCCGTAGCCGTGATCGAGCAGGACGGTGCCGCCGGTGAGGTAGAGGTCATCGGCGAAGGTGATCACACCGCTGGCCGGCGCCTTCACCGGGGTACCGGTGGCGGCGGCGATATCCATGCCCGAGTGGGCCGAGCCGGGGGTGCCGTTGTAGACCCGCTGGTTGCCGAAACGCCCGCTGATGCGGCCCTTCACCGGCCAGATGAAGGGCTCGGCGAAACCGACCCGGTCGTCGTCGCGGTGACGCTGGGCGCTCACCGCGGCCTGCTCGCGGGCGATACGGGCGGCGATCTTCGGCGGCGGCGAGACCGTCTTCGGCGGTACGCCGTTGATGCGTTCGATCGGCCAGTCGCGCGGGGTGATCGCCACCGACGCCTGCTGCTGTCGGCCATCCGGTGTGACGATCTCGATCGTCTGGGCGCCCTGGGCATCGCGGCCGACGCCGAACACCACGGTGCCATAGCCGGTGACCCGCAGCGCATGCCCCGCCACCTGGACCTGACTGCCCGGCGGCACCCGCCCGATCACCATCGAGCCCTGCTCGACGCTGGCAGGAAAGGTGATCGCGACCGGCTCCGCCACGGCAGCGGCGGCCCACAGCCAGAGCGTGGCGGCCAGCAGCAGGGTGGTCGGGCCGTGGCGCCAGCGGCGCCGAGCAGGAAGAGATCGCGGGCGGGTGATCGACGGCATGGGCACGACGCTCCAGCAGAGGTGAAAGCGCCCATCTTAACCTGTCGTTGTCCCGAGATGGCGTCGGCCGGCGTGGGTATCGGCCAGGGTTGCCGTCAAAGAGAGTGGGGCCGGCGTGCCGGCCCCCGCTGGGATGGGATCAGAACGACTCCCAATCCTCTTCGGTGCTGGTCATGGCCGGTCTGCGGGTCGCGCTCAGGCGGGGCGCCGGTGCCTGAACCTGAGCCTGAACTCGAGCCTGGACCGTGGGCGCGGCGGCCGGGGTCGGGCGCGATTCCCCCTCGGCGATCTGGAAGCCGGCCAGAGCCTGCTCCAGGCGCTGTACCTGTTCGTTGAGGGTCGCTGCTGCGCTGCTCGCCTGCTGGACCAGCGAGGCATTCTGCTGGGTGACCTGATCCATCTGCACCACCGCCTCGTTGACCTGGTCGATGCCGTTGGACTGCTCGGCGGAGGCGACCGAGATCTCTTCGATCAGATCGGTCATGCGCGAGACCGAATCGACCACCCGGCTGATGGTCTCGCCGGCCTTGGCGACGATGCCCGAGCCCGCCTCGATCTTGCGATTGGAGGCGTCGATCAGCTCGCGAATCTCGTGCGAGGCGTTGGCGCTGCGGCTGGCCAGGGTACGAACCTCGTTGGCGACCACGGCGAAGCCGCGGCCCTGCTCGCCGGCGCGTGCCGCTTCCACCGAGGCGTTGAGGGCGAGGATATTGGTCTGGAAGGCGATCGAATCGATCACTGCGACGATCTCGGTCACCTGACGCGAGCTGTCGGTGATGCCCTGCATGGTGGAGACGACCTCATCCATCATCGCTCCGCCCTCGCTGGCGGTGGTGCGCGCCTGGCCGGCGAGGCCATTGGCCTGGCGGGCGTTCTCGGCGTTCTGACGCACGGTCTGGGTCAGCTGCTCCATGCTCGAGGCGGTCTCGCCGATCGAGGCGGCCTGCTGGTCGGTACGTGCGGCCAGATCCTGGTTGCCGCTGTGGATCTGACCCACGCCCACGGTGATGGTGGTGGAGGCCTGACGCACCCCGCCCAGGGCATCGGCCAGATGCAGGCGCATGCCCTCGATGGCGTGCAGCAGGCTGTGGCGGTCATTGGGCTTGAGCGTCAGCGCTCGGGTCAGGTCGCCCTCGGCAATGCCCAGCACCGCGTTGCGCGCGTGGCGCGGGTCGCCGCCCAGGTCGCTCAGCACGCTGCGGATGATCCACGCCATCACCAGGGTGATGCAGAGCCCGATCGTGCCCGCGATCAGCCCCATCTTGAGCACGCCCATCCAGAACGCATGCTGGATGTCGCTGACATAGACGTTGGCGGCCAGATACCAGTCCCAGGCGGGGACATGGCGCACATAGTTGATGCGCGAGACGTCGTCGCCGTCGGCGTTGGTCGAGGTGTACTCCAGGGTGCCGTCGTCGGGCGAGTCGGCCAGCGCCTTCAGTTCGCGATAGAAGTAGACGCCGTTGTCGTCACGGAAGTTGCTCATGTCGGTGCCGATCGCCCGCTTGGGGTGATAGACCAGGTGAATCTTGCCGTCGAAGGCGTAGACATAGCTGCCATCGAGATCGAGCGCCGACAGGTCGCGTCGCGCCAGATCCTGCGCCGTCTCGATGCTGAACTCGCCCTGGGCGGCGCGATCGGCGTAGCGCTGCACCAGCGTCTGGGCGCTGGCGACGAAGCTCTTGAGGCCCTTGACGCGCTCGGCCATCAAGGTGTCGCGCTTTTCCAGGGCCATCCAGCCCACCAGCACCAGCATGCCGAACCACATCAGTCCCACCGTGATCCAGAGTTTTTGCCGCATCGTCATCGCGAAAACCGTCCTTATCCGAGGTATCTGCCGATTCATCTAGAGGAATGGATTATTAGTCCGCCCCCTTTATCGGCAGTTTCTACTTAAGATTGAGATAACGATTCGCACTGTTGCGATGTGGAACTCGGAAGCCGGCCGGAGGGTGGCACGCCGGCGCGGTAAAACGCGATCAGCCATTCTGGCGATAGGATCGGGAGGGAGTGCTGGCAGGTGGGAGTGCTGGCCGGCATGCGAGCAGCGATCGCCGTGGGCCGGCATGGCCGTGACGGCGTCGCTCAGGGGGAGGGCGTCGAGCCTGAGTCGGCCTCGATCAGCCGCGTGGCGGGGAAGGCGCAGCGGAAGCGGGCGCCCATGCCGGGCCGGCTGACGATCTCGAGCTGAGCGTCGTGACGCAGCAGCACGTGCTTGACGATGGCCAGTCCCAGGCCGGTCCCGCCGGTGGCGGCGCTGCGCCCCTTGTCGACGCGGTAGAAGCGCTCGGTCAGGCGTGGGATGTGTACCGGATCGAAGCCCTCGCCATCATCTTCCACCTCGATTGCGGCGCCGTCGTGCCAAGGCTTCCAGCGCAGCGTGATGCGGCTGCCCTCGGGGGTGTAGCGCACGGCATTGAAGACCAGATTGGAGACCGCGCTGCGGATCTCCTTGGTGTTGCCGACCAGATGGCGCGTTTCGTCGACCTGCAGCGCGATCTGCTGGCGCCCCGCGCTGAGCCCGCGGGCGTCGTCGACGACGCTCTCGAGCAGGACGCGGACATCGAGGAGGTCGCGGTCGTTGTCGGGGCTGTCGATCTCGAGCCGTGACAGCAGCAGCAGATCCTCGACCAGGTTCTGCATGCGTGTGGTCTGCGCCTGCATCTGCGAGAAGCCTCGCTGCCAGCGCGTCGGCAGCTGTTCGGCATGGTCGGAGTAGGTCTCCAGATAGCCGGCCAGCACGGTCAGCGGTGTGCGCAGCTCGTGGGAGACGTTGGCGACGAAGTCGCGGCGCATCATCTCCAGCTGATGCAGCCGGGTCACGTCGCGCACCATCAGCAGGCGTTCATCATCGCCGAACAGGGTGATATGGAACTGCAGCGTATGGGCGGCGTCGATCGGCGAGGGGATCATCAGCGGCTCGCGGTAGTCGCGGGCCTCGAAGTAGTCGACGAAGCGCGGATCGCGCAGCAGGTTGGTGATCGGCTGGCCGCGGTCATGGTCGGGCTGCAGGCCGAGCATGTCGGAGGCGGCGCTGTTCCACCACTCCAGGTCGCCGCGCGGATCGAGCATCACCACGCTGTCGCGCATCGCCTCGCAGGAGTCCTGGATGCGCCGCAGGATATCGCGCAGCCGGCGCTGCATCTGGCTCTGTGCCTTCTGGTAGGTGTAGAGACGGTCGAACAGATCGCCCCACACTCCGGTGCCGGGTGGTGGCGCCTCGCGCGGATGGCGCAGCAGCCACACATAGAGCAGGCGCACATGGCGCAGATGCAGGAAGACATAGAGCCCTAGCCCCGCGGCCAGCCCCCAGCCGAGGCCGGCGAACAGCGCGTCGAACAGTTCGCCCAGCAGCGTGCCCATCGCGCCGAGCCCGAACAGCATGTAGCCAAGGCGCCACAGTTCGTTGATCCAGTAGCGCACGCTGCGACTTACTCCCTGATCGAAAAGCGGTAACCGGTGCCGCGAACCGTCTGGATCAGATGCTGATGCGTCTCACCCAGCGACTTGCGCAGCCGGCGGATATGCACGTCGACGGTGCGCTCCTCGACGTAGACGTTGCCACCCCAGACCTGATCGAGCAACTGGCTGCGGGTGTAGGCGCGCTCCTGATGGGTCATGAAGAACTGCAGCAGGCGGTACTCGGTGGGGCCGATCTCGAGCGCGCTGCCGTGGGAGGTGACGCGATGGCTGGCGGGGTCGAGCTTGAGCCCCTCGACCTCGACCGCCTCCTCGATGCCCGGCGGTGTGGCCCGGCGCAGCACCGCCTTGAGCCGGGCCACCAGCTCGCGCGGCGAGAACGGCTTGGTGATGTAGTCGTCGGCGCCCGCCTCGAGCCCCTGCACCTTGTTGTCCTCCTCGCCCTTGGCGGTGAGCAGGATGATCGGCATCTCGGCGGTGGCCTCCTCGCGCTTGAGTCGGCGCGCCAGCTCGATCCCGCTGGTGCCTGGCATCATCCAGTCGAGCAGCATCAGGTCCGGCTTGTGATCCAGCGCCATGGCGTGGGCGCTCTGGGCGTTGTCCGCCTCCAGCACACGATAGTCGGCCATCTCCAGTGCCACCGCGATCATTTCGCGGATGGAGGGCTCGTCGTCAACGATGAGTACGGTCTTGGAGCTCATGACAGGCCTCGAGTGAGCCGCCGGTGGATGTGCGCGTACAGCGGACAACCTTCCGGCCGTGACAGAACGGTGACGATTACAGCGTGGAAATATGACAAATACATGACATCGGTGTCATCCCGGCACGAGCCAGCGTCGAGATCATCGCTCCGCGCGGCGGTCAGCGGCCGATGCCCTCAGCGGCTCATAGCACCGGCCACAGGCTCAGCACCACGCCGGCGAACAGCAGAAGCCCCGACCAGAAGTTGTTGAGGAAGGCCTGGAAGCAGGGGCCGCGCTCGCGCTCACGGATCAGCCACTGCTGATAGAGGAAGGTCGCCGCCATCGCCGCCAGCCCCAGCCAGAAGAACCCGCCCAACGTCAGCCGTGCCCCGATCCAGGCCAGCAGCGCCAGCGTGGCCAGCTGCAGCAGACCGATGATCAGCTTGTCGGCGCGGCCGAACAGGCGCGCGGTGGACTTCACGCCGATCTTGATGTCGTCGTCGCGGTCGACCATGGCGTACTGGGTGTCGTAGGCCACGGTCCAGGCCAGATTGGCCAGCAGCAGCAGCCACGCCTCCATCGGCACGCTGCGGCTCACCGCCATGAACGCCATCGGGATGCTCCACGAGAACGCCAGCCCCAGTACCACCTGGGGCAGATGGGTGTAGCGCTTCATGAAGGGGTAGAGCGCGGCCAGCGCCACGCCGACGAAGGAGAGCAGGACCGTGGGCAGATTGGTGAAGCAGACCAGTACGAAAGCGGCCGCCACCAGCACCGCGAACAGGATCTTGGCTTCGCGCTCGCGAATGCGACCAGTGGCCAGCGGGCGCTCGCGGGTGCGCTTGACGTGGCCGTCGATCTTGCGATCGGCGTAGTCGTTGACCACGCAGCCGGCGGCGCGCATCACATAGACGCCGAGCACGAAGATGATCAGGTTGGCGCGATCCGGCAGGCCGCCGGCGGCGAGCCACAGCGCCCACAGCGTGGGCCACATCAGCAGCCAGGTGCCGATCGGCTTGTCGAGCCGGGTCAGACGCAGGAAATCGGGTAGGCGAGCCAGGCCCCG
This sequence comes from Salinicola sp. RZ23, assembly GCF_003206675.1. Lineage (NCBI taxonomy): Bacteria > Pseudomonadati > Pseudomonadota > Gammaproteobacteria > Oceanospirillales > Halomonadaceae > Salinicola > Salinicola sp. RZ23. Next base: position 258,044 of record NZ_PZJK01000001.1, read on the forward strand.
GGGGCGTGGCGCGGGGTCGGCGACGGTGACGGAATCGGGGCCGGCGGCTGACATCGAATTCTCCAGAACGGCGAGCGGGACGCGACTGGCTGGACCTTACACCACAACCCCGCCGGCAGCGAGGTGCGGCAGTGGGCGCAGCGATGGACGTGGCGATGAGGGCACGATAGGGGACGGGCCGTCGCGATAGGGATTGCTTTTGTCTCCCCGACGTGCTCAGACTCGAGGTGGGCGCGGTCAGCGTAGGTCGGCGTCGCCCCGGGGGTGTCGACGACGCTGGCGGCAGTGGGATCGCGAGACTGGGTGGCTCGATCCTGGGAGTAGAACAATGACAAACCACGCTAAACCCTCCGCCGGCATCCACTACCAGCAGCAGGATGCCAGCTACTTCGACAAGCGCGGCCTGCGCCGCCACGCCGGCCCCTGGTCGCTCTGGGCGCTGGGCGTGGGGGCGGTGATCTCGGGCCACTACTCGGGCTGGAACCTGGGGCTCGCCTCGGGCGGCTGGGGCGGCATGGCGATCGCCACCGCGATCATCGCGGTGATGTATCTGGGCCTGACCTTCTGTATCGCCGAGATGTCGCCGGCCCTGCCGCACACCGGCGCCGCCTACTCCTTCGCGCGCTCCTCCATGGGGCCCTGGGGCGGTTTCGTCACCGGGCTTTGCGAGAACGTCGAGTACGTGCTCACGCCGGCGGTGATCGTGTTCTTCATCGGCGCCTATCTGGGCAGCATCTTCGAGACGCCAGCGGCGTTCCAGCCGGTGTGGTGGCTGCTGGGCTATCTGCTGTTCGTCGGCCTCAACATCGTCGGCGTCGAGCTCTCGTTCCGGGTGACGCTGGCGGTGACCCTGCTGGCGCTGGCGGTCCTGGTGGTGTTCTGGTTCAGCGCCTTCACCCATCTCGATTTCTCGACCTGGGCGCTGAACATCGCACCCGGCGGCGGTGAGCTCGCAGGCGGTTACGGGCCGCTGCTGCCGATGGGCATCGGCGGGGCGCTGGCGGCAATGCCCTTTGCGGTGTGGCTGTTCCTGGCCATCGAGCAGCTGCCGCTGGCCGCCGAGGAGTCGGTCGACCCGCGGCGTGACATGCCGCGCGGCATCCTGCTCGGCATCACTACCCTGATCATCTCTGCCACGCTGATCCTGGTGCTCAACCCGTCGGTGGTGGGCGTCGGCGCCTATGCCCTGAGCCAGTCCGGCGAGCCGCTGCTGGACGGTTTCCAGGCCATTTTCGGTGCCGGCACGGCCAAGTTCCTCGCGCTGCTGGCGCTGGTCGGATTGATCGCCAGTTTCCATACCATCATCTTCGCCCAGGGCCGCCAGATCTACTCGCTCTCCCGTGCCGGCTACTTCCCCACCTTCCTCTCGGTGACCCACGGCACGCGCAAGACGCCGCACGTGGCGATGATCGGCGGCGCGCTGGTGGGCCTGACGATCATGCTGATCTGCTTCTTCGGTCTCGGCACCCAGGAGGGCTCTGCGGTGATCGGGGGTACCCTGCTCAACATGGCGGTATTCGGCGCCATGTGCTCCTACATCGCCCAGGCCCTCTCCTTCATCCTGTTGCGCCGCCATCATGCTCATATCGAGCGCCCCTACCGCAGTCCCTTCGGGATTCCCGGCGCCGTGGCGACCATCGTCATCGCGCTGATGACGATCTACTTCCAGCTCAGCGACAGCACCTACCGGGTCGGCGTGATCGGCGTCGCCCTGTGGCTGGCGGTGGGTATCTGCTACTTCGCCTTCATCGGGCGGCACCGTCTGATCCTGTCGCCGGAGGAGGAGTTCGCCATGCAGCGAGGCGAGCAGGCCGCGGACGACGACGATGGTCGCGCGGCGTAACCCCGATCCCCCTGACAGCGTGAGCGAGGAACGGCCATGAGTGATCACCAAGCCAGAACCGTGCGTACCGCCGCCCAGGCGCGCGAACTCGTCGAGGCGCGCGGGCTGAGCCACGTCAAGGTCGGCATGTTCGACATCGATGGGGTGATGCGCGGCAAGTACATGCAGCGGGACAAGTTCTTCGCCGCCCTGGAGAAGGGGTTTGCCTTCTGCGACGTGGTGCTGGGCTGGGACAGCAAGGACGAGCTCTACGACAACGTCGCCTTCACCGGCTGGCATACCGGCTATCCGGATGCGCCACTGCGGATCATCCCCGAGAGCTGCCGCGAGGTGCCGTTCGAGGGCGACATGCTGCTGTTCCTGGCCGAGTTCGAGGGCGAGGCCGGCCAGCTCTGCCCGCGCGGTCTGCTCAGGCGCGTGCTCGCCCGCGCCGCGGCGCTGGGCTTCGATGTCTTCGGCTCGCTGGAGTACGAGTTCTTCCTGTTCCAGGAGACCCCCGAGTCGATCCGTGAGAAGGGCTTTCGCCAGCTCAAGCCGCTGACCCCGGACATGATGGGCTACTCGATGCTGCGCAGCTCGGTCCACGGCGAGCTCTACCACGATCTGCTGGCGCTGGCGGAGGCGATGGACTTCCCCATCGAGGGGCTGCACACCGAGACCGGCCCCGGGGTGCTCGAGGCGGCGATCGGCGTCGACGATGCCCTGGCCGCCGGCGACAAGGGGGCGCTGTTCAAGACCTTCACCAAGGTGTGGGCACAGCGGCGCGGGTTGATGGCGACCTTCATGGCCAAGTGGTCGCCGGACTACCCCGGCCAGAGCGGGCATATCCATCTCTCGCTGCGCCATCATGACGATGGCCGTTCGGCCTTCTACGATGCCGACGCGCCCCACGGCATGAGCCAGATCCAGCGCCAATTCGTCGCCGGCCAGCAGCGTCTGATGCCGGAGCTGCTGGCGATGTTCGCCCCCACGATCAATAGCTACACTCGGCTGATCCCCGGTTTCTGGGCCCCCACCGATGCCACCTGGGGCGTCGAGAACCGCACCTGTGCGCTGCGCGTGATCCCCGGCTCGGCGCATTCCCAGCGGGTCGAGTATCGCCTCGGCAGTGCCGATGCCAACCCCTATCTGGCACTGGCCGCCGCGATCGGCTCTGGGCTCTACGGCATCGAGCAGGGGCTCGAACCGGAGGCGCCGATCACCGGCAACGCCTACGAGCTCGAGCACCCGGCGTCGCTGGCACTGCCGCGCACGCTGTGGGATGCCGCCGGCCGCCTGCGCGGCTCGGGTGCCGCCCGCGAGCTGTTCGGCGACGCCTTCGTCGAGCACTTCGCCGCTACCCGCGAGTGGGAGGAGCGCCAGTTCCGTCGTCATATCACCGATTGGGAGTTGGCGCGTTACTTCGAAATCATCTAAGGAAGCGCTGAATCAATCGGCGAGCGGGATGAAGCGCAAGGCGCACGGAGCACAGACTCGAAGCAACGCGTAGAGAACGCCCGTAGGGCGGCCCGTCAGGGCAAGTTGCCGAAGGCAACGCGTCATGCGAGACATGACATGGGGTTAGGCGAGTCTTCGAGCACCGCGCAACGCAGCGATTCACCCGCGCCAGGCATTTATGCAGTGCTTCCCTAAGCCCCGGTGCACGGCCGGGATAACGACACTTTCTGGGTGGGAGCAGCGCATGGCACGACAACACACGATTTCCCCCGTGGATGGCGGGGTCTATGTCGAACGCGAGCTGGCCGAGCCGGCGCAGATCGAGGCCTGCGTCGCCGCCGCCGTGGCGGCGCAGCGGGCGTGGCGCGAGACGCCGCTGGCCGAGCGGGCGCGACTGTGCACGGCGATGGTCGATGCCTTCGTCGCGCGGCGTGATCGGCTGGCCGAGGAGCTGACCTGGCAGATGGGGCGGCCGATCGCCGCCGCGGGGGGCGAAATCGGCGGTTTCGAGGAGCGCGCACGCGGCATGATCGCCCTCGCCGAGTCGGCGCTGGCGCCGATCCGGATGGCCGACAAGCCCGGCTTCACCCGCTATATCACCCGCGAGCCGCTGGGCGTGTCGCTGATCGTGGCGCCCTGGAACTTCCCCTTCATGACCGCCGTCAATGCCGTGGTGCCGGCGATCATGGCCGGCAATACGGTGATCCTCAAGCACTCGGCGCAGACGCCGCTATGTGCCGAGCGGCTGTTCGAGGCGTTCGCCGACGCCGGTCTGCCGGCGGGGGTGTTCCAGTTCCTGCATCTGGCCCATGCCGATACCGAGGCGCTGATCCGCGATGCGCGTATCGCCCATGTCTCCTTCACCGGCTCGGTGGCGGGCGGGGCCATGGTCGAGCGCAACGCGGCGGGACGCTTCATCGCCACCGGGCTCGAACTGGGTGGCAAGGACCCGGCCTATATCCGTGCCGACGTCGATCTCGACGCCGCCGTGCCGGCAGTGATGGATGGCGCTTTCTTCAACTCGGGGCAGAGCTGCTGCGGCATCGAGCGCATCTATGTCCACCGCGACATCGCCGAGGCCTTCGTCGAGCGGGCGGTGGCCTGGGTGCGCAAGCTCCGGCTCGGCAACCCCACCGACCCGCAGACCACGCTGGGGCCGCTGGTGCGTCCGGCGGCGGCGGACTTCGTGCGCGGCCAGATCGAGGCCGCGGTCGCCGCCGGCGCCAAGGCATGGATCGACCCCGGCGACTATCCGCTGTCGGTGCCGGGCAGCGCCTATCTGGCGCCGCAGGTGCTGACCGAGGTGACCCATGACATGGCGGTGATGCGCGAGGAGAGCTTCGGCCCGGTGGTGGGCATCATGACGGTGGCCGATGACGACGAGGCGGTGGCGCTGATGAACGACAGCGAGTTCGGTCTCACGGCCGCCGTGTTCACCCGCGATCTCGCCGTGGGCGAGGCGCTCGCCGCGCGTCTCGAGGCGGGCACCGTGTTCACCAATCGCTGCGACTATCTCGACCCGGAGCTGGCCTGGACCGGGGTCAAGCAGTCCGGGCGCGGCTGCTCGCTGTCGCGGATCGGTTACGAGACGCTGACACGGCCGAAGTCCTTCCACCTGAAGCACGCCTGATCCACGCCGACCGCCAGACAGGAGACCCGCCATGAGTGACTTCGATCTTGCACGCTACCGCGCCGACTGGAACTACCCCACACCCATCCGGATCGGCGCCGGGCGGGCCGAGGAGCTGCCCGCGGCCTGCCAGGCGCTGGGTATGCGCGCACCGCTGCTGATCACCGACCCCGGGCTGGCGGCGCTGCCGATGGTCGAGCAGGCGCTCGCGCATTGCCGCCAGGCGGGGTTGACGGTCGAGGTGTTCAGTCAGATCCAGGGCAACCCCACCGGGGCCAACGTCGAGGCGGGTGTGGCCGCCTTCCGTGCCGGCGATCATGACGGTGTGATCGCCTTCGGCGGCGGTTCGGGGCTGGACGCGGCCAAGGCGGTGGCGTTGATGGCGCGCCAGCCCGAGTCGCTCTCGCTGTGGGCGCTGGAGGACCGCGGCGACAACTGGCGCCAGGCGGATGCCGATGCCGTGCTGCCGGTAGTGGCGGTGCCGACCACCGCCGGCACCGGCTCCGAGGTCGGGCGCGCCTCGGTGATCACCGACGCCCAGGCCGAGGTCAAGCGGATCATCTTCCATCCGCGCATGCTGCCCGGGGCGGTGATCCTCGACCCGCTGCTGACCCGCGAACTGCCGCCGGCACTCACCGCCGCCACCGGCATGGACGCGCTCTCCCACTGTCTCGAGGCGTGGTGCGCTCCCGGTTACCACCCCCAGGCCGAAGGCATCGCGGTGGAGGGCATGCGGCGCATCCGCGATGCGCTGCCGCGGGCCTACCTGCACGGCGATGATCTCGCCGCGCGCACCGACATGCTTGTGGCGTCGATGATGGGGGCGACCGCGTTCCAGCGCGGGCTGGGGGCGATGCACGCCCTGGCGCACCCGCTGGGGGCGCTGTTCGATGCCCACCACGGCCTGCTCAACGCGGTGCTGATGCCCTATGTGCTGCGCGCCAACACCCGCGCGATCGGCGAGCCGATGGTGCGCCTGGCGCGCTATCTCGATCTGCCGCAGCCGGGTGTCGCTGCGGTGATCGACTGGGTGCTGGCGCTGCGCGAACGCCTGGGTATCCCCCATGCGCTGAGCGAACTGGGGATCGACGACAGTCGCGCCGAGCGGGTCGGGCAAATGGCGGTGGAGGACCCCTCCGCCGGCGGCAATCCGATCGCCTTCGACGCCGCAGCCTATCGCGGCATCTTCGAGGCGGCCCTCGCCGGGCGATTGTAGGCGGGAAGCGGGGGCTCACACAGTCCGAAAGCCGGGCTCACGTCCCCGGCGGCAGCTCCAGATCGGCGGCCATCTGCCCCAGGAAGCGCTCCTGCACCAGCAGCTGAATGCGGCCGTGGCGAAAGCGCGAACGGCGCAGCCAGACGCCTTGGTGATCCGCGCTCAGCTCGATCGGCCCGCGTTCGAGATCCGGCTGGGCGAACAGCCAACTGCCCAGCGAGCGCTCGCCCAGGGCGCGCAGGCTGCGACAGCCGCTGCGGGTCAGCGGCGCCACCGAGCGCGCCGCGACCCAGGGGCGCTCGCCGCTCATCAGCAGCACCTCGCGGATCCAGGCCACGCGGCCCGGCGCCAGCCCCAGCGCCTGGGCCTCGTCGCGCCGGGGCACGCCGATGCCCTGCTCGAGCAGGCGTACGCGAAAGGGTTGCGGTGAGGCGGCGATCAGGCGCGCGGTAAGAGAATCGGTCGAGGCGACCCAGCGCCACCAGCGGGGGTCCATCGCCGGGCGCCAGGCGGCGGCCGGGCTCCAGCGTCGCAGCGTCGGGGTGCGCTGCCAGCTGCCCATGGCGAGTCGGCTGCTGGGCGAGCGAGGGGGGGAAGATAAGGACACACACGACTCCGAACAGGACTGGCCGCGAGGGCCCGGGCGCGGCGGCCCTGGGGCGGCGTAGTGTATCATGGGCCCAATCCGCGACCGAGAGGAAGGCATGAGTGCGCCCCTGACGATCATCGGCACCGGCATGGCCGGCCTGGGCCTGGCCCGTGCGATACGCAGCCGCGACCCCCACCGCGCGTTGACCCTGATCACCGCCGACAGCGGCGACGAGTATGCCAAGCCGCTGCTCTCGAGCGCCTTCACCAAGGGCCAGAGCGCCGCGGCGCTGGCGCAGCGCGACGCCCTCGGCGTTGCCGATGCGATCCATGCGACCCTGCGCTGCCACACTCCGGTCGAGGCGATCGATCCGCATCAGCGCACCCTGTGGCTGGGCGCCGAACGCCTGCCCTACGAGCGCCTGGTGCTGGCCACCGGTGCGGCGCCGTGGCAGCCGTTCGAGACCCCCGAGGCGCTCGCCGAGCGGGTCTTCCAGGTCAATGATCTCGATGACTACCGGCGGTTTCGCGCCGCCCTCGAACGCCACCCCGGGCAGCCGGCCCGGGTGGCCATCGTCGGCGCCGGGCTGGTGGGCTGCGAGTTCGCCAACGACCTCCACGCCGGCGGCCATCGGGTGGCGTTGATCGCCCCGGAGCCGGCGCCGCTGCCGCGGCTGTTGCCGCCGCCACTGGGGCTGGCACTGGCCGAGGCGTTCGCCGCCGCCGGTATCGCCGGCTACTTCGAGCGTCAGGTGCAGGCGCTCGAGGCCAGTGACGGCGGCGTGGCGCTGACCCTCGACGACGGCGAGCGCCTCGCCGCCGATCTGGTCCTGGTCGCCACCGGGCTGCGCCCGCGCACCGCGCTGGCCGCGGGCGCCGGGCTGCAGACCAGCGCCGCGGGCATTCTCACCGACCGCCACCTGCAGACCAGCGACCCGCACATTCATGCGCTCGGCGATGTGGCCTGCGTCGATGGCCTCAACGCCATGTACGTGCAGCCGCTGCAGGCCAGCGCCAAGGCGCTGGCCGCCACGCTCACCGGCACGCCGACGGCGGTGGGCTACGGTGCCTGGCCGGTGATGGTCAAGACCTCGCTGCTGCCGATCGTCGCACTGCCGCCGCGGGAGACCCCGGCGCGCTGGCGCATCGACGGCGAGGCGGGGGATTTCAGTGCCGTGGCCGAGGATACCGCCGGGCGGCTGATCGGATTTGCCCTGACCGGCGCCTGCGTGCGGCGAAAAGTCGAACTGGCGCGGGCGGCGCCGCCGTTGCTAGGCTAGCAGCGGTGGTCGGGCGCGAACCGCAAATCCTCATGTAAGGCTTTACAAACCGCGTCGAGAGCTGCCTATTATGCGCTGGGGTGTGCGCCTACCCGGCGGTGTGCCCCGATAACAACAGCGCTTAGGAATTGCGAGGCGTAATCACCGACGACCTCGCCCAAGTAGAGCCAAACAAGGAGGGCTTTATGCGTAAGCCAGAACTCGCTGCGGCGATCGCCGAGCGTGCGGATCTTTCCAAGGACAAGGCCAGCCAGGTACTCAACGTCATTCTCGACGAGATCACCGGCACGGTGTCCAAGGGCAGCGACGTCACGCTGATCGGCTTCGGCTCGTTCACCGTACGCGAGCGTGCCGCCCGCACCGGCAAGAACCCGCAGACCGGCAAGCCGCTGAACATCCCCGCCAGCAAGACCGTGGCGTTCAAACCCGGCAAGGCACTCAAGGACGCGGTCAGCAAGTAATCGCTGCTGCGACGGGCTCGAGGCCCGGCGGCGCTCGCTCATGGCGAGTGGCCCATCGATGACCGATCCCCCGGCAGCGGGTGGGTCGGCATTTCTTCTTTGACCTGACGCTGTGCGAGGGCGCATGAAGCTCAAGTTGATGCTGTGGTGGCTGGGCGTGATGCTGAAGCGAACGCGCGCGCGCAAGCCCGAATTTCGTGAGGCCCTGACGCGCCTTAAGCGCTTCGACTGGGGCGTGGCGACCGAGGACAGAGCGATCGCGCGCCACTACCGGATGACGCCGGAGCGCGTCGACAGCCAGAGCGGGCTGCCGGTGGACCTCAATCTCGAATTGCGCTTTCGCGATGCCGACAGCGCCACCCAGTTCCTGCGCAAGCCCTCCCAGCGCGCTTTCCGCGAAGGTCTGTTCGACGGACGCCTGCGCCTGGTCGGCGATTCACGGGATCTGGAGCGGTTGCAGAGCCTGCTCAAGTTTCTCTAGGTCGGTAGTGTGACGTCTGACCGACCTGCACAAAGGCCCCCGAACGCGATCGCGTTCGGGGGCCTTTCGCGTTCGGTGACCTGCACACGATAGACGTGCGTATCAGCTGTCGCTGCCGCCGGCCTCGGCTTCGCTCGAGATGCGGATGTGGATCGCGTCGCTGACGTTGGGCACGTACTGGTCGAGCCCGTAGTCGCTGCGCTGAATGGTCGTCTCGGCGTCGAAGCCGAGCGCCGGCACCTTGGCCATGGGGTGCTCGCCGACCTGATTGAGGGTGGCGTGGAGCACCACCGGATGGGTCTCGCCCTTGATGGTCAGCTTGCCATGCACGTCGTAGTGATCATCGCCGGTGGCCTCGATGCGGGTGCTCTTGAAGGTCGCGTCTGGGTACTGCGCAACATCGAAGTAGTTCTCGCCCAGAAACTCCTGGTTCAGCGCCGGCACGCGGGTGTCCACCGTCTTGACCGGGATGCTCACCTCCACGCTGGAGTCGGCGATCGCATCGCGGTCGAAGTGGATCGTGCCCTTGACGTCGGAGAAGCTCGCCGTGGGGTGGGAGAAGCCGAAGTGGCTCCAGGAGGCCACCACGCTGGTGTGCATCGGGTCCATCTGGTAGGTGACGCTATCGGCCAGGGCGCTGGCACTGGTGGCGCCGGCGAGCAGCGCGGCGGTCAGGGTCAGGGATTGGCGCAGGTTACGGTAAGACATGGAGTGACTCCTGGGGTTGGACAAAGCCTAGTGAAGGGAATGCGTGTGGGGAGACAGACGCGCCCGAGCGGCGCGTCCCATGGGTTGCCTGCCGTCAGGCGGCACTGATCACCGGCAGATCGAACACCAGCACTTCGGCGTCCTCGCCCTGTGCGAGCGTCACCGTCGGTTCGTCGGTCAGCATCAGCGCATCGCCGCCCGTCAGCCGGGTGCCGTTGATCGTCAGTGCGCCCCGCACCAGGTGCACGTAGGCCTGACGATCCGCGCCCAGGGCCAGCTCGGCGCGCTCGTCGCCATCGAACAGCGCGGCGTAGATGCAGGCATCCTGCTGCAGGGTGAGCGAGCCGTCGCGGCCGTCCGGCGACAGGATCAGGCACAGCCGGCCGCGCTTGTCGGCGGCGGTGAAATCCTTCTCGGCGTAGCGCGGTTCGAGATCGCGTGCACGCGGAAACAGCCAGATCTGCAGGAAGTGCACCGGGTCGCTGGCGGAGTGGTTGAATTCGCTGTGCTCGACCCCGGTGCCGGTGGTCATGATCTGTACCCGGCCGGGGCCGATCGCGGAGCCGTTGCCCAGGGTGTCGCGATGGGCCAGCTCGCCGCTGAGGACGTAGGAGAAGATCTCCATGTCGCGGTGACCGTGCTGGCCGAAGCCCTGCCCCGGTGCCACGCGATCTTCGTTGATCACCCGCAGGACGCTGAAGTGGACGTACTGCGGGTCGTGGTAGCCCGCGAAGGAGAACGAGTGGAAGCTCTTGAGCCAGCCGTGGTCGGCATAGCCGCGTTCGTCGCTGCGTCGGATCGTCAACATGGCGTCTCTCCTGAAAGAGGGCCGACACGCGGGTCGGCACCGTTGGAGAGAGTCTAGATTCTATTTTTTGGTATAAAAGCGCGTTTTATCGCCTGTTTCATCCTAAGTAATAGAATGGTTTCAGCCGACGCCGTGCGACGCGTGCTGGCCGTTTTTGTACAGAGCCGAGCCTCAGCCCGCGCTACGTTTCATGCTCGCTGCCAGCTCGCGCACCAGCGCCAGGGCTCCCTCCGGCCCCTGCGTGTCCAGGCGCTCGACCAGGGCGCTGCCCACCACCACTGCGTCGGCGACCCCGGCGACCGCGGCCGCGGCGTCGCCATCGCGGATACCGAAGCCCACCGCCAGCGGCAGTGCGGTGTGCTCGCGCAGCTGGGCCAGGGCGCTCGTCATATCGCCGCTGGGGGCGCCACCGGCGCGTCCGGTGATGCCGTTGTAGGCGATGCGGTAGACGAAGCCGTCGCCCTGGGCGAGCAGCGCCGGTAGCCGAGAGGCCGGGGTGGTCGGGGCGACGAGCGGAATCCGCGCCAGGCCGAGATCCCGGGCCCGGGCGGTGAATCCGGCGCCGTGCTCCGGCGGCAGGTCGACCACGATCAGGCCATCCACTCCCGCGGCGGCGGCATCGGTAAGAAAGCGCGTCTCGCCGTAGCACTGGATCGGGTTGAGATAGCCCATCAGGACCAGCGGGGTGGTGGTGTCCTGGCGCCGGAACTCTCTCACCATGGCGAGGGTGCGGGTCAGGGTCTGGCCGTCGCCGAGGGCACGCTGGCCGGCGCGCTGGATCGCCTCGCCGTCGGCCATGGGGTCGCTGAACGGCATGCCCAGCTCGATGATATCGGCGCCGGCGGCGGGCAGCTGTGACAGCAGTGCCTGGCTGCTGGCGAGGTCCGGGTCGCCGGCCATGACGTAGGTCACCAGCGCGGCGCGCTGCTCTGCCTGGCAGGTGGCGAAGCGCGCCTGCAGGCGCGACGGCGGGGTGAGATCGTGCGGGCTCATAGGTCTGCCTCCTGCGCGGGTAGATGCTCGATGATGGTGGCCATGTCCTTGTCGCCGCGGCCGCTCAGGCAGACCACCAGCGCCGCTTCGGGCGGCAGCTCGGCGGCCATCCGGGTCGCCTCGGCCAGTGCGTGGGCCGACTCCAGCGCCGGCAGGATGCCCTCCAGGCGGCAGCACAGTGCGACCGCCGCCAGCGCTTCGGTGTCGGTGATGCTGACATAGCGGGCGCGCCCGCTGTCGTGGAGCCAGGCGTGCTCGGGGCCGACGCCGGGATAGTCGAGCCCGGCGGAGATCGAGTGGGCATCCTGGATCTGGCCGTCGGCGTTCTGCAGCAGATAGGTGCGATTGCCGTGGAGCACCCCGGGGCTGCCGCCGTTCAGGCTGGCCGCGTGGCGTCCACTCTCCACCCCTTCACCGCCGGCCTCGACGCCGATCAGTGCCACCGGGTCATCGAGGAAGGGGTGGAACAGCCCCATGGCGTTGGAGCCGCCGCCGACACAGGCGATCAGGCTGTGGGGCAGGCGCCCGGTCTTCTCGATGATCTGCGCCCGCGCCTCGCGGCCGATCACCGACTGGAAGTCGCGCACCATGCGCGGGTAGGGCGCCGGGCCGGCCACCGTGCCGATGACGTAGAAGGTGTCCTCGACGCTGGCGACCCAGGCGCGCAGGGCATCGTTCATGGCGTCCTTGAGCGTCGCGGTGCCGCTCTCCACCGCCACGATCTTGGCCCCGAGCAGGCGCATGCGCTGCACGTTGGGCTGCTGGCGCTGGATATCCTTGGCACCCATGTAGATGGTGCAGGTAAGGCCCAGACGCGCCGCCACCGTGGCCACCGCCACCCCGTGCATGCCGGCGCCGGTCTCGGCGATCAGCCGGGTGCGCCCCATGCGCCGGGCCAGCAACGCCTGGCCGAGGGCGTTGTTGATCTTGTGCGCGCCGGTGTGGTTGAGATCCTCGCGCTTGAGATAGATCTGCGCACCGCCGGCGTGGGCGCTCAGCCGCTCGGCCAGATAGAGCGGCGTGGCGCGGCCGACGTAGTCGCGCTGCAGCGCTGCCAGCTCGGCGTTGAAGTCGGGGTCCTGGCGGGCGCTGTCGTAGGCGGCTTCGATCTCACCGATCAGCGACATCAGCGTCTCGGCGACGTAGCGCCCGCCGTAGCCGTCGCTGCCGCCGAAAAAGCCATGAATGTCGGGATAGTCTGTCATCGCGGGGCTCCGGTTGGCGTCATGGCATCCACGTTAGCCGGGTGCGCGTGCGGAAAAAATCGATAAACTCTCGCTGATCTGTGAGAAAATCTCACGCAGTGGCGCCCACGGGAACCCTCGCGGGCGGGCTTGTCGACCGAGGATCGCCATGACATCGCTACCGTCGCTCAATGCGCTGCGTGCCTTCGACGCGGTGGCCCGGCTGGGCAGTGTCACCGCCGCCGCCGAGGCGCTGCATGTCACCCACGGCGCGGTCAGCCGCCAACTGCGCACGCTGGAAGCCCACTTCGGCACGCCGCTGTTCGACAAGTCGGGACGTGGGCTTGCGCTCACTGCCCATGGGCGCCTGCTGCAGCCGTCGATCCGTGAGGCTTTTGCCCGCCTCGCGGCCGGCTGTGACGCTCTCTCGCGCCAGCTCGAGAGCCAGCCCTTCACCCTGGCCTGCCCCGGCAGCCTGCTGGCGCGCTGGCTGATCCCACGGCTCGACCGGCTCAATGCCGATCTGCCGGCGCTGCGTCTGCGCGTGGTCTCCAGTGAGGGGGAGCTCGATCCGCGGCGCGACGATATCGACGCCACGCTGCGCTTTGCCGCGCCGCCGTGGCCGGAGGATATCGCGGTGTTTCCGCTCCAGTCCGAGCGTATCGTCGCCGTGGCCACGCCGGCGGTATGGGCGCATACGTCCCACCACACGGCGGCCGCGATGCTGGGGGAGGCCACGCTGCTGGATACCGCCTCACGGCCCCAGGCGTGGCCGCAGTGGGCTGCGGCGATGGGCGTCGAGCCGACGACGCTGGCCGCGGCGCGCCAGCGCGGGCGCACCTTCGAGCATCTCTACTATCTGCTGGAGGCGGCGCTGGCGGGGCTGGGAGTGGCCATCGCCCCCGAGCTGCTGGTGGCGAGCGATCTGTCCCAGGGGCGGCTGGTCGCGCCCTGGCCGGCGCTGGAGACCGACGCCGCGCTGGGGCTGTGGCTCGCTCCGGGGCGCGAGCGGCGGCGCGGCGAGCACCTGGCGGCGTGGCTGGCGCGGGAGCTGGCAGCGGGCTGACGCGCCGGGTGACGCATGCCAACGGCGCTCAGCGCGGCTGACGCGCCTGCTCGCGAGCCTGCATGCGCTCCATGGCGCGGCGGTAGGAGCCATTGCGCACCGCCCAGCGCATCACCGGGGCGATGGTGCGGATGCCGCCACGCACCGCGCGGCGCTCCGCCGTGGCGAGCTCGAGACTCAGCAGAGTGGCGGCCCAGGGCGGCAGCAGGTCGATGCCGGCGCGCATGAACAGCGCTCCCACCGGTTTGACCAGTGGGCTCGGCGGCAGCGCGTGAAGCAGGATCTCGATCACCTCGCGGGTACGTGCATCGCACACCAGATAGCGGCGCTGATGCTGCAGGTAGGCGTCGATGGCCGCGCGGCTGGTGGGCACCTGGGTCGCGCCCAGCGCCTCCGCCACGCGGGCGGTCTCGGCGAAGTAGCGATCCTGCTCGGCCAGCGCCAGGCGCGGATTGCGATAGCGCAGGTGGGCGGCGAGAAAGCGGCTCATCTCGGCCACATGGACCCAGGTGAGCAGTGCCGGATCGCTGGCGGCATAGGCGCGGCCATCGGCGCTCGTCCCCTGCACCCCGGCATGCACCCGGCGCACCCGCTCGAGCACGCGCTCGGCGTCGTCGTGGGAGCCGAAGGTGGTCACGGCGATGAACTGGCTGGTGCGGCGCAGGCGGCCGATCATGTCGTGGCGGAAGTTGGAGTGATCCCACACCCCGGCCAGCGCCAGCGGGTGCAGCATCTGCAGCAGCAGGGCGCTGATGCCGCCGCACATCATCGAGGTGAAGTCGCCGTGCACCCGCCAGGCCACGGTATCGGGGCCGAACAGCCCCGGGTCGCCCTTGGGCTGGGTATAGTCGACCCCGCCGAGTGTGCGCCCGGTCAGATGGCTGATGCGCTTTTCGATAGCGTCGCGCAGGGGCGTGAACGGCGCGCTCATGGGGCTCGCTCGATGTCGTCGTCGGTGGGTGGCGTGGCGCTCGGCACGCCGGTGCGGATGGCCTTCGAGAAGGCCAGGCTGCCCTCAGTGTAGGGCACCGCCTGGGCGCGCGGATTGATATAGCCGCGCTGGCGCAGCGTTTCCAGCGGTACGCCCTGGGCCAGGCCGCCGACATCATGGACATAGCCGGGCAGATAGCCGGAGAGGATCAGCCGCGGGTCGCGTGGCAGGCCGTCGACGATCCGGGCGACCATGTCGAAGACGATGGTGGTGCAGTTGCTGGTCAGGGTGTTGTAGAACGCGGGCTCTGCGTGCAGCCGCTCGGCCTCGTCGAGATAGGCCAGGAACAGCTCGCGCCGCGCCGCCGGGGTGAGCGCCACGCTGTAGAGATAGACGTCTTCGCCTCTGACATTGCTGCGCAGGCGCAGGATATCGTTCTCGTCGGCGGCGACCAGATTGAGCTCGAACTGCTTGAAGAAGCCGCCCGCGATCGAGAACGCTTCGTGGCGTTCGCGGCGGATCTCCACCGAGAAGGTGAGGTGACGGCCATCGTCGAAGCCGAAGCTGACCAAGGTGTGGGCGATCGCCGGGCCCATCCAGTAGGAGACGATCATGTCGACGCTCGACAGTTGCGCGAGATCGTAATCGCGGCTCTCCCAGCGCACTCGGGCGAGATCCGGGGTGAGCCACTCGAAGTCGCGCACGTTGTCGAGGTGCACCCGGTCGCCGTGGCGCTCGACCACCAGCTGGTGCGCCACGTCCGGTGCCCAGTCGCGGTCGTTGCGGGGCGTCAGTTGCTGCCACCAGACGACCACGACCAGCAGCGCCAGGGCAAAGGCGAGGCGCGTGGCGACACTCGCGCGCTCCAGCCCAAGGTGGCGCTGCGCGGGTGGCTGCGGGGTCGAGATGCCCCGCGGCCGATAGCGGCGCCAGGCCGGGGCGAGCAGGGCGGCGAGGCCGAGCGCCAGCCACAGGGCGATGATACCCAGCACCAGCGGGCGCGGCCCCGGCAGTGAGAAGTGCAGCGCCAGGGCGCCCCAGGCGATGACCAGCAGCAGCGCCAGCGCGCGCAGGAGATGGCCTGCGCCGCGCAGCAGTCGGCGCGCTCGGGAGGCGGGGGCGCTCAGGTTCCGAGAGGTCTGTCTTGGCATGTGGGGCAGGGGTTCCTGTTCTAGGGCCGCCCGGCGTGGCGGGCGCACCACGATGGTGCCGGACTCCCGGCGCGGAGGGAAGCGCAGGGCGTTGCCGTCCATAGGCCAAGAGGCGTTATACTAAAGTCTAATCTCGGCCTGTCCGATGCCCCGACAGGCTATCGTGTGAACATCACTATCCTGCTGGAGCCGCCGCAATCTCTGACTCGCTTTCCCACTCCCTGCGCCGCCTGTGGACCCTCGACAAGTTCGCCTACAGCCTGCGCGTGTTCATGGCCTTCAGTGGCGCCATGGCGCTGAGCTGGCAGCAGGACCAGATCGGGCTCGCCATTCCGCTGTTCCTGGGCATCATCGCCAGCGCCCTGGCCGAGACCGACGACAGCTGGGAGGGGCGAGTACGGGCGCTGCTGGTGATCCTGGTCTGCTTCTTCGTCGCCTCGCTCAGCGTCGAGGTGCTGTTCCCGTGGCCATGGCTGTTCGCGCCGGGGCTGGCGCTCTCGGCGTTCGTCCTCGTCATGCTCGGCGCGGTCGAGCAGCGCTACGCCACCATCGGCTCGGCGACCCTGATCCTCTCGGTCTATTCGATGATCAACATCGAACAGCACGGCGGCACCAACGAGGATATCTGGCTCCAGCCGCTGCTGCTGGTGGCCGGGGCGGCCTGGTATGGGGTCATCTCGGTGATATGGTGTTTGCTCTTCTCGCGCCAGCCGGTGAAGCAGAGCATGGCCCAGCTCTACCGTGAGCTGGGTACCTACCTGATCATCAAGGCGACGCTGTTCGAACCGCTGCGCGGGCTCGACGTCGAGGCTCGCCGGGTCGAGCTGGCGCGCCAGAACGGGCGCGTGGTGATGGCGCTCAACCAGGCCAAGGAGATGATCTTCCGGCGTCTCGAAGGCCAGCGCGCCAACCGCAAGCTCAATCGCTACCTGCGTCTCTACTTCATCGCCCAGGACATCCACGAGCGCGTCAGTGCCTCGCACTACCCCTATTCGGCGCTGGCCGAGACCTTCTTTCACCATGACGTGCTGTTCCGCTGCCAACGTCTGCTCGACCAGCAGGGGCGGGCGTGCAAGCGGCTGGCCAAGGCGCTGCTGCTGCGCCAGCCGTTCGACCACGGCCTGAGCGAGCAGGCACTGGAGGATCTGCGCGCCTCGATCGTCTATCTGCGCGCCCAGCGCAACCCCGCCTGGACCCCGCTGCTGCGCTCGCTGCAGGCGCTGGGGCGCAACCTGGCGACGCTGGAGGACCAGCTCTCCCGCGCCCACAACCCCGACATGGTGGCCGACCAGCAGGACGCGAGCCTGTTCAACCGCTCGCCGCGCAGCCTCAAGGACGCCTGGGAGCGGGTGCGCCTCAACCTGACACCGGGCTCGCCACTGTTCCGTCACGCGCTGCGGCTCTCCACCGCGCTGCTGCTGGGCTACGGCGTGCTGCACCTGATCCATCCCACCCAGGGCTACTGGATCCTGCTCACCACGCTGTTCGTGTGCCGGCCCAACTTCGGCGCCACCCGGCGCTTTCTGTATCAGCGTATCGTCGGGACCGTGCTCGGGCTGGTGACCGGCTGGGCGCTGATCAGTCTGTTCGTCGAACCGCTCATGCAGTCACTGATCGCGATCGCCGCGGGGGTGGTGTTCTTCGCCAATCGCGAGAAGCACTATGTGGTCGCCACCGCCGCCATCACCACCCTGGTGCTGGCGAGCTTCAATCAGGTCGGCGACGGCTTCGACCTGATCATGCCGCGGCTGTTCGACACGCTCATCGGCGCGCTGATCTCGGGCCTGGCGGTATTCTTGATCCTGCCCGACTGGCAGGGGCGGCGGCTGCACAAGGTGGCCTCGACGGCGCTTGCCAACAGCACCGCCTATTTGCGCGAAATCATCCACCAGTACGAGAGCGGCAAGCAGGACGATCTCGCCTATCGTCTGGCGCGGCGCAATGCCCACAACGCCGACGCCGCACTCTCCACGGTGCTCTCCAACATGCTCCAGGAGCCGGGCCACTACCGGAAGAAGGATGCCGACGAGGGCTTCCGCTTCCTGGTCGCCTCGCACACCCTGCTCGGTTATCTCTCGGCGCTGGGGGCCCACCGCGGCAGTGTCAGCGCCAGTGCACAGGATGCCGAACTCTACACCGCCGCGCGCACTCTGGCGGATCGCTTCGATGCGCTGGCGGCGCGGTTGGCGGCACGCGAGACACCCCCCGACACCAAGGCCGTGCAGGCCGAACTGATGGCGGTGTTCGAGCGCGAGCCGACCAGCGCCCAGGACGACGCCGACGACGAGCGCCGCCTGATCCAGGGCCAGCTGCTGCACATCGCGCGCCAACTGACGCCGCTGCACGACGCCGCCGAACGTCTGGTAGCACGGCCCGCCGAGACTGCCTCGCTTACCTCCGCTCCAGACTGAAGCCAAGCCCCGCCGCGCGCTCGCCCTGCGCGCCCCGGGGGTGTCCCCATCGATCTCTCTCGCCGGCGCGCTCGCCTGTACCGACATCGCGCGCGCTGGCATTTGACATTCGCCCCTGCTGGCCCGAGCATGAGCGCTCTTGATCATTTTTGTGAATTTTTCACAAAATACATCATCCGCTCTCGAGGGCCGCTCGTGATTCCCAGCCAGCGCCGCCAGCAGTTGCTCGACCTGCTCGACACCCATAACGAACTCGCCATCGCGGAGCTCGCCACCTATCTCGAGGTCTCGCACATGACCGTGCGCCGCGATATCCAGCGTCTCGAACAGGCGGGGCGGGTGCTCGCGGTCAGCGGCGGCGTGCGTCGGGTGGCGGCGCTCCACCGCGAGCCCGCCTGGCCGCACAAGGCCGCCACCAACACCGCGGCCAAGCGCGCCATTGCCCGCCACGCCGCCGCGCTGGTCAAGGAGGGGCAGACCATCTATCTGGATGCCGGGACCACCCTCTACGAGATGGCGGCGCTGCTCACTGGCCATCGCCAGCTGTGCGTGATCACCAACAACTTCCAGATCAGCGCGCTGCTCGCCGGCTATCCGCAGATCGAGCTGCACCACGCCGGCGGCCGGGTCGATCCCGACAACCACGCCACTGTGGGGCCGGCGGTGGCGGCGTATTTGAGCGGGGTCAATCTGGACCAGGCCTTCTTCAGCTCCTCGTCATGGGATCTCGAACGCGGCATGACCACGCCGGACGAGGCCAAGCTGGTGGTCAAGCAGCAGCTGTTACGCAGTGCCGCGCGGCGGGTGCTGCTCGCCGACAGCGCCAAGTACGGCCGCTTCGGGCGCTTCCGCGCCTGCTCGCTGGAGGCGTTCGATCTCATCGTCAGCGATGAGGCGTTACCGTCACCGGCGCGCCAGGCGCTGGCCGAGCGCGGCATCGCGCTGAGCTGCGTGCCCGTCACCGAGCCGTCCGCAGCCGAGCACGCCGCGCCGCCCCATACCGATCCGCTTCTCAACCGCTAGCCCAGGAGCCCCACGATGCCTCTGATTGGCTGTATCGCCGACGATTTCACCGGCGGCACCGACCTCGCCAACAATCTGGTCAAGAGCGGGTTTCGTACCCGCCAGGTCATCGGCGTGCCCGATAGCGAAAGCCCGAACGAGGCGGTCGATGCGGTCGTCGTCGCGCTGAAGTCGCGCAGCATCCCCGCCGCGGACGCCGTCTCCCAGTCGTTGGCGGCGCTGGAGTGGCTGCGCCGCCAGGGTTGCGAGAAGTTCTACTTCAAGTACTGCTCCACCTTCGACTCCACCCCGGCAGGCAACATCGGGCCGGTGGCCGAGGCGCTGATGGATGCGCTGGGTGTCGATGGCACGCTGTTCTGCCCGGCGTTTCCCGCCACCGGGCGCACGGTCTATCAGGGGCATCTGTTCGTGGGCGACCGCCTGCTCAACGACAGCGGCATGGAGCAGCATCCGCTCAACCCGATGCACGACGCCGACCTGGTACGCTGGCTGGGGCGTCAGACCCAGGCCGCCACCGGCCTGGTCGACCACGCCTGCCTGAGCCGCGGCGAGGCGGCCACGCGTGAGCGGATCGACCAGCTGATCGCTGAGGGGCGGCCGCTGATCGTCACCGATACCCTGGACGATGCCCAGCTCACCACCCTGGCCCGTGCCAGCGCCCATCTGCCGCTGGTCACCGGCGGCTCCGGGCTGGCGCTCGGCCTCGGCGCGCTCTACCAGCCGGCAGTCGCCGACCCTGGCCAGCTGCCGCCGGTTCAGGGCAGTGCGGTGATCCTGGCCGGCAGCGCTTCGCGGCGCACCCGCGAGCAGATCGAGCACGCCACTGCGCGCCTGCCCACCTACACCCTCGATCCGCAGCGCCTGGCAGACGCCTTCGACGCCACCCTCGACGCGGTCATGGCCTGGGCCGCGCCGCAGCTCGGCGACACGCCGCTGCTGATCCACAGCGATACCCGGCCCGAGGCGGTCGAGGCGGCCCAGGCGCAGCTCGGGGTCGAGGCCGCCGGTGCGCTGATCGAGCGCGCCCTGGCGACGCTGGCCGAGCGTCTGCTCGCCCAGGGCGTGCGCCAGTGGATCGTCGCTGGCGGCGAGACCTCCGGGGCGATCGTGCAGGCGCTGGGGATCGCGGCGCTGCGTATCGGCCCCGAGATCGCCCCTGGGGTTCCCTGGACCCATGCCACCACCGCCGAGGGCGATATCCATCTGGCGCTGAAGTCGGGCAACTTCGGTGCCCCCGAGATGTTCACCAGCGCCTGGGAGATCATTCGATGAGCGACGCCACCACCGAACATCAGTTACGCCAGCGCATCGCCACCCTGGGCCAGCGCCTCTATGCCCGCGGCCTGAGTCCGGGGACCAGCGGCAATATCAGCGTGCGCCTCGACGAGCAGCGCTGGTTGTGCACGCCGACCAACTCCTGCATGGGTGAACTCGAGCCGGAAGAGATCAGCCTGCTCGATTGGGAAGGCAACCATCTCGGCGGCGAGCCGCCGAGCAAGGAGTACTTCTTCCATCTGGCGTACTACCGCCATCGGCCGGCGGCGCAGGCGATCGTCCACCTGCACTCGAGCTACTCCAGCGCGGTGGCCTGTCTCGACGATCTCGACCCACACAACGCGCTGCCGCCGATCACCCCTTACTTCGTGATGCGCATCGGCAACCTGCCGCTGCTGCCGTACCGCCGCCCCGGCGATGTGCGGCTGGGTGACGACATCGCCCGCTACGCGCCCAAGCACGCCGCCGTGCTGCTGGCCAATCACGGCCCGGTGGTGACCGGCAAGACGCTCGACGCCACGGTCAGCGCCGCCGAGGAGCTGGAGGAGACCGCCAAGCTCTATCTGCTGCTGCGCGACAAGCCCTACCGCGAGCTCACCCGGTCGCAGATCGAGGAGCTCAAGGAGGTGTTCGGCGCCGAGTGGGAGAGCTGAGCAGGAGAAGTAGAAGAGGGGAAGGACATGCCTGCGCCCAACGGGCGCAGGCGATTGGTGGCACCCGTCTACGACGAAAAATCGGTGATCACCGTGGCCCCCACACCCTGAAACGAATCCATCTCCATCAGCGCCGCCGGCGCCTCGGCCAGGCCAATACGCTGGCCGACCAGCCGCGCCGGGTCGAGGCGGCCGTGACGGACCATGTCGAGCATGGCGCCGTAGCGGTGCGCCTGCATGCCGTGGCTGCCCAGAATCTCCAGCTCCTCGGCGATGACCCGGTGCATGGGCAGCGGCGGCGACTGCTGATCCCCCGCCATCAGCCCCACCTGCACATGCTTGCCCCGGGTGCGCAGGCTCAGGATCGAGTTCTGGCAGGTGAGCTGGCTGCCCAGCGCATCCAGGGAGACGTGGGCACCGCCCTGGCTCAGTTCGCGGACCGCCTCGACGACATCCGCACACTGCTTGGCATTCAGCGTCGCCGTGGCGCCGAGCGCCTGGGCCAGGCGCAGCTTGGCGTCGTCGATATCCACCGCTACCACCTGGGCACCCAGGGCGCTGGCGATCATGATCGCCGAGAGGCCGACCCCACCACAGCCGTAGACGCTGACCCACTGCCCGCCGCTGACCCGGCCCTGATCGACCACCGCGCGGAAGGCGGTGGCGAAACGACAGCCGAGGCCTGCGGCGGTGGCGAAGTCCATGCTCTCGGGCAGCGCGACCAGGTTGAGATCGGCATGCTGCAGGCTGGTGTACTCGGCGTAGGAGCCCCACTGGGTGAAACCGGGCTGCACCTGATGGTGGCACACCTGCTGGTGGCCGCTGCGGCACTCGTGGCAGGCGCCGCAGCCGCTGACGAAGGGCACGGTGACCCGCGCCCCCGGCTGCCAGCGGGTCACCTCCTTGCCCACCGCCACGATGGTGCCGGCCAGCTCGTGTCCGGGGACGTGGGGCAGCACGATGTCGCTGTCGTGCCCCATCCAGGCGTGCCAGTCGCTGCGGCACAGCCCCGACGCCCCCACCCGCACCACCACGCCGTGGGGCTCGGGTGAGGGATCGGGCACGGTCTGGATACTGGGGGGTGTCTGGAAGCTTTCGAAGACCACGGCTTTCATGGCGATGACTCGTACGCTGGAGAGTGGGAGAGACGCGGCGCGAACAATGGCCGACCCTGTGAGACAGGCTACCGCGGATGGCCGAAATAGCTTTGCGTTATTTCCCCCTATCGTGGCCAGGTGGCAAGCTTGTTTTATCGAATCGCCAAAATAGAGAAGGATCTTTCCTTGAAGCCGCTGGATGACATCAACCTGCGCCTGCTGGATCTGCTCCAGCAGGATGGCCGCATGACCAACGCCAAGCTGGCCGAGCGCCTGGCATTGAGCGAGACGCCTTGCTGGCGGCGGCTCAAGCGGCTGGAAGAGGAGAAGCTGATCACCGGCTATCAGGCCAACCTGGATCGCAAGCGGCTGGGGCTGGGGGTGCTGGCCTTCGTCCAGCTCAACTGCTCGGAGCACCATGCCGGCTCGGTGGCGACGTTCGAGCGCATCGTCAACGCCAGCCCCAATATTCTCGCCTGCCACAACACCACCGGCGATGACGACTTCCTGCTGATCATCGTGGCCAAGGATCTGGACGACTACAGCCGGTTCGTGGAGCGCGAGCTGCGGCGGCTGCCGGGGGTGACCAATATCCGCTCCAGCCTGTCGCTGCGCGAGGTGAAGTCGACCAACCGGCTGCCGCTGGGCTGAGACGTCGCGCCGTATCGCTGCCGCTACGCCCGCCGCCTGCCCAGCGGCCAAAACCCGGCCGAGAACGCCCGCCCGTCATGACGCCACGGCTCGCTCCAGCGTGACCAATCCCGCCTCGGCCAGCTCCTGCAGGCCGAGAATGATGCGTTGATCGGGCAGTTCCGGATGGCACTCGGCAAAATCGCGGACCACCTGGTGGGAGGAAGCGCCCGATCGACAGTGGGCGAGCAGGGCCCGCGCCTGGCCAGGTGTCAGATGCACCGGGTTGGTTGCATCGAGCCGGGTCGCCGGCGCCACGTCGGACAGGGGCGTCATGGGGTCCAGCTCGACCCGGGTGCGCCGGCGTTGCCAGAACCGCTGGTCCGGCCAGCGCGTTTCGCGGCGGTAGATGTTCCAGCGTGAGTTCAGGTATTGCTGGTAGTCATCGTTCAGGCTCCGCGCGTAACTGGGTAGCATGTCGGCGTTGTGGGTCAAGGCATTGACCGCGACCAGGGCGCCGTGGATGCCGCTGCCCAGTGCATAGGGAATGCCCGTCGAGGACAGGGGGTCGCGTGCCGTGGCCGCATCGCCGACGGCGACCCAGCCGTCGCCCCCTGGGGCGACGAGACGCGAGGTGTGTGCGGGAAAACCGCGTGGGGGCGTGGTGAAACGCACCCCCTCGGTCAGCGGCGCGATCATTGGCATCGCTGCCAGCCGTTGCTGCCAGCACTGAGCGTCGGTCAGCCGCCGTTCACCGATCAGATCGGCATCGCTCATCGCCACCACCACCAGACGGCGCTCCGGCAAGGGGGCCGCGTACCACCAGCCGTCATCGCATGCCTCGACATGGATGGCCGACGGGATCGCGGCTGTCTCCGGCAACTGTGCGATACGCGCGACGCCGACCAGCCGGTCCTCGTGGCAGCGGACCGTGCCGATGTGGCGTGCAAGGCGTCCGCTGCGCCCGGTGGCGTCGATCAGGAATCGGGTGCGCAGCGAACGCGGACTCGTCTCTTCCCCATGCAGCTGCAGTTGCCACTCCCCCGACGGTAGACGTTGCGCAGCCCGTAAGCGGGTCCGTTGCCACAGGCGGCCGCCACGCTCTTGGAACGTCTCGGCCAGCAGGCGATCGAAACCGGTCCGATCGAGACTCCAGCCGTTGCCGTGTAGCGTGAACAGATAGTCGAGCGCCTGGGGTGTCTCGCCGCCCCAGGCGGCGAGACTACCGAACGATGCCAGCGGCTGGGTGGCGCGAAAGCGCTCCCAGATACCGAGGTAGTCGAGCAGGGGACGGGCCCCCGGCGAAAGGGACTCGCCGATACGGGGTCCGTCGTAGTGGTCGGCCTCGACCATGGCGATGGCGAGATCGTCGCGCTGCAGCAGCGTGAGACCGGCGGCACTACCCGCCGGCCCGCCACCCAGGATCACCACATCCCAGAGCCGCGCCGCCGATGACCGGCTCATGTGGCAGAGGCGCGTTGGATCACGCCTTGCGCCAGGGCGGCATGGTTACGTTCACGCTCGACGAAGTAGGGGAAGCCCTCGGGACCCTGATTGACGATGAAACCGAGCCGGCTCCAGTTGGCGATGATCGCGGCGGTCGAGTCGATACCGCGCTGATAGGGGACCCGCTGTCCGGCGGCGATCACCGTCTGGTCGTCGATGCGCGAGACCACCGCGTCCAGCACCTGAGCATCGGGCTCGATGTCACCGGTGACAACGTGCATGGGACTCTGCGGTGGCCACCAGTAAACATAGAACGTCGGCGGCACCTGGATGCCGGTACCGTCGGCGAACTGGTTGATGCTCGGGTTGGTGATGTTGGGCGTCTGCACCGTGCATTCGTGGAAGTCGGCCTGCCACGGGATCGCCATGCGCTTGGTCAGATCGCCCGGTTCACAGCCTTGACCCTCGGCTTCGTCGGCGGTGGGGCTCAGGCCGTGTTCCCGGTAGTAAGCCTGCAAGTGCGCGTCGCCATTCTGATGATGCGCCAGCTTGAGCTGTAGCGGAGCCCGATAGATGGGGGCGTTGCGCACGATCCAGGTGGTTTCGATGCCGGGTGAGAAGGGCGCGCCGACGCAATTGCCGGTGTGGGCTTCGTCGAGCCGTTCGGCCAGGTCGCGTGGTTTGGCGGCGCCAGTGCGGAACTTGCCGGCCGCCCACTGGTGCAGGAAGAAGTACTGAGTCGGCGAGAGGGTCTCGAACTTGTAGATGGGGCCCTGGTTGGTCACCGAGTTATCGCCGGAATTGAGCGGCATCAGCGGGATGCCGTCGTTCGAGAACAGCTGGTTGGGGCCGTTGGGCACCTTGTCGATCCACTCGGCGTAATCGAGCGGTAGAACCGGCACGCGGAAGTAACCGAAGTAGCGCCAGCGATGTTCGGCATTGCCTGACGAAGCATCGCGCAGATCGAAGCCGGGGTTGGCGAAGTCGTTGAGATAGGGGATGTCGGCAACCCAGCGATAGCCCTGCATCCGTTCGATGATCGGCTTGACCTGGGTCTCGTAGTCGACTTCGTACTCGGGGTCGTAGCCGGCCAACGGGGTGTAACCGGCGTGGCTCGGAAAAGCGCTGGCGGAGTCGCAGTTCTCGCGGTAGATCGCCGGGTCGGCGTTCATATGGCGGATCGCGACGTCGTAGGCGGTATCGTACAGCGTGGTGATGTTGACCAGCTCGGGGGCGTACTTGGGACTGCCGATCAACAGCCAGCCGGCCTCGGCCTCGACCGTCTCACCACTGGTCAGATGCACGGTGGCGAGCACGTAACCGTCGGCGATGTCGTCCCAGTAACCGGCGGCGCCGCGGAAAGAGGTGATATCGCCGGTGCCGGTGACCTGGCCGAATCCGCTGAGAGCGATCAGGTTGCCGGCATCATCGAGTCGGAGCTCGCCGAGCGAGTCGATCTGCTCGCCGCCGGCATTGAGTGGCGGAAAGCTGCCGCAGGGGTAGTCGTCGGGAATGTTGTAGCGCGAGAAGGCGATCCGGTCGCCGGGGTGCTCGATATGACGCGGGCCGGGGTCGATGATCAGCCGCTGGCGTGCCTTGTCGCCGATGACATCGGGATTGTTGACCGGAATGTGCTGGTTGGCATAGCTGTTGGCGGCACCGAACTCGAGATCGCCCTGCAGCTCGGAGAAGGTGTACCAGACCGGCTTCTTGTTGGCGATGTGCACCGTCCAGACGATCTTCTCGATGTCGTCATCATCGAGCGAGACCGCGCGTGAGCCCTCAGCGTCGCGCGCGAAGACCTGGAACTTGGCCGCCTGGCGCTTGATTCTGCCGATGCTGTCCTTGAACTGCCGCACCGGTGAAGGCTTGCCATCGCTATCGATGGTATTGCCCGAGGCGTCGCAATGGATCGGCAGTCCACCGATACGCTCCGGTGCTAGATAGAATTCGTCCGGGCTGTTACCCAGGCGTGCCACGCCGATGCGTGGATGGATCTCGTAGTGACCGGCCATGCCGACCTCCCTGCGCACATTCGCTGCTGTCGGCGGCGCCGTCCTGGTATGGCGGCACCGCTCCCGGGGCGAGTCGGAGCGGCCACTGGCGATCGTCAGCCTTCCACGCCGGAAGACTCGCTATGAGGAAACATAGCAATGACTAATGCGAAATGACTAAGTAAAAGGACGGATAAGTGCATGAGATGTCTGTCTATTTCGTCTAGCGCAAATGGCTTACATTGCCAGACGGAAATGGCTTACAGCGTCAGACAGACATCACTTACACCGTGGAATGGATAGGCTCGCCTAGACCTGCCCGTAGCGCCCCGCCTCGTCGCCGAGCCAGCGCTGGATCAGTGCCGGCGCCACGTCGGGGGCCTCTTCGAGCAGTGCCGTCGCCAGCGCGGTGACGGTATCGAGCAGGTCGCGGTCGCGCTCCAGGTCGGCGATCTTCATCTGCGCCAAGCCGGTCTGACGGGTACCCAGTACCTCGCCGGGGCCGCGCAGTTCGAGATCCTTCTCGGCGACCTTGAAGCCGTCGGTGGTGTCGCGCAGGATGCCCAGGCGCTCGCGGGAGTGGTGCGACAGCGGCGGGTGGTAGAGCAGCACGCAGTAGCTGTCGACGCGTCCGCGGCCGACTCGGCCACGCAGCTGATGCAGCTGGGAGAGCCCCAGGCGCTCCGGGTTCTCGATGATCATCAGGCTGGCGTTGGGCACGTCGACGCCGACCTCGATCACCGTGGTCGCCACCAGCAGGTCGAGCTCGCCGCGCTTGAAGGCGTCCATCACCTCGCCCTTCTCGGCGGCCTTCATGCGCCCGTGGACCAGCCCGATCTGGAGTTCCGGCAGCGCTTCGGTCAGGGTCCCGCGGGTGACTTCCGCAGCCTGGCAGGTAAGCGCTTCCGACTCCTCGATCAGGGTGCAGACCCAGTAGGCCTGGCGCCCCTCGGCGCAGGCGTTGCGGATACGCTCGATCACCTCGATACGGCGCTCGTCGGGCACCGCCACGGTATGCACCGGCGTGCGCCCCGGTGGCAGCTCGTCGATCACCGAGAGATCGAGATCGGCGTAGGCGCTCATCGCCAGGGTGCGCGGGATCGGCGTGGCGGTCATGATCAGCTGGTGCGGGGTCAGGCCGCCATTCTCGCCCTTCTGGCGCAGTGCCAGGCGCTGGTGGACGCCGAAACGGTGCTGCTCGTCGATCACCGCCAGGCCCAGGCGCTGGAAGATGACGTCGTCCTGGAACAGCGCATGGGTGCCCACCACCACCTGGGCGCGGCCATCGGCGATCGCCGCCTTGGTGTCGCCGCGTGCCTTGCCCTTGAGCTTGCCGGCGAGCCAGCCCACCTCGATGCCCAGCGGCTCGAGCCAGCTGCGGAACTGGCGGAAGTGCTGCTCGGCGAGAATCTCCGTCGGCGCCATCACGGCGGCCTGGCAGCCGCCGGCGACCGCGGCCAGTACCGCCATGGCGGCGACCACCGTCTTGCCTGAGCCGACGTCGCCCTGGACCAGGCGCAGCATCGGCACCTCGCGCTCGAGATCGCGCCCGATCTCGTCGAGCACGCGGCGCTGGGCCTGGGTCAGCGAGAACGGTAGCTGGGTCAGAAAACGCGCCTGCAGATGGCCGCTGCCGGCGAGCCGCGGGGCACCGTCGGTCTGAATGCGCAGCCGCACCTGGCGCAGGCTCAGCTGGTGCGCCAGCAGCTCCTCCAGCGCCAGCCTGCGCTGGGCCGGATGGCGCCCGGAGGCGAGCACCTCCTGCGGGGCGTCCGGTGGCGGCTCGTGCAGGTAGCGCAGCGCTTCGATCAGGCCGGGCAGGCGAAAGCGCTGGCGCAGCGTCGCCGGAATCCACTCCGGCAGCGCGTCCGGCGCCTCTGCCAGGCGCTTCAGCGCCTGCTGGATCAGCGCCCGCAGGCGCGGCTGGGCGAGTCCTTCGGTGGCCGGATAGATCGGCGTCAGGTGCTCGTCCACCGGCGGCGCTTCGCTCTGCACCAGACGGTACTCGGGGTGGTAGATCTCCAGCCCGGTGCTGCCGGCGCGGGCTTCGCCGAAGCAGCGCACCTGGACGCCCTTGACGAACTGCTGCTGCTGGGCAGGCGAGAAGTGGAAGAAGCGCAGGCTGAGAATGCCTGAGCCATCCTTGAGCCGCACCAGCAGGCTGCGGCGGCGGCCGCGAATCACCTCGGCGGCGCTCACCTCACCTTCGACCACCGCCTCGGTCCCTGCCCGCAGGGTGCCGATCGGGGTGATCCGGGTGCGATCCTGATAGCGCAGCGGCAGATGGAACAGCAGATCGGCGATCTGGACGATCCGCAGCCGGGCCAGCTTGAGCGCGAGTGCTTCGCCGACGCCGGCGAGTTCGGTGACCGGGGCGTCGAGGCTCATGCCGCCTCGACGTCGCTACCGTGAACCTGATCGATCGCCTGGATCAGCGCGTCGATCGCGCGCGGCCGCGGGAAACTGGCGCGCCAGGCCAGGGCCACACTGCGCGTGGGCACGTCCCCCTTGAACGGCCGGCTCTCGAGCAGGCCACCCTCGTAGTGGCTGGTGCCGATGGCCAGCTTGGGCAGCACCGTGATCCCCAGCCCCGAGGCGACCATGTGGCGGATCGTCTCGAGCGAGCCACCCTCGGCGATCAGCGTGTTCTCGGGGTTGTTGAGCTGGGCGTTGATCGCCGGACACGCCTCGAGGATCTGATCGCGGAAGCAGTGGCCCTCGCCGAGCAACAGCAGGCGCTCCTTGAGCAGATCCTCCTTGTCGATCGCGGCACGCTCGGTCCACGGGTGACCGGCCGGCAGCAGGATCTCGAACGGCTCCTGATAGAGCGTCTTGGTGACCACATCCGGCTCGTTGAACGGCAGTGCGACGAAGATTGCATCCAGCTCGCCGCTACGCAGCTTGCGCCGCAGCACGCCGGTAAAGCTCTCTTCGATGTAGAGCGGCATCTGCGGGGCGATGCGCGACAGCGCCGGAATCAGATGCGGGAACAGGTAGGGGCCGATGGTGTAGATGGCGCCGATGCGCAGCGGGCTGATCAGCTGGTCCTTGCCCTCGCTGGCCATCTCCTTGATCAGCGTGGCCTGCTCCAGCACGCGGTGAGCCTGCTCGACGATACGCTCGCCCAGCGGGGTCACCTGAACGGTGGACTTGGAGCGCTCGAACAGCGCGATGCCGAGCTCCTCCTCGAGCTTCTTGACCGCCACCGACAGCGTCGGCTGCGAGACGAAGCAGCGCTCGGCAGCGCGGCCGAAGTGACGCTCCTGCGCCAAGGTTACGATGTAACGGAGTTCTGTTAGAGTCATGAGGTGGGACCGAAAGGCTCCCTTAATTCGCAGAGAAGAGAATCATCGCAAAGGGCCGCAGACGTCACCCACGTCTGTGACCTGAGACCGTCTCTCGTGGTCATTCGTGTCTTCACGGATGTATTAACAAGGATGTTTTACCAAGAGGCCAGGGAAAGGTGAAGAAAACCACATTAATTCTAGGTTGCGGCGATATCGGCACCCAGCTCGGCAAGCAGCTGATCGCCGCCGGTCATCGCGTGATCGGCGCGCGGCGCAACGCCGGCGCGCTGGAAGGCACCGGCATCGAGCCGGTGGCGCTGGACGTCACCGACGACGCGGCGCTGGCCGCGCTACCGGATGCCGATTTCGTGATCTATGCGGTAACCGCCGATCGCTTCGAAGAGAGCGCCTACGCCGCGGCCTACCCGGAAGGGCTCAAGGCGGTGATCGCCCAGTTCGCCCAGCGCGAGACGCCGCCCAGGCGGCTGTTCTTCGTCTCCTCGACCAGCGTCTACGCCCAGCAGGGCGGCGAGGAGGTCGACGAGACCTCGCCCACCGAGCCCAACGGCTTCTCCGGCACGCTGATGCGCGAAGCGGAGCAGGCGCTGCTCGACCATACGCTGCCAGGCACCGTGGTGCGCCTCTCCGGCATCTACGGCCCGGGCCGCGACCGCCTGATTCGCCAGGTGAAAGAGGGCCGGATCGCCGCCGCCAACCCGCCGATGTACTCCAACCGCATTCATCGCGACGACTGCGCCGGGGTCCTGGCGCATCTGATCGGGATGGCCGAGCGCGACGAGCCGCTGGAATCGATCTACCTCGCCAGCGACGGCGAGTCGGCGCCACTGCACGAGGTGATGGCGTGGATCGCCAAGCAGCTCAAGGTGGAAACGCCGGAGGTGATCCAGTCACCGCTGCGTCGGCGTTCGAGCAAGCGCTGCAACAACGCTCGCCTGCGCGCCTCGGGCTACACCTTCCACTACCCCTCCTTCCGCGAAGGCTACGCCGACATCCTCAAGCAGGGCGGTTTTCTACCGGCCAAGGAGAAGGCATGAGGTGAGCGCGCAAGCTCGACGCGCGCCGCCACTTGCCTGTGACGGTTCGACGACAAATCGATGTCGATTCGATGACGGACTTTTTCAACCTGCTGAAATCTCTGATAAAGCGCCTCCGGGCGCTTTTTTTGTGCCCCGCGAAGCCGCCCCAGCTGTCATCCCTTCTTAATTGTCTAGATAAATAAGCGTCACACGACGTCGCCAGACTGTGCTCAACACTTCGGGGCCAGGGGTTCGTAGTCCGAATCACGGCCCGACACTTTCCGGGACGAATCGTATGACTGCCATCGTTAGCGTCGAACGGCTCGACAAATCCTTCGGCACCCATGCGGCGCTGCGCGAGATCGGTTTCGAGATCCACGCCGGCGAGCTGGTCACGCTGATCGGGCCGTCGGGGTCGGGCAAGTCGACCCTGTTGCGTCACCTCATCGGCCTGAGCCGCGCTGACCGCCAGTCGCACAGCCATGTGCGGGTACTGGATCGCGACGTGCAGCGCGGCGGACGTCTGCTCGGGGCGAGCCGCGAACAGCGGCGTCGCTGCGGCTACATCTTCCAGCAGTTCAACCTTGCCGGCCGATTGAGCGTCATGACCAACGTGCTGGTCGGCCATCTCGGCGCGATGCCGCGCTGGCGCGCCCTGACCGGCCGCTTCACCCATCAGGAACGGGACCAGGCGCTACGGGCCCTCGAGCGGGTCGGCATCGTCGGGTTGGCCCACCAGCGCGCCAATACGCTGTCGGGTGGTCAGATGCAGCGCGTCGCCATCGCTCGGGCGCTGGTGCAGGAGGCGGAGGTGATCTTCGCCGACGAACCGATCGCCTCCCTCGATCCGCGCAGTGCCCGGGAGGTGATGGAGATCCTGCAGCGCATCAATCGCGAGGATGGCCGCACCATCGTCGTCACCCTGCATCAGGTCGACGTCGCCCGCCGCTACTGCCGTCGTGCCATCGCGCTGAAGCAGGGGCGCCTCTACTACGACGGGCCCATCGCCGGCCTCACCGACGCTCGCCTGCAGGCGCTCTACGAGAACGCGGGCCTCGATGAGCTCGAAGCTCGCCAAGCCGATCACCGGTTCGCGCCGCCGCTGCATGCGGTGGGCTGAGCCGTTCGGGCGGGCGATTCAAGGCCCATGACACCTCACCCACGCACCACACCCAAAGCGTCATCACCAACGACACTTCAAGGAAACGACATGATCTCCTCCCTGTTGCGCCGCACGGCCCTGCCTCTGATCGCTGGGGTCGGTCTGCTCGGCGGTACGCTTGCCGCCGGTTCCGCCCAGGCCGCCGACGAGCCACTGCGCTTCGGCATCATCTCCACCGAGTCGAGCACCAATCAGGCGACCCAGTGGCAGCCGTTTCTGGATGACATGTCCGATGCCCTGGGCGTCAAGGTCGAGCCGTTCTTCGCCACCGACTACGCCGCAGTGATCCAGGCGATGCGTTTCGACAAGATCGACCTGGCCTGGTACGGCAACAAGTCGGCGATGGAAGCGGTCGACCGCGCCAGCGGCGAGATCTTCGCCCAGACCGTCGCCGCCAACGGCGCGCCGGGCTACTGGAGCCTGATGATCGTCAATCAGGACAGCCCCTACAACGATGTTCAGGACATCCTCGCCAATGCCAGCAAGCTGACCTTCGGCAATGGTGATCCCAACTCCACCTCGGGCTATCTGGTGCCGGGCTACTACGTCTTCGCCAAGAACCATGTCGATCCCAACACCGCGTTCAAGCGCACTCTCAACGCCAACCACGAGACCAATGCGCTGACCGTGGCCAACGGCCAGGTCGACGTCGCCACGTTCAATACCGAGAGCATGGAGCGCCTCGAAATCACCCATCCCGACAAGGCCGCCCAGCTCAAGGTGATCTGGAAGTCACCGCTGATCCCGTCCGACCCGCTGGTCTGGCGCACCAATCTGCCGCAGCAGACCAAGGATGAACTGCGCCAGTTCTTCCTCGGCTACGGCGATACCGACGAGCAGAAAGCGATCCTCGAGCCGCTGCAGTGGTCCGGCTTCGCGGCTTCCGACAACGACCAGCTGCTGCCGATTCGTCAGCTCGAGCTGTTCAAGCAGCGTGCCCAGGTCGCCGCCGACGACTCCCTCGATGCCAGCGCCAAGCAGCAACAGCTGGCAGAGCTCGACGCCCGTCTCGACGCGCTGAACCAGCGTATGGAAGCGCGTGACGCCGCTCAGGCCGACCACACCACGGCGATGGTCGATTAGGCCATGTCCCTCGCTGGCGGCAGGTCGCGGACAGCGCCCGGCCGCCAGCGATAGCGCCACCTCGGCCTTCACCGATTTCGTCAGGACAACGCACATGCAAAGCGCCGCTTCCTTCGACATCCGTGCCCGATCCGGCAGACGCCGCTGGACCACGCTGCTGGGCTGGGCCATTGCCGTCGTCGTGCTGGGCTGGGCCTGGCAGGGCGCCGAGATGGCGCCGAGCCTGCTGTTCCAGAACGCCGGCAACATGGCGACCCTGGCCGCCGACTTCGTGCCGCCCACCTTCGGCCGTCTCGACCACTACATCGACCAGATGCTGGTCACCATCCAGATCGCCATCTGGGGCACGCT
This sequence comes from Salinicola sp. RZ23, assembly GCF_003206675.1. Lineage (NCBI taxonomy): Bacteria > Pseudomonadati > Pseudomonadota > Gammaproteobacteria > Oceanospirillales > Halomonadaceae > Salinicola > Salinicola sp. RZ23. The sequence goes on from NZ_PZJK01000001.1 coordinate 291,270, forward strand.
GCTGGCGGTGCTGTTCGCTATCCCCTTCGGTCTGCTCTCGTCGGACAACCTGGCGCCCTGGTGGATCAACCAGCCGGTGCGGCGGCTGATGGACGCTTGCCGTGCGATCAACGAGCTGGTGTTCGCAATGCTCTTCGTGGTCGCCGTCGGGCTCGGCCCCTTCGCCGGCACCCTGGCGCTGTTCGTGCATACCACCGGTGTGCTCGCCAAGCTCTTCTCGGAAGCCGTGGAGGCCACCGACGCCGGGCCGATGGAGGGTATCCGCGTCACCGGTGCCGGGCGGCTGGAAGAGATCGTCTTCGGCCTGATCCCCCAGGTACTGCCGCTGTGGATCTCGGTCAGCCTCTATCGCTTCGAATCCAATATCCGCTCCGCCACGGTGCTCGGCATGGTCGGCGGCGGCGGTATCGGCGTCTCGCTGTGGGAGACCATGCGCGGTTTCCAGTACACCGAGACCGCCACGATCATGCTGGTGATCATCGTCGCCGTGACGCTGCTGGACATGGTGTCGCAGCGTGTTCGCAAGCGCTTCATCTAGGCCATCACGAAAACTGCCTGCGCTCGCCCATACCGCGTTAAAAATCGGCTGGAACGCCAGCCCGGTAAAAAATGCTCATTTACACACACGTAAACTCCGCTTTTTCGCCAATTTTTGCCTTGCGACCCACAGGGAGGTGGGAAGTGCGTTGGCCCGTAGGGAACGGGCCTAGGGCTGGGCGTCGCTCGGCGACTTTTCGTAGACGGCCCGGAGGATATTCCAATCCAGGTTTGAGCGTATCCGATGATGTCTAGACAAGTTTTGACACTACCCCGCTACCGCGAACTGGCCGAGGTGCTGGTGCGCGAGGTCCATACCGACTATGCCCCGGGCGATCTGCTGCCGACCGAGGCGCAGCTCGCCAAGCGCTTCGCGGTCAACCGCCACACCGTGCGTCGCGCGCTGGACGAACTGGTCGCCGCCGGCATGGTGACCCGCCATCAGGGGCGCGGCACCCAGGTCGTCGACCGCCGGCTCGACTACGCCGTCAGCGCCGGCAGCAAGGTGACCCAGAACCTGGCCGGCCTCGGGCTGCCCTCGACGACCCGCTGTCTCGAGCAGGGGCTCGTGAAGCCTCCCGAGTCCATCGCCCAGCGCTTCGGGCGCCCCGCCAGCGAGCCGCTGCTGCGGGTCGATACCGTGCGCACCGTCGACGACGCCCCGCTGATGCGACTGCGCCACTGGTTCGATCCGGCGCGGGTACCGGGCTGGCTGGCGCGCTATCGCGGCGGTTCCACCCGCGCCCTGCTGACCCAGCACTACGGCCTGCAGCTGCATCGGCGGCGGGTGCGCATCGACGCCGTCGGCGCCGATCGCGACGACACCCGCTGGCTACAGTGCCCGCTCAACGCTCCGCTGCTGGTGATGACCAGCGACAACACCGATGCCGAGGGGGCGCTGGTGGAGGTCTCCGTGGGGCGAGCGCGTGCCGATCGGCTCGCCTACCACGTTGATTTCGAAGAAGCCGCGGGCCGGGATTTCGAGGAAGCCGCGGGCCAGGGCCACGCAAGCCCCGGCGCAAGCGCCGCTTCCGCTCTCTTTCCATCCGACGAGGACGACGCATGACTCGCACCTCCCGAGGCGCCCGCCAGCGGCTGCTGGCGCTCTCCTCCCGTCACCACATCGAGGCCCACTGGGGCGCGCTGGGCCGGCTGCCCGGCCACCGCTGCCTGCGCGGGCCGGAGACCGGCATGGCGATGCTCAAGGGGCGCATCGGCGCCACCGGCAACGCTTTCCACCTGGGCGAGATGACCCTGACCCGTGCCAGCGTGGCGCTCGATGACGGCACCGTCGGCCACGGCTGGGTGCGCGGGCGCGACCATCGTCACGCTGAACTGATCGCGCTGGCCGATGCCGTCGCCCAGCACGCGGAGTGGCAGGAGGCACTCGAGACCCAGGTGCTGGCGCCGCTGGCCGACGAACTCGCCGAGCGCCAGCGACGTGATGCCGCCACCGCTGCTGCCACCCGGGTCGATTTCTTCACGCTGGTCAGGGGGGAGTGACAATGGCGCAGAGAGAAAGAGAAAACAGAGAGAGGGTGCAGAGAGAGACGGTGAGTGCAGCCTGGCCCGGGCTGGCCGACCCCGCCCACGACAGCCAGCGCCTGTTTCGCCAGATCCTCGGCGCGATGTCCGAGCCGGGCACGCTCGAGACGCTGACACTGCCCGCACCGCCGAGTGACGCCCTGGGCGCTGCGCTATGGGGCGTGGTGCTGACGCTCTGCGATCTCGAGACACGTGTGTGGATCGCCGCCGATCTCGACTCGCCGGCCCTGCGCCAGGCGCTGACCTTCCACACCGGGGCGCGCGTCACCGACGACCCGGCGAGCGCCGATTTTGCGCTGCTGACCCATGACGCCTTCGATCCAGAGATGCCGTTTGCGCTGGGCAGCGATACCTACCCCGACCGCGGCACCACGCTGCTGGTCGCCGTCGAGCGGCTGGAAAACGAATCGAACGAGGCACGCGGCGATACCAACGGCTGGCGGCTCAGTGGCCCCGGTATCGCCGACTCGCGGCTGCTCGATATCGGTGACAGCCCCGGCTGCCGGCGGCTGATGAGCCGCCTTGGCGCCAATCGCACCAGCTTCCCCCAGGGGCTGGACATGATCTTCGGCTGCAGCGCGCGGTTGGCGGCGGTGCCACGCAGCACCCGCGTCACGCGCGCCGATGCCAAGGAGGTGAACTGATGTACGTTGCCGTCAAGGGAGGCGAGCAGGCGATCGCCAGTGCCCACCGCTGGCTGGCCGACCGCCGCCGGGGCGATCGCGACCGTGCGGAGCTCGAGGTCGCCCAGATCGGCGATCAGTTGCGTCTGGCTGTCGACCGGGTGATGAGCGAAGCCTCGCTCTATGATCCCGAACTCGCCGCGCTGGCGTTCAAGCAGGCCAGTGGCGACCTCACCGAGGCCGTGTTCCTGCTGCGCGCCTATCGCACCACGTTGCCGCGGCTGGCGGTCAGCGAGCCGCTCGACACCGCCGGCATGCGCATCGAACGGCGCATCAGTGCCACCTACAAGGATATTCCCGGCGGCCAGATTCTGGGCCCGACCTACGACTACACCCATCGGCTGCTCGACTTCCTCCAGCTGGTCGGCGCTGAGGTGCCGCCTGCCGAGACCCGGGATGACGTCACCGACGCCGAGCCCTGCCCGCAGATCCTAGAACTGCTCAACGACGAGGGCCTGGTGGAGCAGGCGATCGACGACGGCAGCGAGCCCATGGATATCACCCGCGATCCGCCGGATTACCCGATGGAGCGCGCCGCCCGGCTGCAGATGCTGGCCCGCGGCGACGAGGGCTACCTGCTGGCGCTGGGCTACTCCACCCAGCGCGGCTACGGCCGCAACCATCCGTTCGCCGGTGAGATTCGCCAGGGCCAGGTGGAAGTGGAGATCCATGTCGAGGAGTGGGACGAGACGATCTGCGTCGGCGAGATCGCGCTGAGCGAGTGCCAGATGATCAACCAGTTCGGCGGCTCGCGCGAAGCCGCGCCGCAGTTCACCCGCGGCTATGGCCTCGCCTTCGGCCACAACGAGCGCAAGACCATGGCCATGGCGCTGGTCGATCGCGCTCTGCGCGCCGAGGAGCTGGGCGAGCCGATCAGCGGCCCGGCGCAGCAGGCGGAGTTCGTGCTGGCCCACGCCGACAGCGTCGACGCCTCCGGTTTCGTCTCCCACCTGAAGCTGCCGCACTACGTCGACTTCCAGTCCGAGCTCGATCTGCTCAGGCGACTGCGTCGCGAACATGCCGCGCGCCAGGCCGAAGTCGAAGGTGCCCGTGATGCGGCCAGCCCCAAGCCGGAGGAGCGTTGATATGAACGGATACAACTTCGCTTATCTCGACGAACAGACCAAAAGGATGATCCGCCGCGCGCTGCTCAAGGCGGTGGCGATCCCCGGTTACCAGGTGCCGTTCGGCGGCCGCGAGATGCCGATGCCCTACGGCTGGGGCACTGGCGGTGTGCAGCTCACCGCGAGCATTCTCGGCGCCGACGACATCCTCAAGGTGATCGACCAGGGCGCCGACGACACCACCAATGCGGTCAGCATCCGCCACTTCTTCCAGCGCGTGGCCGGGGTCGAGACCACCACCGCAACCACGGCGGCGGACGTGATCCAGACCCGCCACCGGATTCCCGAAACCCCGCTGCGCGCCGGCCAGATTCTGGTGTTCCAGGTGCCGATCCCCGAGCCGTTGCGCTTCATCGAACCCAGCGAGCAGGAGACCCGGCTGATGCACGCGCTGGAGGAGTACGGCGTGATGCACGTCAAGCTCTACGAGGACATCGCCCGCTACGGCCATATCGCGACCACCTACGCCTACCCGGTCAAGGTCGACGGACGCTACGTGATGGATCCCTCCCCGATCCCCAAGTTCGACAATCCCAAGCTCGACGGCAATCCGGCGCTGATGCTGTTCGGCGCCGGGCGCGAGAAGCGGCTCTACGCGATTCCGCCCTACACCCGGGTCGAGAGCCTCGACTTCGAGGACCACCCGTTCGAGGTCCAGCGCTGGGAGCACGCCTGCGCGCTGTGCGGCAGCGATCACAGCTATCTCGACGAAGTGATCACTGACGACCAGGGCGGGCGGATATTCGTCTGCTCCGATACCGACTACTGCCAGAGCCGGCGGGGAGAGGTGGCATGAAGAAGCCGGTACTGGAACGCCCGGTCCTGCTGGATGTGCAGGGCATCACCCGACTCTACGGCCCGGCGAAGGGCTGCGAGGCGATCGACTTTCAACTCCACGCCGGCGAAGTGCTGGGCATCGTCGGCGAGTCCGGCTCCGGCAAGTCGACCCTGCTGCGGGTACTCGCCGGCCTGGAAGCGCCGGATGCCGGACAGGTCCTGTACCGCCGTCAGGCGGATGACGCGGGGGGCGAGGACGCCGAGCTCGATCTCTACGCCATCGGCGAGGCGCGACGCCGGGCACTGTTGCGTCTCGAGTGGGGGCTGGTGCATCAGAACCCCCGCGATGGCCTGCGTATGGGCGTGTCCGCCGGGGCCAACATCGGCGAACGACTGATGGCCCAGGGCCAGCGCCATTACGGCCAGCTCCGCGCCAGCGGCCAAGCGTGGATGCGTCAGGTCGAACTCGACCCCGGGCGTATCGACGATGCTCCGCGGACCTTCTCCGGCGGCATGCAGCAGCGCCTGCAGATCGCCCGCACCCTGGTCACCCGGCCACGGCTGGTGTTCATGGACGAGCCCACCGGCGGGCTCGACGTCTCGGTACAGGCGCGGCTGCTCGACATGCTGCGCACGCTGGTACGTCAACTCGGCCTCTCAGTGGTGCTGGTGACCCATGATCTCGCCGTGGCTCGCCTGCTCGCCCACCGGCTGTTGGTGATGCGCCGAGGTCAGGTGGTCGAGACCGGCCTCACCGACCAGATTCTCGACGATCCGCAGCACGAATATACGCAGCTGCTGGTGTCATCCGTGCTCACCCCTTGAGGATATCTTCGATGCTTTCCGAGACTGGCGCTTCCCCGAAGCGTGCCCGACCTCGCCTCACGGTGGCGGGGCTCCACAAGCGGTTTCTGCTCCACGGCCAGGGCGGGGTCGAAATCGACGTGATGCGCGATCTCTCGCTGACGCTGCAGGCTGGCGAATGTCTGGTGCTGGCCGGACGCAGCGGTATCGGCAAGAGCACGCTGTTGAAGATGCTCTACGGCGACTACCGCATCGATCAGGGCCGGATCCGGCTGCACTTCGACGATGGCGATCTCGACCTGGAAACCCTGCCGACCTATGCCTGGCATGGCCTGCGCCGCGACGTGATCGGCTATGTCAGCCAGTTTCTGCGGGTGGTACCGCGGGTCGCCGCCGTCGACGTGGTGATGGAGCCGCTGCTGGCCCGCGGTGCCGACGAAGCCGACTCGCGCCAGCGGGCCGAGACGCTGCTGGCGCGACTCAACCTGCCCGAGCGGCTGTGGCAATTGCCCCCCGGGACCTTCTCCGGTGGCGAGCAGCAGCGGGTCAATATCGCCCGCGGCTTCATCGGCGAGCATCCGCTGCTGCTGCTCGACGAGCCCACCGCATCGTTGGATGCCGCCAACCGTGACGTGGTGATTGCACTGATCGGTGAGGCCAAGGCGCGCGGTACCGCCATGCTCGGCATCTTTCACGACGAAGACGTGCGCGAGCGCGTCGCCGACCGCCTGCTGCCGCTGGATGGCAGTCTGGGCGGCTTGTCCAACGCCAGCCAGCCCTGCCGGGAGAGCCTGTCATGAGCGTACGGGAACAGATTCTGACGCACGCCACACTGGTGCTCGACGACGAGACGATCGACGGCACCCTGGTGATCCGCGACGGTCGTATCGCCGCCGTCGATCGCGGTGCCAGTCAGGTCGCGGCTGCCATCGACTGCGAGGGCGACATCCTGCTGCCGGGGCTGGTCGAGCTGCACACCGACAATATGGAGAAGTATTTCGAGCCGCGGCCCAAGGTCGAGTGGCCGGGGCTCCAGGCCGCGCTGGCGCATGACGCCCAGATGGCGGCGAGCGGCATCACCACGGTGTTCGACGCGGTCTCGGTGGGTGACGTCGACGAACAGAGCATGCGTCATGGCGCACTCGATGCGATGTGCCACGCCCTGGCGCGGATCGCCCACGAGGGGCTGGCGCGGGTCGATCATCGCCTCCATCTGCGCTGCGAGGTGAGCCACCCGAACACGCTGGCGCGCTTCCACGAGCTGTCGTCATCACCGCTGCTGGGGCTGGTGTCGCTGATGGATCACGCCCCCGGTCAGCGCCAGTTCGCCAGCCTCGACGCCTATCGCATCTATTATCAGGGCAAGTACAAGCTCGACGACGCGGCCATGAATGCCTTCATGGCGTCCCAGATCGACAACAGCCAGCGCTACAGCGCCGAGCATCGTCGCGCCATCGCGGCGATCTGTCGCGAGCGCGGGCTGGCGATCGCCAGCCATGATGACGCCACCGTCGAGCACGTCGCCGACAGCGCCGAGTATGGGACCCGTGTGGCGGAGTTTCCGACCACCCGCGAGGCGGCACAGGCCTCTCACCGGGCCGGCATGGCGGTGATGATGGGGGCGCCCAACGTGGTTCGTGGCGGCTCCCACTCCGGCAATATCGCCGCTGCCGAGCTGGTCGAACTGGGCGTGCTGGATATCCTGTCGTCGGATTACTACCCGGCGGCGCTGCTCGATGCGGTGTTCAAGGTGGCGACGATGGAGAACGGCTACGCACTGCCCCAGGCGGTTGCCACGGCGACACGCCTGCCGGCCGAGGCGGTCGGCCTGACCGACCGCGGCCGTCTGGCGCCGGGGCTGCGTGCCGATCTGCTTCGGGTGCGCGTGATCGACGGGCATCCGGTGGTGCAGCGGGTTTGGTCTGCCGGTAAGCAAGTTCACTGAGGGTACGTCTGAAAATGCCTGCGCTTGTCCATACGGCGTTAAAAATCGGCTCAAGATGCTCATTTACACCCCGTAAACTCCGCTCTTTCGCCGATTTTTGCCTTGTCTGGACTGCGCTAGTCGATTTTCAGATCGACCCTGGATAAATGCCGATGTCTCGGTCATCACGCCCGGCAATTTATCTCACGGCCGGGAGTATCTGGAATACGTAGATAGAAAGAGGCTGAAATGAGCGACGGTCGTTTGATCTACGTCATGGGTGCCAGCGGGGTCGGCAAGGACAGCTTGCTGCGCGAACTGCGCCAGCACCGCCCGGATGTGCTGGTGGCGCATCGCTATATCACTCGGGCCAGCGGTAGCGGCGAGAACTGCGTCGAGCTGAGCGCCGCCGAGTTCGCCGAGCGCCGGGCGCAGGGGCTGTTCTGCCTGGCGTGGCACGCCCATGGACTCGACTATGGCGTCGGCATCGAGCTCGAGTCCTGGCTGGCGGCGGGGCATACGGTGGTGCTCAACGGCAGCCGCCGCGCGCTGGCGCTCGCGCGGGCGCGCTTCGGGAAGTCGCTGCTGCCCCTGCTGGTGGTGGCGGATGCCGAGGTGCTGCGCCGACGTCTGCTCGCGCGTGGGCGCGAGACGCCCGCCGAGATCGAGGCGCGGCTGGCGCGGGTCGGCGACGAGGAGACCCTGGGCGACATCCCGCGGCTCGACAACGGCGGCGAACTGGCACTGAGCGTCGCGGCGCTCGAAGCCTGGATCGAGGCGCCGCACCTGACGGAGCCCTCGGCGTGAAGCTGCGTTTCGCCGGCACCGGCGACAGCGCCCAGGTGCCCTGCTTCGGTTGCGACTGCCCGGCGTGTCAGCGGGCGCGGCTGCTGAACGGCCACCGCCGCGGGCCCTGCGCCGGCGAGATCGAGCTCGATGGCGAGCTGATCCTGATCGACGCCGGTCGTATGGACCTGGCTGAACGCTGCGAGCGTCAGCGCCCGGCCGCGATTCTGCTGACCCACTACCACGCCGATCACGTCCAGGGGCTTTTGCACCTGCGCTGGGGGCGGGGTGAGTCGATTCCGGTGTATGGCCCCAAGGATGCCCAGGGCTGCGCCGACCTGCACAAGAACCCCGGCATTCTCGACTTCCGCCCGGGTCTCAAGCCGTTTCGGCCGCTCATCCTCGGTGGCCTCACGCTGACGCCGCTGCCGCTCAATCACAGCAAGCCGACGCTGGGTTATGCGATCGAAGACGGCGTCAACCGTCTGGCCTGGCTGTGCGACACCGTTGGCCTGCCCGGGGCCACCGAGCGCTTCCTGAGCGAGTGGCAGCCCCATGGCGTGGTGATCGACGCGACCCATCCGGATTCCTCTGACACGCCGCGTAACCACAACAACCTCACCATGGCACTGGAGATCATCGAGCGTCTGGGCCCTTCCCGCGCCTGGCTGACACACATCAGTCACGAACTGGACGCCCACTGGCTGGCTGCGCCCCCGATGCTGCCCGAGGGCGTCGAGGTCGCCTGTGACAGTCAGGAGATTCGGTGCTGACCCCGGGGTCAAGCAGTGCCGTGGCTGCAAGCCAGGGTGCGATAGCGCGAGTCGCCCTCGCCGAGCTGCGACTCCACCAGCGCGAGATGGTCGAAACGCCAGCACAGCGGGGCGGAGAGCCGTGATGAGGGCGGTGCGCGGTCGGCCTGGCGAACCAGACTGACATGCGGGGTGAAGTCACGCTGTGGCGCAGTGAAACCGTGCCGTGCCAGCGCCTGCCAGAGCTCGGCATTGAGCGCCAGCAGGGCAGGGTCCGGCATCTGGCTGCCGGCCCAGACGATGCGCGGCTGGGGGAAGTGGCCGAGTCGATCCAGCGTCCACTCGCCCTGCAGCGCCGGCCACGCTCGGGTCAGCTCCAGCAGTGCTGTCAGCCGCGAGGCGTCGACACTGCCCAGAAACGCCAGCGTGATATGCATGTTCTGCGCCGGTAGCGGATAGCCACCGCAGCGGGGTGCCAGGCGCTCGGCCTCGGTGGCGAGGGCCCGGCGACTGGCGTCGTCGGGCCACAGGGCGAAGAAGAGTCGGCGAGAAAGGGTCACGAGCGTGGCTCCCGATGGCGTTACCCGCAGGGTGACGCATCGCTTCCCGTCGTGCCAACGCTTCCCCATGCGACCGCGGTTGCCGCTCAGTGGGTATCGGGGTTCGGCCGTGACTCTTCACCCTCCAGCGTGGAGGCATGCGCGTGCTTCAGCGGCCCGGCCAGCTTACGCAGTACAACGTAGAACACCGGCGTCAGCAGCAGGCCGAACAGGGTCACCCCGAGCATGCCGGCGAAGACCGCGACCCCCAGTGCCTGGCGCACCTCGGCACCCGCGCCGTGGCCCAGCGCCAGCGGTATCACCGCCGCGGTGAAGGTGATCGAGGTCATGATGATCGGGCGCAGGCGCAGGCGGCAGGCCTCCAGCGCCGCGGTCACGGTATCGCGCCCCTGCAGCTCCAGCTCACGCGCGAACTCGACGATCAGAATCGCGTTCTTGCAGGCCAGCCCGATCAGCACCACCAGCCCCACCTGGACGAAGATATTGGTATCGCCGCCCACCAGGCGCACTCCGATCAGTGCCGAGAGCACGCACATCGGCACGATCAGGATCACCGCCAGCGGCAGGGTCCAGCTCTCGTAGAGCGCGGCCAGGACCAGGAACACCAGCATCACCGCCAGCGGGAACACGATCAGCGCCGCGTTGCCCTGGGTCGCCTGCTGATAGCTGAGATCGGTCCACTCGAAGTCGATCCCCGCCGGCAGTACCTGGGCGCCGATCCGGGTCAGCTCGGCCATCGCCTGGGGCGAGGAGAGCACCCGCGGGTCGGCCTCGCCGGCGAGATCGGCGGCAGGATAGCCGTTGAAGCGCAGCACCGGGTCGGGGCCGAAGGTCTGGTTGACCTTTATCATCGAGCCGATCGGTACCATCTCGCCCTGAGCGTTGCGTGTGCGCAGGCGGGCGATGTCCTCGACGCTGTCGCGGTAGGGGGCGTCGGCCTGGGCAATGACCTGCCAGGTGCGGCCGAACTGGTTGAAATCGTTGACATAGATCGAGCCCAGATAGGTCTGCAGGGTGGCGAAGAGATCCGCTACCGCCACCCCCTGCGACTTGGCCTTCAAGCGATCGACCTCGGCATCGAGCTGGGGCACGTTGGCCTGATAGCTGGTGATCGGGTAGGACATCCCCGGGGTCTGCATCACCGCCCCCTGGAAGGCGTTCACCGCTTCCTGCAGCGGGCCATAGCCGAGGCCGCCGCGATCCTCGAGGAACAGCTGGTAGCCGGAGCCGTTGCCGAGACCCAGGATCGGTGGCGGCATGAACGAGAAGGCGATGCCGGCCTTGAGCTGGGCGAGCTTGCCGGCGAGCTCGGCATTGATCTGTGCCGCGGAGCGCGTGCGCTCGGTGAACGGTGCCAGCGTCAGAAACGCCAGGCCGGTATTGGACGTGTTGGTGAACTGCAGTGCGTTGAGGCCGGGAAACGAGAGGGTGTGCTCGATGCCATCGGTGTGCTTGGCGATCTCCACCACCTGGCGCAACAGGGCGTCGGTGCGTTCGAGGGAGGCGCCCTCGGGCAGCTTGACGCCGGCGATCAGGTACATCTTGTCCTGCACCGGAATGAACCCTGGCGGCACCGCCTTGAACAGATAGCCGGTGGCGCCCAGCAGTATCAGGTAGATCACGAACACCGCGCCGCGGCGTTTCAGGCTGTGCGACACCACGCCCCGATAGCGCTCGGAGCCTGCATTGAAGAGCCGGTTGAAGGGGCGGAACAGCCAGCCGAACAGGAAATCGATCAGGCGCGTCAGGCGATCCTTGGGGGCATCGTGGGGCTTGAGCAGCATCGCTGCCAGGGCCGGCGACAGCGTCAGCGAGTTGACCGTCGAGATGACCGTGGAGATGGCGATGGTCACCGCGAACTGGCGATAGAACTGGCCGGTAACGCCGGAGAGAAAGGCCATCGGTACGAACACCGCGCACAGCACCAGGCCGATGGCCACGATCGGCCCCGAGACCTCGCGCATCGCCTGGTGAGCCGCGGCATGCGGTGCCAGCCCCTGCTCGATGTTGCGCTCCACGTTCTCCACCACCACGATGGCGTCGTCGACGACGATACCGATCGCCAGCACCAGCCCGAACAGGGTCAGGGTGTTGATCGAATAGCCGAGCAGCAGCAGTACCGCGAAGGTGCCCACGACCGATACCGGTACCGCCAGCAACGGGATCAGCGAGGCGCGCCAGGTCTGCAGAAACAGCGTTACCACCAGCACCACCAGCAGCACCGCTTCGAGGAGTGTCTGGATCACCGAGTGGATCGAGTCGGTGACGAACAGCGTGGTGTCGTAGACGCTGCGATACTCGAGCCCGGCGGGGAACTGGGTCGCCAGTTCGTCCATGGTGTGGATCACCTGGTCGCGAATCTCCAGCGCGTTGGCCCCGGGTGACTGGAAGATGCCGATCGCCACGGCGTCCTTGCCGTCCAGGCGGGCGCGCAGGGTGTAGTCGCCCGCGCCGAGCTGCAGTCGGGCGACATCCTTGAGCCGCAGGATGTCGCCATCGGCGCCGGTCTTGAGCACGATGTCACCGAACTCCGCCTCGCTGGTCAGGCGCCCCTTGGCGTTGATCAGGGTCAGGAAGTCGCTGTCCGGCATCGGCTCGCCGCCGATCTGCCCGGCGGAGACCTGCACGTTCTGGTCGCGAATCGCCGCCACCACATCGCCGGCGGTCAGACCGTGGGCGGCGACCCGGTCCGGGTCGAGCCATACGCGCATGGCGTAGTCGCCGCCGCCGAACATCTGCGCCTCACCCACGCCGGGAATGCGCGCCAGCTGGTCGCGTACGTGCAGGCGGGCGTAGTTGCGCAGGTAGAGGGTGTCGTAGCGGTCGTCCGGCGAGACCAGATGCACCACCATCAGAAAGGTCGGCGACTGCTTCTGGGTGGTCACACCCTGGCGACGCACCGCCTCGGGCAGGCGTGCCAGGGCCTGGCTGACGCGGTTCTGCACCCGCACCGTGGCCTGTTCGGCATCGGTGCCGGGGCGGAAGGTGACCGTCATCTGCAGCACCCCGTCGGAACCGGCGACGGACTTGTAGTACATCATCCCCTCGACGCCGGTGATCGCTTCCTCGAGCGGTGCGGCGACGGTGTCGGCGATCTCCTTGGGGTTGGCGCCGGGGTAGACCGTGCGCACCAGCACCGAGGGTGGCACCACGTCCGGATACTCGCCGATCGGCAGGTTGGGGATCGAGATCGCGCCGAGCGCGAGCATGACGATCGACAGCACCGCGGCGAAGATCGGGCGGTCGACGAAGAAACGCGAAACATTCATGCCTTGGGGCTCCTGCGCGGCGGATGCGATGCCCGCCGCTTGTCGTCGTTCCCGGGAATGGGGGCGTGGGCGGCGCACCTGGCGCCGCCGTCGCTCAAGAGCGCGAGGTGAGCGCGCCCTCGGCCGTGGATTGCGTGTTGGCCGGATGCTGATCGACCGGATGCGGTGAGATCGTCATGCCGGGGGCGAAGATCTTCTGGGTGCCGTTGACCACGATGCGGTCGCCGGGGGCGAGACCGTCGCGGATCACCACCCGGTCACCCACCGCGCGGCCGGTCACCACCGGGCGCGGGGTGACGCTGTTGTCGTCGGCCACCCGATAGACGAAGCGCCGATCCTGGTTGGTCAACACCGCCTGGCGGTCGATCAGCACCGCCGCGGTGAGCGAGGCGACGGGCATCTCGACGCGGGCGAACTGGCCGGGCCGGATGCGACCTTCTGGATTGTCGAGCACGGCGCGGTAGGTCAGGGTGCCGGTGGTGGGATCGATACGGTTGTCGACGAAGTCGAGCCGCCCGCGATGGGGAAAGCCGCTCTCGCCGGTGAGGCTCACTCGCACCGGCACGGGATGGGCCGGGTCGAGGTTCGCCTGCGTGCTCTCGGCGCCGCCTTCGTTGCTGTCGAAGTAGACGTAGAGCGGGTCGACCGAGACCAGCGTGGTCAACAGCGTCTGGTCGGCGTTGGCCAGATTGCCGCGGGTGACCATCGCCCGCCCGGCGCGTCCGGCCACCGGCGCGGTGACGCGGGTGTACTCGAGGTCGAGCTCGGCGCTGGTGAGTGTGGCGCGGGCCTGTGCTTCGCGGGCGCGGGCGTCCTGTGCCGCCGCCTGGCGCTGGTCGTGCTGCTCCTGGGAGATCATGTGCCGGCCGATCAGCTTGCGCGAGCGGCCGGCCTCGACGTCGGCGAGCTGACGCTGGCTACGGGCCTGCGCCAGGGCCGCCTTGGCGGCATCGACGCGCGCTGCGTAGGGGCGCGGATCGATGCGGAAGAGCAGGTCGCCGGCCTTCACCAACTGGCCCTCGGTGAAGGCGATCTCATCGACATAGCCGCTCACCCGCGGGCGCAAGGCCACGGTCTCGGGGGCCTCGATGCGCCCGGTAAAGGTCTCCGTGAGTGTGATCGGCTCGGCCGCGACGGTGGCGACATCGACCTCGGGCGGTGGCGGTGCGGCGGCCTGGGGCTCGCCGTGGGCATCGCAGCCGGCCAGGCTCAGGGCCGCCAGCAGCCATATGGCCGGTAGCCACTTGACCGGCTGCCCGGTGACCGGCGTGAAGGCGGCCGACCTTGCGCCAGGCGCAGGGGGCTGATTGAACTTCTCCATCATGGTTCGCTCCGTGTGATATTCCCCGGTGGAGGACTCGCTATTGGCTCGACCCAGGCGCTTGTCTGGAACGTCGAGGTCGAGCGCGGCGGGGGAAACCGCCTGGGGCATGGAGCGCCAATCTAAGGGGTGGCAGTCAGGGAGCGTTATCGGCTTCCTGTCGATTGATTGCCTGATTCTCCGCAATGCCGCCTGGGCCGTATGTGCCGCTTCATGGCGGGAACGACACCGGGGTTGGCGCGGCGGCGGGGACTTGCCGGATACTTCAGAGTGCTTGCCCGATTCTGCAAGTCTGGGTCAAAGGCGCCCAAAATCGCCGAAATCGGGCTTATACTCGCGCTCGATCGCTTGACGCCTTTTTATCCGCCCAGCAGGGGAGTGACGCCGTGACCGCCGCGCAGCCCATCCCGAGGCACGCCGATTCGTCGTTCGAAGCATTGATGAATACTCTCGTGGCGCGAATTCTCGCCCATGCCGACGAGGAGGGATTCATCGCCAGCACCATTCCCGGCCTCGAGCTGGTACGCGCCGATTCGACCACGGCCTGCATGGGATCACGGGTCTACGAGCCGGCGCTCTGTCTGATCGCCCAGGGCGCCAAGACGGTGTGGCTGGGGGATCGCCAGATCGACTATGGCCCGCTCAGCTGCATGGTCTCGGCGGTGCCGCTGCCGATTCTCGGCAAGGTGACCGATGCCTCGCCCCAGACACCGTATCTGGGTATCAAGCTCACGATCGATCCTCAGGAGGTCTCCGATCTGATCCTGGCGATGGGCCTGCCAGTGGTACGGCAGACGGAAGAGGAGGCGTGCCCGGAGGGGGCCTGCGGGCTCGGCCACGTGCTGGCCGATCGGGGGATGCTGGAGGCGCTGTCGCGTCTGGTGGGCCTACTGGACACACCCCAGGATATCGCGATCCTGGCGCCGCTGGTGCGGCGTGAGATCCTCTATCGAGCGCTGGTGGGAGAACTGGCGCCCTATATGCGCAAGTTAGCCATGGCTGACAGCCAGACCCACCGCATGGCCCGGGTGATCGGTGTGCTCCAGGCGCGCTTCAGGGAGCCGCTGCGGGTGGGCGATCTCGCCGACCTGGTCAGCATGAGCGAGTCGTCGCTGTTCCACAGCTTCAAGCAGGTGACGCGGATGTCGCCGCTACAGTTCCAGAAGCGCCTGCGTCTGCACGAGGCGCGCCGGCTGATGCTGGCCGAGGGCATGGAAGCCGCCACGGCCAGCTATCGCGTCGGTTACAGCAGCCCTTCCCACTTCAGCCGTGAATACAGCCGCATGTTCGGGGTGCCGCCGCGGGCGGACGTGATCAAGCTGCGCGGCGATCTGCCGGCGCCGGCACTGGCGGAGCGCTGAGGCTGCCCCGCCAACGCTGTCAGTGTTCCGGTCTCAGTCGCCGATCACCATCACCGCTTCGGCCTCGACCAGGCTGCCCTTGGGCAGCTGCTTGACGCCGACCGCGGCCCGCGCAGGGAAGGGGGCGGTGAAGAACTCTTCCATCACCTTGTTGACCACGCCGAAGTTGTCGAGATCGGTGAGGTAGAGGTTGAGCTTGACGATGTCCTGCAGCGAGCCGGCGGCCTCCTTGCATACGGCGGAGAGGTTCTTGAAGACCTGACGCGCCTGGGCCTCGAAGTCATCGGAGACTATCTCCATGGTGGACGGATCGAGCGGGATCTGGCCGGAGAGATAGACGGTGTTGCCGGACTTCACGGCT
The DNA here is from genome assembly GCF_003206675.1 of Salinicola sp. RZ23. Taxonomy (NCBI): domain Bacteria; kingdom Pseudomonadati; phylum Pseudomonadota; class Gammaproteobacteria; order Oceanospirillales; family Halomonadaceae; genus Salinicola; species Salinicola sp. RZ23. The sequence continues at coordinate 307,074 of NZ_PZJK01000001.1, forward strand.
TGGGAATAGGGGCCGATGGCGGCCGGGGCGTTGTCGGTGTTGATAACGGCTTTGTTGCTCATGGCGTACCCTCCAGATGTTATCGATTGAGATGCAGCGATCTTTTCCTGCGCGCCGGGACGCGTCTTGCTATCTATTGCCTCCCGAAGACGATGCCTTCTATTGCGTCCCGAAGACGACGCTTCGATTCGGCGTCCCGCGTCCCGGAACGACGTAAAAAACGACGCCCCGCCGTGGTGGGCCATGGCGGGGCAAGGTCGTGTTCATATGTCTGGCCGACGCCGGGCGGGCGTCGGAGCCTGCGTATCAGCTTCTCGCGCGAACGATACGGCCGATATGATTCAGGTTACGCAGGCGCTTGATGATCCGGGCCAGGTGGATACGCCCCTTGACCAGAATGGTCAGGTTGACGATCGACAGCCGGGCATCGCGCTCTTCGATACCGATGCGTTCGATGTTGGCATCGGCGTCGGTGATCAGGCTGGCCAGTTCGGCGATCAGCCCACGTCTCGTTTCCACCTCGATGCGCAGCGGCACCGGGAAATCCTGCTCGATCTGGTTCGACCACGTCAAGGAGACCAGCTTGTCGGGGTCATCGCGCAGTTCATCGAGATTACCACAATCGTGGCGGTGCACGACGATCCCCTTGCCCATCGATAGATGGCCGATCACCGGGTCGCCGGGCAGCGGGTGACAGCAGCGGGCGAAGCTGATCGCCATGCTCTCGGAGCCGTTGATGACGATCGGCCCGGTGTGTGGCCCCGTATGCGGTGAGGCATCCGGCGACCCTGCGGCATCCTCGTCGCCGCTCAGGCTGGCGTCGGCCAGACGCTTGGCGGTGGCGTGGGCCAGCCGGGTGCCGAGGCCGATGGTCTCGAGCAGATCATCTTCGTTGGCCAGATCGAGCTCCGCCAGCAGCGCCGTGAGACGCTCCGCGGGCAGCTTCTCCAGGCTGGTGTCGAAACTGCTCAGGGCGCGGTTGAGCAGGCGCCGGCCGAGCTGGATCGCCTCGCTGCGCTGCTGGCTCTTGAGTGCGTGACGAATCGCCGAGCGCGCCTTGGCGGTGACCACGAAGTTGAGCCAGGCGAGATTGGGTCGGGCGCCGGGCGCGGTGATGATCTCCAGGGTCTGTCCACTCTCCAGCGGGGTCGAGAGCGGCGCCAGATGGCGGTCGATACGACAGGCGATACAGCTGTTGCCGATATCGGTATGCACGGTATAGGCGAAGTCGACCGCCGTGGCCCCCTGGGGTAGTTCCATGATGTCGCCTTTGGGGGTGAAGATGTAGACATCGTCGGGGAAAAGATCGTTCTTGACGTGCTCGATGAACTCCAGTGAGTCGCCTGCGTGGCGCTGCATCTCGAGCAGCCCGCGGACCCATTCGCGGGCCCGGGCGTGGCTGCCGACGGCGATCGGCCGCTCGGTCTGGCCCGCCTTGTAGAGCCAGTGGGCGGCGATGCCGTTGTTGGCCATCGCCTCCATCTCGCGGGTGCGGATCTGCACTTCGATCGGCATGCCGCTGGGCCCGAACAGGGTGGTGTGCAGGCTCTGGTAGCCGTTGGCCTTGGGGATCGCGATGTAATCCTTGAAGCGCCCGGGCACCGGCTTGTAGAGATTGTGCACCGCGCCGAGGATGCGATAGCAGTTGTCGACATCGTCGGTGATGATGCGAAAACCGAACACATCCATGATTTCGGCGAACGGTTTGCGCTGGTCGTGCATCTTGCGATAGATCGACAGCAGATGCTTCTGGCGGCCGACCACGCTGCCGGTGAGGTCATCTTCGTCGAGCCGGCGCTGCAGGCTGCTCTGGATCTGGCGCATGGTCGATCGGCGGTTGCCGCGGGCCCGTGCCACGGCGCGCTTGATGCGCTCGGCGCGCATCGGGTGGATCGCCTGGAAGGAGAGATCCTCGAGTTCGACACGGATGGTGTTGATCCCCAGGCGTCCGGCGATGCGGGCGTAGATCTCCAGCGTCTCGCGGGCGATGCGGCGCTTCTTGTCAGGCCGCAGCGCCCCCAGAGTACGCATGTTGTGCAGGCGGTCGGCGAGCTTGACGATGATCACGCGGATGTCCTGGGACATCGCCATCACCATCTTCTGGAAGTTCTCGGCCTGGGCGACCGCCTTGTCCTCGAAGGTGATCTGGGTCAGCTTGGAGACGCCGTCGACCAGTTCCGCCACCGCCTCGCCGAACTGGGCGGCGAGGGCGTCCTTGGTCACCCCGGTATCCTCGATCACGTCGTGCAGCATGGCGGCCATCAGGCTCTGATGGTCCATGTGCATGTTGGCGAGGATATTGGCGACCGCGAGGGGGTGGGTGACGTAGGGTTCGCCGGAGCGGCGGGTCTGGCCGTCGTGGGCCTGCTCGGCGTAGTAGAAGGCGCGCCTGACCTGCTGGATCTCCTCCATGGGAAGATAGCCGCCGAGGCGATCGGCCAGGTCATCGATGGTGAACATACTGCGCGCCTATTCCAGGGGTCGGGCCGGTTCGAAGGCCGTGCCGGCACCGCGCGCTCGCGCGGGCCGCGAACGAGAGAGTTACGCGAGGCGCGGCCGGATCAGAGCTCGAAATCCTGGTGCGGTTCGGGGCGCGGACGCGGCGGAGCCGCTTCGATCGGCTCGTCGAGCACGCTCTCGTCGACCTGGCCGGCGGCGATCTCGCGCAGCGCCATGACGGTGGGCTTGTCGTTCTCCCACGGCAGCAGCGCGTCGCGAGAGCCGCGCGAGAGCTGGCGGGCGCGCTGGGAGGAGATCATCACCAGCTTGAAACGGTTCTCGATATGGTCCAGACAATCTTCGACGGTCACGCGTGCCATGGTGGTAACCCTGCTGCCAGAAAATGAGTGGTCGCACCCCAGCCGAAGCGGGGCCATGCGGGACCGTGCAGTCTACTGGACCTTTGGCGTAGCTGACAAGGCGAAAGGCCCGCGTGCCGCCCGCTGGCGGGGGGCGGCACGCGGCTCAGCGGGGGGCGTCGAGCAGCTCGGCGAGCAGCCTGGCGTAGCGGGTGCGGACCTTGTCGAGCCGCGAGCGGCGCGCATGCACGATGCACTCCAGCTCGTGCAGGGCGTGCTCGAAGGTGTCGTTGATGATCACGTGCTCGTACTCGTCGAAGTGTGACATCTCACTCACCGCATCGCGCATGCGGCGTGCGATCACCGCGTCGTCGTCGGTGCCGCGTCCGGCCAGACGCTCGCGCAGGGCCTCCCGCGAGGGCGGCAGGATGAAGATCGACTCGGCCTCGGGGGCGAGCTCACGGACCTGGCGCGCGCCCTGCCAGTCGATCTCCAGAATCACGTCCTCGCCCAGCGCCAGACGCTTCTCCACCTCGGCACGGGAGGTGCCGTAGTGGCGGTCGAAGACCCAGGCGTGTTCGAAGAACTCGCCGCGCGCGATCATCGCCTCGAAGGTCTCTTCGGTGACGAAGTGATAGTTGACGCCGTCCGCCTCGCCGGGCCGCATGGCGCGGGTGGTGTGGGAGACGGCGACGCCGATCGCCGCGTTACGCTCGAGCAGCGCGCGCACCAGGCTGGTCTTGCCGGCACCGGAGGGGGCAGAGACGATGTAGAGCGTGCCCTGGGTGGCGGGCGCGGCGGAAGCGTTGGCGAAGGCGGAGACCGGGGTGTCGGGTCGAGACATGACGTGGCCGTGATCAGGGTGCGTGAAGCCGCACAGTATGCCACGAATCCCCCGGGGGTTGGGATCGCGGTGGGGGCGAGTGGCATCGAGGCCGCCACGCGCAATGAGCGTGGTGAGCGGTTGCGCCCCGGCGCGGCATTCACGATGCTTGTCGGCATCATCGCCGTTCACGGCGCGCGCTCCGAGCCCGCGCGGGCGACCCTCCTCATTCACAAGGATCTGTCATGAACGCTTCAGCCACCGCGGCCCGCGGCGGGCGTGCGGCATTTCTGGGTGCCGCCTTCGCCTTCGCGCTCACCATGATCGGCACCACCATGCCGACCCCGCTCTATCCGATCTATCAGCAGACCTTCGGCTTCTCGCAGCTCACCATCACCATCATCTTCGCGGTCTACGCGGCCGGGGTGATGGGGGCGCTGCTGATCACCGGGCGCTGGTCCGACCAGCTCGGGCGGCGGCCGATGCTGCTGGCGGGGGTGCTGATCTCGGCGGCCAGCGACCTGGTGTTCTGGCACGCCCAGGGGCTCGGCCCCATTCTGTTCGGGCGGGTGCTGTCGGGCATCTCCGCCGGCATCTTCACCGGCACCGCCACGGTCGCAGTGATGGAGCTGGTCCCCGATGCCTGGAAGCGGGTCGGCCCGCTGGTCGCCACCGCCGCCAACATGGGTGGACTGGGGCTGGGGCCGATGGTGGCTGGAGTGCTGGCGGCGCTGGCGCCGCTGCCGCTGGTGCTGCCCTATGTGCTGCATCTGGTGCTGGCGCTGCTGGCGGCGCTGTTCATCTGGCGCGCCCCGGAGACGGTCACGCGTCCGGCGCGCATCCGTCTGCGGGTACAGAAGCTCAAGGTGCCGCCGGAGGTGCGCGGTGTCTTCGTGCCGGCGGCGATCGCCGCCTTCGCCGGTTTCATGGTGTGCGGCTTCGCCACCTCGGTGACCCCGGCCTTCGTCGGCGGTCAGCTCGGCTATCACAACCCGGCGCTGATCGGTGTCGTCGCCGGCAGCCTGTTCATCGCCTCCACCCTGGGGCAGATGGTGCAGGACAAGTTGCCCGAAGCCCGGCGTCTGCCGATCGGCTGCGGCGTGCTGTTGGTCGGCGTCCTGCTGCTGGCCTGGGGCATGGCCGCGCAGACCCTGGCAGGCTTCATCCTTGGCCCCATCGTGGCGGGCATCGGCCAGGGCATCGCCTTCCGCGCCGGGCTGGGCGCGGTGGCCGCGGCCAGCCCGGTGCAGCACAAGGCGGCGGTGGTCTCGACTTTCTTCGTCGTCGCCTACGTGGCGATCTCGCTGCCGGTGATCGGTATCGGCCTGGTCGCCAGCGTGCTCGGGCTGCAGCTCACCGGGCTGCTGTTCGATGCCCTGGTGGCGCTGCTCTGCTGCGTGGCCCTGGGCCTGCTGCTGCGCCGCCCAGCGGCCAAGGCGGGGTGAGGGGGAGCGAGGCGACATAGCGCAGCCTTCGCCTCGCCTTCAACGGCTAACGCGGCGGCGGGTTCAGGCGGGTGTCGAGCGAGAACCGCTCCTGCAGGACCACTTGGTACTTGCCCTGGGCGGCATACGGGTTCATCACCAGGTTCGCGCTATGGCGTGACACGGTCGAGGGCACGACGAAGAAGGGGTATGCATCGAGCAGGGCGTCGCCATAGCGTTGCTGGCCGGCGCTGGGCGTGCCCGGCACCAGCCAGTTGGGATTCGGCAGCGTCTCGGCGTTCACCCAGTGAATGCAGGTCGGGTCCGCTATCTCGATGCACAGAAGCGTGTGCGGGTCGGTATCCAGGGTCGCAAAGCCCTTGTGGACCGCGACTTCGAGTATCGCGGTGGCCGCATCCAGCGAGCCATACACCGCCGGGCGGCCGGGAGAGTTCCAGCGCCCGCCCGCGCGCTCCGCGCCGATGCCTTTCTCCCAGGTGGCGACATGGCGGTCGCGTTCGAGGCGCCAGAACCGGAGACTGTGGCTCGCGGCGGCCATGGTCAGGTATAGACCCCGTAGTCCAGACGGGTCAGCAGATCGTCGACTAGATCGTGGCCGACCGGCGTGGTCATCAAGTCCAGCGGCTTGCGCCCCTCCAGCGCCATGGCCGGGGTGTCCAGCCAGCGCTGGGCCGCCTCGGTGCTGCCGAAGACGTCTTCCGCGCGGGTGAGCGTTTCGGCGAACCGCCAGGCGCGACCGCTCTCTTCCGGGCTGAGGGTGTCGGGTTTGTCCCGCCGGCGATACAGGGTCCGCTCGGATACACCGAGGATTTTGACCGCGATCTTTCTGTCCTGAAGCAGATCGACCTCTTCGAAGAACTTGATCACCCCGGCCGACGCAAAGCCTTGCTCGATGAGCCGATGGATTTCGTAGGGGGAGGTGGCCGCGACCCGGCGTCTGCCCGTGAGGCGGCGGATCGCTCGCTCACTGATGCTGGGTTCCCGGGAGGACCCGAACTCGGTGGTCGTCATTCTCAATTCCTCGCGGCATTCGCCATATGGCAAAATCATAGCGCCATATGGCGAAGGGCGCCATCTCGACCGAAGAGCTCTCCAGGGATGCCGCCCCGCGGTGCAGGTTGGCCGGGCAAGCGCCGCTGCGTCCATGGCCTCGAGCTCTGATATGCTACGGGGTCCCTTCGTTCACCCCTGCCAGGAGTTTCCGATGACCGCTGCGCCCGACATGCTCACCCTCCGCCGCCCCGATGACTGGCACTTGCACTTCCGTGACGGCGAGGTCATGCAGACCGTGGTGCCCTACACCAGCGCGACCTTCGCCCGTGCCATCGTCATGCCCAACCTGGCGCCGCCGGTGACCACGGTCGAGGCCGCTGCGGCCTATCGTGAACGTATCCTCGCCGCGCTGCCCGCCGGTCATGACTTCACCCCGCTGATGACCTGCTATCTCAACGAGAGCGTGAGCGCCGAGACGCTGACCCGCGGGCATGCCGAGGGCGTCTTCACCGCGGCCAAGCTCTACCCGGCCAACGCCACCACCAACTCCCAGCATGGGGTCAAGCGCATCAGCGACGTCTATCCGCTGCTGGAGACGATGCAGCGGATCGGTATGCCGCTGCTGGTGCACGGTGAGGTGACGCGGGGTGAGATCGATATCTTCGACCGCGAGAAGGTCTTCATCGATGAGGTGATGAGTGACATTCGCCGCCAGTTCCCCGAGCTGCGCGTGGTGTTCGAGCACATCACCACCCGGGATGCGGCTCAGTTCGTGCTCGAGGGCGACGAGTACCTGGGCGCCACCCTGACCCCGCAGCACCTGGCCCAGAACCGTAACGACATGCTGGTCGGCGGTATCCGCCCGCACCTCTACTGCCTGCCGATCCTCAAGCGTCAGGAGCACCAGGCGGCGCTGCGCCGCGCGGTGGCCAGCGGGCATCCGCGCTTCTTCCTCGGCACCGACTCCGCCCCTCATGTCACCGCTGCCAAGGAGACCTCCTGCGGCTGTGCCGGCGTGTTCAATGCCGAGGCTGCGCTGTCGGTCTATGCCGATGTCTTCGAGCAGGAGGGGGCGCTCGATCACTTCGAAGCCTTCTGTTCCGAGAACGGCCCACGCTTCTACGGCCTGCCGCTGAACCAGGGCACGATCACCCTGACCCGCCAGCCGACCCCGGTGGCACCCAGCGTGGGCGAGGGCGAGAACACCTTCGTGCCCTATCGGGCCGGAGAGTCGCTGACCTGGAAGACGACGCTGAATGACTGAGGCGACGTTGGCGCGATCCGAGCTGGTGATCGGCCTGGCGCAGCTGTCTGCGCTGGCCGGCGATCTCGACGCCAACCTGGCGCGGCACCTGGCGGTGGTCGAGGCGGCAGCCCGTCAGGGTGTCTCGCTGCTGGTGTTCCCCGAGCTCTCCCTGACGGGATACGAGCCCGATCTGGCCGCCGTGCTGGCGGTGCCGTCGCGCAGCGAGCGTCTGGCTCCGCTGCGCGCAGCGGCCAGACGCTACGGCATGCACGTGGTGGCGGGGGTGCCGCTGAACGGTGAGGCTCGGCCCCGGGTCGGGGTGGTGATTGTCGGCCCGGAGGATGACGAGCCCATGACCTACGCCAAGCGCTACCTGCATGCCGGGGAAGAGGCCGTCTTCGAGGTCGGCGAGACGCAGGTGGTTTGCGAGTTCGGCGACGAGCGTGTGGCCTTCGCCATCTGTGCCGATACCAACGCCCCTGCGCATGCCGCCGAGTGCGCGTCGCTGGGTGCGACGGTCTATCTGGCCGGGGCCCTGATCACCGCGGGCGGCTATGACGCCGATACCCGGCGCCTGGCCGAGATCGCCGAGCGCTATGCCATGCTGGTCGGCATGGCCAACCACAACGGCACCAGCGGCGGCATGGCGGCGATCGGGGGCAGCGGCTTCTGGACCGACTCAGGCCCATTGGCCGCGGCCGATGACCATGATGCGCTCGTCATCGCGACCCGCCAGGGCGACGGCTGGCACGGACAGGTCGTCGGGCTGGATCTCGCGACCACCAAGGGGCGTTGACGGTCACGGTAGCGCGCGTGAGTCAGCCTCGCTAGAACGTCACGCTGGCCTGCAGTGTGACTTCCAGCGGTTCGCCGACCACCACCCGGGTGTCGCCGAGACCGGAGGGGTAGTAGGTGGTATCGAACAGGTTGTGGACATTGAGCTGGAGATGGGTGGCGTCGCCCAGCCAGCGGGTGTCCCAGGCGACGAAGGCGTCGGCGACGGTGTAGGCGTCGAGAGTGAAGCTGTTGTCGCTGTCACCTTCGCGACTGCCGACGTAGCGCAGCCCGCCGCCGACCCGCCAGCGGCCGAGATCCGGGTTCAGGGCCAGCGTCTGGGCCAGCAGCAGCGAAGCGGTGTGCCGTGCCACGTTGGGTAGCGCGTTGCCGGCCGTGCCGCCGTCGGCGTCCTCGACAACCTCGGCATCGGTGTAGGCGTAGTTGGCGAGCAGCGACAGCCGATCGGTCAGCTGGCCCTGCAGCGACATCTCCACGCCTCTGGCACGACTCTTGCCCACCGCCCGCGACACGTCGTTGTCGCTCACGACCACGTTCTCCTTGGTGATCTCGAAGTAGGCCAGCGCCGCGTCCACATGCTCGTCGAACAGGCGGCGCTTGAGCCCGGCCTCCCAGCCGCGACCCCGCTCGGGATCGAAGCGCTGACCGGTGTCGCTGTCCGGGGCGTTGGGGACGAAGGATTCGCTGTAGCTCACATAGACCGAGGTCAGCGGGTCGACCTGGTAGAGCAGGCTGGCGTGGGGCAGGAAGATGTCGTCCTGGGTATCGGTGTCGACCACGAAGGGTCGACCCTGGCCGCCATACTGCTCGGTGTGCTGAAAACGGCCGCCCAGGCCGAGGATCCAGCGTTTACCCAGATGCAGGTTGTCGTCGGCGTAGGCGCCGGTGGTGTTGATCTCGTGGAGGCGATGACTTCTGCCGTCGAGATAGGTGGCGCCGTCCAGCGTCAGATCGCCATGATGCGGGTGGTAGATCGAGATCGTATCGTTGACGCCGCGATAGCGGTCGGCCAGGTAGTCGCGGCGGCGCTCGTGATCGATGCCGACGGTCATCTCGTGGCGGATACCGGCCAGTTCGGCATCGCCGAGCAGCTCCGCGGCGGTATAGATCACGCGCCGATCGAAGCCGTGGTTGGCATCGGCGCGACGCCTGGCGGTGCCATCCTCGTCGACGCTCAGCACCCGCAGCTGGCCGTCGTCGTACTGGCGACGGGTCCAGCCGTAGGTCAGGCGGCTGGTCCAGGCGCTGTTCAGATCCTGCTCCCAGCGCGCGGTGAACGACTGATCGTGGCCGGTCACCCGCGACCACTCCTCATCGAAGCGGCGCTTTCGCGGCACGTCGACGGGATCGCCGTCGACGAAGGCGGTGCCACGGTCCAGGGTCAGATCATAGTCGCGATACTCATAGGCGAACCACAGCCGGGTATTGTCGTCCTCCCAGCTCAGCGAGGGCGCCACCACCGTCTGGCGGTTGCTGCCGAAATCGCGCCAGTAATCCTCGTCCTGCTGGCCGACGATGAAGCGAAACGCCGCGCCGCTGTCGCCCAGCGGACCGGTGACGTCGACGCTGGCATTGCCGCCGCCGAAAGAGGTGCCCTTGCCGCTGATGGTGCGCGCCCAGGCGTATTGTGGCTTCTTGCTGATGACGTTGATCACCCCGCCGGGCTCCTGGATGCCGTAACGAAACGAGCTCGGCCCCTTGAGTACTTCGATGCGTTCGGTGGTGAACAGTGGAAAGGTATTGCGCGGCTGGCGGATGCCGTCGCGCAGGATCGAGCCGTCGCCGTTGCTGCCGAACCCGCGCTTGATGAAGCCGGCCTCGGTGCCGCCCATGGTGTTGCCCTGGGTGACCCCGGCCACGAACGCCATGGCATCGGTCAGGGAGTCGGCGCCAATATCGGTGAGCAGCTGCGGCGTGAGCGCATCGACGGTACGCGCCTGGGCGAGAAAATCGGTACGGCGGCCGGTGACGAGATTCGAGGCGCCGGGGCGATAGCCCTCGACGGAATCAACCGGGGCCCGGGCGCTGACCACCACCGGGTCGAGGGCGACCTCGCCGGTGTCCTCGGCGTGAGCGGGTGTGAGTGGCAACAGGGTCAGCAGGGCGGCGAGTGGCTGCCAGCGTGGCAGGGCGCGCCCCGGGGTGAAGGATCGTGCAGTCATGTGTGGTGTTCCCTGACGGCGCCGGGTGGCCCTCGGTGCCGGTGCGTTGTCGTTGAAGGTCGTCGTGTCTTGTTGTTGTCGAGCGTCTTGGCTTGTTGTCGTTGAACGTCTTGGTGTGCCGTCGGCGCGGGGCGATCAGCGGCCGGGGAGCGATTCCCCGTAGGTGGCGCGGAAGGTGCCGTCGGCGGCGATCGGCAGGAAGTCGCGGAACAGCGCTCGCTGCGCCCCCTCGGGATCGAGCGCGGCGCAGGCCTGGGGGTGGAGCCAGCGGGCGATGGCCGTCAACGCGAGGGCGCTGAACGGGCTCTGGTGATAGCCGTGCCAGAGGGCGTGGAGGCCACCTTGATTGACCGCGGAGAGCGTCGCCCAGCCTGGGCGACGGCTGACCACATCGGCCAGGTCCCGCTGTGTCTGCGCGGGGGTGACGCCGAAACCGGCGCGCACCGAGCCCCCCGCCGGCCACTGGGCCGCGGTGGCGATGATGACCGCCGGGTCGCGCGCCAGAATCGCTTCCGGATTGAGCACGTTCTCGCTGCCCGGGGTCATGCCGGCGGCGATGTTGTCGCCGCCGGCCCGGGCCACCAGGTCCGCCAGGCCGCTATCGAAGTTGCTGCGACAGCACGCCACCTTGAGACCGGGGGCGATATCGATCAGCACGCTGGGACGGGGGGCTTTGGCAGTGTTTCTGGCGGTGTCGCCATCGGTGTCGTGGGCGGCGGCGTCGACGCAGGCATCCACCGCCGCCTCCAGCCCGTCCAGCCGCCGGTTCAGCGCTGCCGCCCGCGGCTCGACGCCGAGCGCGCGACCCAGCAGCGTCAGCGAGGGGCGGGTATCCGCCAGCGGATGCCGCTGGAAATCGATGAACAGCACCGGGATGCCCAGGGCATCGAGCTGTGTCAGCAGCCGAGTGCCGCTGATGGCGCCGTAGCGTGAGAGATTGACCAGGACCAGATCCGGGGCGAGCGTGAGCAGTGCCTCGGCGCTGGGCAGCGGGTCGCCACCCTGCAGCACCGGCAGCCGGGCCAGGGCGGGGAAGGCGCTGGTGAAGCGTGCCTGGGCCTCGGGGTCGAAGTCGGCGAGCGAGCCGTGCCAGCCGCTCAGGCGCGCCACCGGGTCGGGCAGCAGTGCCGCCAGTGCCAGCAGATGCCGGGGGTCGTCGAGGAAGATTCGCTTCGGAGGATGGTCGAGGGTCACCACGCGCCCGGCGAGGTCGGTCACCTGCAGCGGATAGCGGGTCTCTGCGTGCGTTTCGGCACTCGTGCCGGCGGACGTGTCGTCGATGGAGCTGTCGCTGATCGGCGTATCGCCGCTGGCTGCAGCGTCGGCCACCGCCGCCTGGGACAACAGCCCTGGCAGCAGCCAGGCACAGAGGATCAGACGGGGAAGCGATCGGCGCCAGTGACGCAGGGGAGAAGCGGGGCGGCCGCGGCGGGCAAGCATCGGCAATATTTTTCTAGTTGATTAAAGATAATCATTATCATTTTTATTCGTGAACAGGTCAACGCGGCGCGCCCCGTTGCGCCGCTGCCCAGGGAGAAGCCATGGGTCGCCTGCGTGCCGTGCTAGCCCCCGAGCCTGGCGCGATCGGCGGCGGTGAAGTCGCGAATCTCCCACAGGTCGCCGGCGGTAGGGGCGATCCACAGTGGGGTGGCATTGGCCGAACGCGGGCCGGTGGGGCTGCCGCTGGTGAGCCAGCGCACCGCGCGCACCAGCCCGGAGTGGCCCACCACCAGCGGGGTGTCGGCTTCGTCGAGCAGCCCATTGAGGGTGGTGGCGATGCGGCTGACGAAGGCCTCCCAGGCCTCGCCGTTGGGCGGCGTGTCGGTATAGGGGATCTCGGGGGGGATCGGCTGACCCTCCAGGTCACCCCAGTGGCGCTCCATCAGGCCCTCGACCAGGCGGTCGGGGGCGCGCCCCAGGGCCAGCTCGGCGGTATGCCGGGCTCGTGCCAGCGGGCTGGCGACTGCCAGCGACCAGTCGAGACCGCCGACCAGCGCCTGGGCCCGGCGCGCCTCGGCCTCGCCGCGGGGGGTAAGGGGCACGTCGTGCTGACCGCCGATGCGCCGCTCCTGGTTGCGCGTGCTCTGGGCGTGGCGCAGAAAGACGAAGGGGCGGCGAATCAGATGGGTCATGGCGATGGCTCGAACAGGAGAACGGGAGCGACTGGCGCGACGAAGGCACTCATCTTACCCGCCTCGGTGCGGCTGTCATCCCTCGGCGGGCTCGACCCGGAAGCGCGCGGTAGCTGGATCGGCGCGGTAGTGGCGGGCCCAGGTCGGCGCCTCCCGGGCCAGCGTGAGCACGCCATCGAGAAGGCGCGCCACCTGGTCGTCGTCGTGGAGCAGATGCAGACTCAGCCGCACCCAGCCGGGCTTTTCCAGCTCGTGCCCCTGCTCGAGACGCGCGATCAGCGCCGCCGAGGCGGCTGCGTCGATCCCCAGCAGGCGATGGGCGTAGGGCCCGGCGCAGGCACAGCCGCCACGCGCCTGGATGCCGTGGAGATCCGAAAGCATGCGGGTGAACAGCTGGTGATGGATCAGGCCACCGTCGGCATCGCGTACCCGGAAGGAGAAGATCGGCAGTGCCGGCACGTCCTGGCGCCCCAGTAGCTCCAGCCGCGGCTCGCCGGCCCAGTGGGCGAGGGCGCGGCGACGCAGCTCGGCATCGCGGCGGACGATCTCGGGCAGTCCGATCGCCGCCTTGACCATCAGCGCCAGCGCGGCGCGGATATCGCCGATCACGTTGGGCGTGCCGCCCTCTTCACGCGCCGCCAGACTGGTGCTGTAGTGCTGCGCCCAGGGCGAGACGAAGCTGACCGTGCCGCCGCCGGGCAGGGAGGGCGTTTGTCGCCGCACCAGGGTGTCGCGCACCACCATCACTCCGGAGGCGCCGGGGCCGCCGACGAACTTGTGCGGCGAGAAGACGATGGCGTCCTTGCGGCAGTCCGGTGCGGGTGCCATGTCCATCGCCAGGTAGGGGCCGGCACCGGCGTAGTCCCACACCGCCAGGGCGCCGTGGTGTTTGAGGCGGCGGGTGATCGCATCGACATCGCTGATGATGCCGGTGACATTGGAGGCGGCCGAGAAGGCGCCGACGATCAGATCGCTGCCGGCGGCCTCCTCCAGCGCCTGCTCCAGTGCCGCCGGGTCCGGCCCGCCGGCGTCGCCCTCGGGGATCTCGGTCACGCGCGCACCGCTCTCGCGCCAGGCGAGCAGGTTGGAGTGGTGCTCGTAGGGGCCGAGCAGCACGCTGATGCGCTCGCCGCGGCGCACCCCGGCGGCGATATCGAGCAGCGCCACGATACGGTTGATGCCGGCGGTGGCGCCGCTGCCGCTGAACACCACATGGCAATCCTCGGCATTGAGCTCCCGCGCGATCAGCGACCGTGCCTCCTGGCGCAGCCGGGTCATGGTCTGCCCGCAGTGCGAGGCCTCGGTGTGCGAGTTGGCGTAGAACGGCAGCACCTCTTCACTGATGAAGCGCTCGACCTGGCGCAGCGCACGCCCGGAGGCGACATAGTCGGCGTAGAGCAGACGACGCTGGCCGAAGGGCGTGGTGATCGGCAGATCGTCGCCGATCAGGCCCTGGCGCAGGCGTGGCAGCAGGTCCGGTCCGGAAAGGGCGTGACGGAAGTCGGCGAGTGTTGTCATGGGGGCCTCATCATAAGAGGACGCGCAAGTGCGGCGAACGAGGCTATGATATCCCGATATCGGCGGGTAAATTTCTCGTTATGACCCGAAATCCTCCTCAAGCTCGAGTGATTTGACACCATGAGTGGCGTGAAATTGGATCATTTCAACCTCGCTATTCTGCGCGAGCTGCAGCAGCACCCCGGCTGCGCCCAGCGCGAGCTGGCCGAGCGGGTCAATCTCTCCCAGAACGCCTGCTGGCGGCGGATCAAGCAGCTCGAAGAGGCGGGCGTGATCGAGGCGCGGCGGCTGGTGCTGAGCCGTCAGGCGCTCGGCTTCGGGCTGGTGGTGTTCTCGATGATTCGCACCCGCAGCCACTCGCGGACCTGGCTGGCGGCCTTCCGCGAGCACGTGCTGGGCATCCCCGAAGTGATCGACTTCTACCGTATCGGCGGCGACTACGACTACATGCTCAAGATCGTGGCCCGCGACATCGGCGCCTTCGATCTGATCTATCAGCGCCTGATCGATGGCTTCGAGATCGACACCGTCACCTCCTACTTCGCCATGGAGGCGCTGGCCGAGAGCCGCCCGCTGCCGGTGTGATCCTGGCGCGGTGCCGGGCCGAGGTCGTAGGCGCCCGCCCGGAGGATCAATAAGTGATCAATATCGGCCATGGGCGGTGCTGGGGTATTGGGGCAGCCTCATTGGGCTCTATGAGGCAGAGCGGTATCGGGCGCGTTTGAGAGAGAACGGCAGCGTCGGCTCATAGCGTCTGCCAAAGCATCGGTCCCGGGTCGCCGAGGGTCTCGGCGATGATGTCGAGGGCACGGTCGAGGGCGTCGCGACTCTCGGCGGCGCTGATACAGAGACGAATCGCCTGGGGGGCGCTGACGCTGCCGAGGCAGAAGCTCTCGGCGCTGCTGACGGCGACCTGGCGCTCCCGCAGTTGCGCCTCCACGTGGCTCGAACGCAGATCCGCAGGTAGTGGCAGCCACAGATAAAAGCCTCCACGCTGGCCTTGTGGATGGAAGGCCGCGAGCTTCTCCTGGGCGCGATCGAAGCGCCATTCCAGCTCTTCGCGCTGCCAGGCGAGCAGTGCATCGGCGTCACCGCTGGTGATCCAGTGCGCGACCACGCCATTCATCAGCGGCGGTGGCATCCAGCACTGCGCGCGCAGCGCCGCTATCAGCCGCCCGTGCAGCGCCTGCGGGGCGCGTATCGCCCCTACCCTGAGCCCGCCGCCGAGCAGTTTCGAGACCGAGAACAGCGTCAGCGTGTGCGCCGGGGCGAGCTGGTAAAGCGGCGTCTCCGTGGCACCCAGTTGCGGGTAGATGTCGTCCTCGATCAGCCAGAATCCGCGTGCCTCGGCCAGCGCAGCCAGGGCGCGGCGGCGTGGCTCGCTCAGGCGTACCGTCGTCGGGTTGTGGCAATCCGGCATCAGATAGAGCGCAGCGAACGGCTGCTGGTCATGGGCGCGGGCCACCGCGTCGACGTCGATGCCGTGCGCATCGTGGGGTATCGCCACGCCCTTGAGCGACAGTTGCTGCAGCGCGCTGATCAGGCCCGGATAGGTGAGACGTTCGGCGGCGACCCGTTCCCCCGGCAGCAGCAGGGCGCTGAGGCAGAGATGGATACCGTGCATGCCGCCCTGGTCGAGCAGCAGCTCGGCCGGGTCGAGCGCGCGGCCCATCTTGCCCAGCCAGGCTGCCAGGGTGGCAATCTGCCACGCCTGCCCGGGTTCCGGCTGGTAGTCGATCATCGCGTTGAGCTGCTCCGGATTCTGCTGGATCGCCTGCATCGCGCAGGCCAGATGCAGGCTGCGCTGCGCGGTCGGCGGCGGCGTGGCGTGGCTGAGATCGATCAGACCACGGTCGCGTGGCCGCGTGAACAGATGGTCGAAGGCGGCGATACCGGCCTCGGCGCCGCGCACATAGGTGCCGCTGCCGACCCGCGCGCTGACCACACCACGCTGTTCGGCCACGGCGTAGGCGCGGGTGACCGTGCCTACGGTCACGCCGAGGGCGTCGGCGAGCCGGCGCTGCGGGGGCAGCTTGTGGCCGGCGGCCAGTTCACCGCTAGCCACGGCGGCGGCGATGGCATCGGCGAGCTGACGATAGCGGGGGCCGCTGCCGGAGAGTGTCGGTGTCCAGATTGTCATGGTGACAAAAATCGGGTTGACCCGGTTGTTGGGGCGTTTATGCTTGAATTGTTCGCAATGGACGTCGAAAAGTCAATAAATTGAACCCATACAATTTGATCCGGTCAAGCGCCGGGTCGAGAGGAGGTCATCATGTCCACGCAGCTGCGTTTCCGCGACTTGCCCATGGCACAAGAGAGTCTGGCCAGCGTGACCGCGGTGGGCGCCGACGGCGTGGTGGTGACCGACGCTACGCTCTTCTATCCCCAGGGGGGCGGCCAGCCCGGCGATCGTGGGGTATTCATCACCGCCGACGGCCGCTGTCTGCCGGTGCACGACACGCGCAAGGGCGAGGGCGGTGACGTCTGGCACTACCTCGATCCCGGTCACGATCTCGTGGCCGGCCAGAGCGTGACCCAGCAGATCGACTGGCCGCGGCGCTGGGCGCACATGCGCATGCATACCGCGCTGCATCTGCTCTCGGTGCTGGTGCCGCATGGAGTCACCGGCGGCAGCATCGGCGCCGAGCGTGGCCGGCTCGACTTCGATCTCGGTGAGGCCAGCGTCGACAAGGAGACGCTGAACGCCGGCCTGAAGGCGCTGATCGCGGCCGACCACCCGGTCACCAGCGAGTGGATCAGCGAGGCCGAGCTCGACGCGCGCCCTGAGCTGGTCAAGACGATGTCGGTGGCGCCGCCGCGTGGTGCCGGCATGATCCGCATGGTGCGTATCGGTGATATCGATTACCAGCCCTGTGGCGGTACCCATGTGACCTCCACCGCCCAGATCGGCGCGCTGCACGTGGCCAGCATCAAGAACCGCGGTGCCCGTAATCGCCGTATCACCCTGGCCTGGAATCAGACCGCGGAGGGGCAAGCATGACCTCGCTCGCTTGGTGGCTATCGCTGACACTCTTCGCCGCGTCGATGACCGGCTCCCCCGGGCCCAACAACGTCATGCTCACCGCCTCCGGGGCGCTCTACGGCTACCGTCGCACGCTGCCGCACATCTTCGGCATCATGGCCGGCGGTTTCGTACTCTTTCTGAGCATCGCACTAGGGCTCGGGACGCTGTTCGAGCGCTACCCGCTGATCCAGCAGAGTCTCAAGGTGGTGGGCGCGGTCTATCTGCTCTATCTGGCGTGGAAGATCGCCAGTGCTCCGCCACCGAACCTTGCCGCTCGTGATGGGGCGCGACCGCTGACTGCGTGGCAGGCGGCAGCCTTCCAGTTCGTCAATCCCAAGGTATGGGTCATGGGCATCGCGCTGGTGGCGGGTTTTCTGCCCCACGAAGGGCTGCTCGTTCTCAACGCCCTGGTGCTGGCGCTGGTGATGGAGAGTGTGGCGTTCTTCTGCATCTCTTTCTGGGCGGCATTCGGCATGGCGATCGGGCGGCTGCTGACGACGCCGCGGGCGTGGCGTATCTTCAATGGCGTGATGGGGCTGGCGACGGCCGCCTGTGTAGGGTTCATTCTGAGCTGATATCCCGAGCACCTATCCAGGAACCCTATCCAGAACCCCCAGGCGCCCGATCCGGAGAGCCGCGTGAGCTATCTGACCCTGTTCGTCACCGCGCTGGTCTCCGCCACCCTGCTGCCGGCCTCGTCCGAGGTGCTGCTGGGGGCACTGGCGACCCAGGAGCATGCGCTCTTCTGGCTGTGGTTCTGGGCCACCGCAGGTAATACCCTCGGTTCGGTGATCAACGGTGTACTGGGGCGCCAGGTGGATCGTTTCCAGCAGCGGCGCTGGTTTCCGCTCAGCCAGGCGCAGTTGGCGCGGGCACGGGCGCGCTTCAATCGCTACGGGCAGTGGTCGCTGCTGCTCGGCTGGCTGCCCATCGGTGGCGATGCGCTGACACTGATCGGTGGGGTCATGCGGGTGCCGTGGCTCAACTTCGTGGTGCTGGTGGCGATCGGCAAGGGCCTGCGCTATGCCATGGTGCTGTGGCTGGTGCTGAGCGTTCAGGGCTAACGGCAGCCGCGGGTCACGTTGCCTGGGCGAGCCGATTGCGTCCGCGGCGCTTGGCGAGATAGAGCGCGCGGTCGGCGCGTTCGAGCAGGGCGTCCTGGCTCTCGTTGCGATAGTCGGCGATGCCCGCCGATAGCGTCATCTCGAGGGCCAGCCTGGTCAGCGGTGTCGCCGCCAGGGCCTGACGGATGCGCTCGACCGCCTGGGTCGCCTGATCCAGCGTCACCCCGGGCAGCACCAGCAGCAGCTCGTCACCGCCGAGTCTGATCGCGGCATCGCTCTCGCGCAGCGATCGGCGCAGCAGCTCGGCGATGCCGACCAGGATCTCGTCGCCGATGGCGTGGCCGTGGGTATCGTTGATCTGCTTGAAACCGTCCAGGTCGATCACCGCGATGCACAGCGGATGGCCGTAGCGCTGTTGCTCGTGAATCTCCGCCTCGAGCCGCTCGAGGCCGGCGCGCCGGCTCTGCAGCCCGGTCAGCTCGTCGTACATGGCGATCTGGGTCAGGCGCTGGTTGGCCTTGCGCAGCGAGCGCTCGAGCGCCTTGTGTTCGCTGATATCGACCACGAAGGTCGCCTTGTAGACGTTACCCTGGTCATCCTCCAGGCGGACCGCCTCGGCCAGGATCGAGATCGACCTGCCCTGGCGGTCGAGCACCTCCCACTCGGCGCGGGCTCCCGGCTTGCCGATCAGCGGGTCGTTGTCCTCGCCCGTCTCGATGAAGGCGCGGTGCATGGTCCGCATCATCTCGCGGTGTTCGGGCGCTACCACCAGCGTGAACTCTTCGCCCAGCAGCTCCTCCTCGGTATAGCCATACAGTCGGCAATAGGCGGCGTTGACGACTTGAAAGCAGCCATCGGCGTCGGTGATGCAGATCGCCAGCGGGGTCGAGCGGATCAGGGTCATCAGCGCCGCGTCGGGAAAGTGAGGGGGGCAAGTCGATCGCGGTGGCATGGCGGTATCCTGGTGCAGCGTGGCGTGGAGTTTCGACCCGCCGACGACCACGCGGTTCTGCCTTGTGGCGAGGGTGGCGAAAACCTGCGTCAACGCTGGGCAAGCGTGACCAGCAGCGGCTCAAAAGGCCGAGCCCGGCTGGCGCAGGAACGCGATCTCTTCCGGCGTCGAGACGCGCCCGAGAATGGCGTTGCGATGCGGGTAGCGGCCGAAGCGCTGAATGATCTCGCGGTGGCGGTGCTCGTAGTCGAGCTGCGCTTCCATACCGGGGGTGTCGAACAGGGTGACTGCGCGGGCGTGGATCGCCAGCGACTCGCTGTGCATGAACGGCATGTAGGCGAAGATGCGCTGCGCCAGGGGCAGTGCCGTGTCCTCGCCGCGGGCGATCAACTCCTGGGCCAGCGCCAGGGCCAGCGGGTCCTGGGCGAAGGCGGCGGGCGTATCGCGATGGACGTTGCGCGAGAACTGATCGAGCACCACGATCTCGGCCACGCGCCCGGTGGGCGAGTCGCGCCAGTGCCAAAGCTCGCAGCGCGCCGCGGCAGCGAGCGTGGTGCCGAAGCGCTCGGCGATCTCGCCGTCGAGGGCGGCATCCTTGGCAAACCACTGCTTGGCGCTCAGCGTCTCGAACCAGAAATCGCAGACGGCCTGAGGCGTGGCGATATCGCCTGTGGTCTTGTGATCGGTATCGGCACTATCGCGGGGGGTGTCCGGCATGGCGAGTCTCTTGGCGGATCATTTTCCTCAGCATAGTTAACCCATACCCGAATTGGCTATAGCGCTGGTCACCGCCAAAGCATGACGCCCCGCCCCCTGTCTCAAGGGGCGGGGCGTCCGGGTGGGCGCCGGCGCTGCCGACGCCGGTTTACACCTCGACGTTGAGGGTCACGTCGATATTGCCGCGGGTGGCGTTGGAGTAGGGGCAGACCTGATGCGCCTTCTCCACCAGCGCTTCGGCCTGTTCACGATCCATGCCTGGCAGCTTCACCGTCAGCGTGGCTTCGATGCCGAAACCGTCACCCTTGGGGCCGATGCCGACTTCACCCTGGACTCGGGTCTCTTCAGGCAGCTTGGCCTTCTCTTGCGATGCCGCCAGCTTGAGCGCGCCGATGAAGCAGGCGGAGTAGCCAGCCGCGAACAGCTGCTCGGGGTTGGTGCCGTCGCCGCCGGCGCCGCCCAGCTCCTTGGGGGTCGACAGCTTGAGGTCGATGGCACCGTCTTCGGCGGTGGCACGGCCATCACGACCGCCGGTGACGGTGGCTTCGGCACGGTAGAGGACTTTATCGAGTGACATGGGACTTCTCCTTCCGGGTGAAGGTCGCTGACGATTGAATCGTGCACGACCTAATGGGGTGAAAACGCTCGGCGCTGCATTGCGCTACTGTCTAAGGCGTCGCTATCTATGACGTCGCTATTTCTATGGCGTCACTATCTCTCGCGCCACAACTCTCGCGCCACAACGTCACTGGCCGTCGAGTCGCTGGCGCAGCTCGTGCAGGGCATCGCGCAGTTCGGCGGCCTCCTCCGGCGTGCACTGGCCCGCGCAGCCGGCGGCATGCGGGATCGACTTGGCCCGCTCCCGCAGCGCCCGGCCCTGATCGGTCAAGGCGATCTCCACCTGGCGTTCGTCCTGTCGCGAGCGCTGACGCGTGACCAGACCGGCCGCTGCCAGGCGCTTCAGCAGTGGCGTCAGCGTCGCCGAATCCAGATAGAGGTGCTCGCCGATCTCCGACACCGTCTGACGATCCCGCTGCCATAGCACCAGCAGGGTCAGATACTGGGGATAGGTCAGGTCGAGCTCGCGCAGCAGGCCGCGGTAGAGCTTGTTCATCGCCAGTTGGGTCGAATAGAGCGCGAAGCAGAGCTGCGATTCGAGCGCCAGGGCGTTGTCGGTGTCATCGGTGGTTGCCATGCCGACAATATAGATCGTGCACGATTCAATCGCTAATTAAGTTTTACTATTCCGACGATCGGTCCCAGGGCGGCAGCGGTGTCACTGCGGCGAAGAGATGGTCGAGAAAGGCGCGCACCTTGCGCGCGCGCAGGCGGCGTTCGGGGGTGAGTACGTGGATATGGCGTTGGCCCGGCATCACCTCGCAGCGCCATGCCCTGAGCACGCTGACCAGGGCGCCGCTGGCCAGCGCCTCGGCGAGCAGCCAGGTGGGGAAGAGCACCAGCCCCTGGCCCAGCAGCGCGGCGCGCAGCAGGCTCTCGGCATCGTTGCTGTAGAGGCTGCCGGAGACCTCGAGGGCGGTTGGCGTGGTCTCGTCGGCGGCCTGGAAGTACCAGCGCTGGCGGCCCAGTTCGCCCTGATAGATCAGGCAGTCGTGCTCGGCCAGCTCGGCGGGGGTGGCGGGTGTGCCGCGGGAGGCGAGATAGCCGGGCGTGGCGGCGACCCGGTAGTGCATCGGCGCCAGGCGACGGGCGCGCAGGTTGGAGTCGGCCAGCTCGCCGACCCGAAAGGTGATGTCGAACCCTTCACGCACCGGGTCGACCACCCGGTCGTCGAGCTGCAGCTCGGCGCGGATGGCGGGGTGGCGTCGCTGGAAGGCGTGCAGCAGCGGTACGATCTGGCGCTGGCCGAAGGCCACCGGCGCATTGATGCGCAACGTGCCGCTGGGCTCGGCGCTGGGGTGGGCCAGCGCCTCGCTGGCGAGATCCAGGCGTTCGAGCACCTCGCGCACCTCGGCGTAGTAGCGCCAGCCCGCTTCGGTCAGGGTCACCGCACGGGTGTGGCGATAGAACAGTGGCTGCCCGAGCGCCTCTTCCAGCCCCTTGATCTGGCGCGACACCGATGACACCGCGCGGTGAAAGTGATGCGCTGCCACGGTGAAGCTGCCGCTGGCGGCGACCCGTTCGAAAGTGCGCAGGGCGTTGAGGTCGAGTCGATCGAGATTCATCGAGTTGCGTCTCATGCAATAAAGATTTGCGATGATATCGATTGTAGCAACACCGAAGCGCTCCCAGACTGCTTCTCGTCAACGCGCCGCGATGCCACTCGCTCACGGCGCCTCTCATAGCCGAACGAGGAGAGCAACATGCGTAAAGGAACGGCACTGGTGGTCGGCGCCACCGGCATCACCGGCAGCAATCTGGCCAGCCATCTCATCGCCAGCGGCTGGACCGTCTACGGCCTGTCACGTCGTGCCACCGAGCAGAGCGGCGTGATCCCCGTCGCCGCCGATCTGCTGGACCCGTCCGCGACCGAGCAGGCGCTGGCCGGCCTGGCGATCACCCATGTCTTCTACTGCACCTGGATTCGCCGCGACAGCGAAAAGGCCAACGTCGAGGCCAACAGCCAGATGATGCGCAACCTGTTCGCTGCCCTCGAAACGGCCCCGGTCGCGCATGCCTCGCTGGTCACCGGCACCAAGCAGTATCTGGGCTCGTTCGAGGCCTACGGCAGCGGGCGCATCGAGACGCCGTTCCGCGAGTCCGAGCCGCGAGTACCGGGTGACAACTTCTACTACGCGCTGGAAGACGTGCTGTTCGAAGCCGCCGAGCGCCAGGGCTTTACCTGGAACGTCCATCGTCCGCACACGGTGATCGGCCACGCCCGCGGTAACGCCATGAACATGGGGGTGACGCTGGCGGTCTACGCCTCGATCTGCCGCGAGACCGGGCGAGCTTTCGTCTTTCCCGGCTCCCGGACCCAGTGGAACGCGCTCACCGACATGACCGACGCGCTGGTGCTGGCGCGCCAGATGGAGTGGGCGGCGACCACGCCGGGCGCGGCGAATCAGGCCTTCAATACGGTCAATGGCGACGTCTTCCGCTGGCGCCGGATGTGGCACGAGATCGGCGAGTACTTTGGTTTAGAGGCCCAGGGTCTCGAGATTCAGGGCCCCGCAGCCTCGGACGACCCGGCGTCGATGCAGCCGCTGGAAACGCAGATGGCCGATGCCGAATCGATCTGGCGCGAGATCGCCGCGAAGCATGGTCTGGTCGAACCGGATGTCACCAAGCTGGCCTCCTGGTGGCACACCGATGCCGATCTCGGCCGCGATCAGGAGTGCGTCAACGACACCACCAAGTCGCGGGACTTCGGCTTCGACCACTTCCGCGAGACGCGGGCCGCGTTCCTCGACCTGTTCGATCGCCTGCGGGCGGAGAGGATCATTCCCTGATCGATCCGGCTGATCGATTCGTCCCGATTGGCTACAGAAAAGAAAACCGGCGCCTTCTCGGCGCCGGTTTTCGTCGTCTTGGTGGTCAATGATGATGGCCAATGCCCTGCGTAAAAAAGTCGACGAGCGAAGGCCAGGCAAGGCAAAAATTGGCGAAAACGCGGAGTTTACGGGGTGTAAATGAGCATTTTACTCGCTCCGCTCGCCCTTCGGGCCGTCCTTCGGACGTTCTGAACGTTGTTCAGTGAGCCAATTTTTAACGCCGCATGGGCGAGCGCAGGCACTTTTTAGCCCAGAAAGCTGAACTTCTCGCGCAACTGCTCCCAATGCGCTCTTGAGCTGGCGGCCAGCACCGTGCCCTGGTGGATCGTCGGCTGGTAGGGCGTGCCATCGAGCAACGCCGAGTAGCCACCGGCCTCGGCGTGGATCATCAGGCCCGCGGCATGATCCCACGGCATCAGCTTGCCGGTGAGCATGAAGTCGACGAAGCCGAACGCCATGGTGCGGTACTCGTGGCAGGCGCAGCCGAACGCCATCATGCGCTGGAAGTCGGGGAAGGTCGCCGCCAGCTGATACTGCTGCGGCTTGGGGAAGAGCCGGATCGAGTTCGAGCCGACCATCTCGTCGAACTGGTCGGTATCCGAGACCTGTAGCCGGCGCTGGGTGCCATCGGGACGGCCGAACCAGGCGCCCTCGCCGTGGCGCGCGACGATCCAGTCATCCGCCATGGGGTCGTAGAGCAGCCCGAAGATCGTCTCGCCGAAGCTGGTGGCGGCCAGGATCACGCCGAACTGGTTGAGCCCGCGGGCGAAGTTCCAGGTGCCGTCGACCGGGTCGATGATCAGCGCCAGCTCGGCGCCGGCGATGTCGTCGAGATTGGCGCTGCCGTCGGCCACCGCCTCCTCGCCGATCACCGTCGCCTCCGGCAGCAGCTCGCGAATCGCCGCGGTCATCATCCGCTCTGCCCCCTGGTCGGCATCGGTGACCAGATCGTCCGGCGCGCTCTTCGAGCGAATCGCCTCCTCCGACAGGTTGCGAAAGCGCGGCAGGATTTCGGTCTTGGCGGCATCGCGCACGATCTCGATCAACTGCTGCTGTTGCTCGAGGCTGATGGCTCTGGCTGGCATGCGGATCTCCTAAGCGATGGGGGGAGCGTCCTAGGGTATCCGATTCCAGTGAGCTTGACGCCTCTACGGCAGTCGGCGTGCATTTAAGGCGTGAACACCATAACCCCGGCACGGGGTGGCTACTGGAAGGGTATGATATTTCTAATAAAGAATGACAGAAAATGCGTTTTTCTGGTGCCGATATGCAGAGATTATGACGGCTTTGTTACGACTTTGTGCCGGTAGGGTGGCATAGGTCAGCATCTCCCCTACACTGAGGTAGGCATAAATCACAACCACAGCGAACAGGGAGACAACGACCATGGAAAAGAATCCCGACAAGGGCTACATCGCGCTGCTTGGCTGGAGCCTGGGCGCGGTGGAGGCCGCCGCGGCCTTTGATCGTCGCTACGTGGTGGTCGCCCCGGAGTGGGCCGAAGAGTACTGCCTCCAGCACGAAATCCCCTATCTGCCGTGGAACTTCGAACGTCTCAACGACCGCTCGATGGAGATCGCCGAGACCCTGCGCGACATGGGCGTGGATGCGGCGGTGCCGCTGTTCGAGGAGACCGTGGAGTGGGCCGGGGCGATCAACTCGGTATTGATGCAGAATCCGCGCCTGCACGGCCAGGCGGTGCTGTTCCGCGACAAGGCACTGATGAAGCGCCGCGCGCAGCTCGGCGGTATCCGCGTGGGTATCTTCGAGGAGGCCCACGAGAAGAGCGACGTGGTGCGCTTCTTCAAGCGCGTCAACCAGACGCTGCTCAAGCTCGATGGCGACCCCGACGACCCGATCCATCTCAAGGCCTTCGACAAGGCCGGCTGCCTCGGCCACCGGGTGATCCGCACCTATGAAGAGATCGACGCCATCCCCGAGAGCGAGTATCCGCTGCTGATGGAGAGCCATCTGGACGGCTGGGAGTTCGCCGTCGAGGCCTGGGTCTGGGATGGCAAGATCCAGTTCCTCAACATCTCCGAATACGTCACCCTCGGCTATTCGGTCTTCGTCCCGGCGACCCCGGAGCTGGAGCAGTATCGCGAGCAGATCACGCGCCAGATCGAGCTGCTGATCAAGACCTTCGATATCCAGTTCGGCCAGATCCACCCGGAGTACTTCGTCACCAGCGACGGCACCATGTACTTCGGCGAGGTCGCCTATCGCCCGCCGGGGTTCAAGGCGTTCGAGCTGATCGAGCGCGCCTACGGTTTCAACGCCTACCAGGCATCGATGCTGGTGTTCGATCCCAAGGCCACCGCTGACGAGGTCGCCGCCTTCTTCCCCGAGCCGGTCAAGGATGCCAAGGGCCACGCCGGTTGCTTCGGCGTCTATCCACGCCGGCGGGTGGTCAGCCGTCTGGAGATCCCGGAGGAGACCGAGCAGCACCCCTATTTCGACTACCACGAGCTCTCGGCACCACTGGAGGCGACCGTGACCAAGCGCACGGCTTTCGGTACCCACTGGGGGCTGATGTTCTTCTTCGGCGACGACCCGCACACGCTACGCGATCTGCTCAAACATCAGGAGTCGCTTGATTTCTACGTCTGATCCGCGACAGTGGCAGGGTCTTTCCAGGTTTGCCCATGGCGGTGAGGAGTCACAGCGCATGTCATCAGATAACGAGCTGCCGGTCAGCGAGCAGCGCCTGGGTGCGCTGTTGCAACAGCTCGAGGTGGCACTGGCCGCGCTCGAGTCGGCGCCCAGTTTCTCCCGTCCCGGCCGTGCCGGGCGGGTCTTCGATCTGGCGCGGCGTATCCTGCTCGAGCCAGGTGGCTGCGCGGCGCTGGAGCAGCGTGCCCAGGCGATCGAGCAGGCGGGGACCTTCGCCGACTCCGACTGGGCCGAACCGCAGCGTCTGCAGCCGGCGCTGACCCCGGCCTCCCTCGGCAGCCCCCAGGCCGAGACGGTGGTGATCGAAGCGCTCAGCGAGCTGCGGCTGCTGGCGGTGGCGCGGGGCGACTACGTGCATCCGCTGCTCTCCGCCGAGCAGGCGCACAACCATCTCACCCAGGTGCTGGCGCTCAACCTGTCGCGGATCTTCGCCTTCTCCGGCGAGGCCGAGCGCGAGACCCAGGGGCGTCTGGCCGAGGTGCCCAGGGCGCTGCTGCGCTATCTCGCCGAGCGCATCGGCTACGAGTTCATCGTCGATACCATGATCGACGAGATCTGGCGGCTGCTCGGACAGCGTCCGCTGATGGTCGCCCCGGTGCGCCGGATGATCGACCAGATGGCGCTGTGCCAGGCCAATCCGGAGATCGATCTCGGCACCAGCGGTCAGGGCGCGGCGCGTCTGGTCAGCAGCCTCTATGGGCCGACCCAGGGGAGTCGCGAGGACCCCGGTATCGAGGCCTATGCCGGCCGGCTCGCGGGGATGGATACCGCGGCGCTGCAGCAGGAAGCCACCGGCATGGCGCGGGCGATGCACGATACCGGCCTGGTCTCGCCCTACCATCCTGTGCTGCTGCGCTATCTGCTCGATCACGGTGATCACCTGCTCAGCGAGGCGCTGGGGCTCTCGACCACCGGGCGTGACTGTCTGCTCTGCTATCACCAGCTGATTCGGGCACTGATCGATGCGGTGGCGCACCCGGCCACCGCCCAGGGGCTCTACGGGCTGGCGCTGCTGCTCGAACGCGGGATTCTCTACCAGCCGCCGCTGGCGCCGGCGCTGTGGCGTCAACTGGGTCTGCTGCTGAGCGAGAGTTCGCGCCAGCGCCTGCGCCTGGCCTACGGTGACGCCGCCACCCCCGAGGCGCGGCTGTTGGAGGGCGTACTGTGCATGCTCGGCCTGCCGCTGGGCGTGGGGCAGGGCAACAACCCCACCTGCCAGTCGGCGCGAGCGCTGTCGATGTGGGCCTACAACGACCCGGACTATCTGCTGCAGATGGTGACCTGGGCCGCCCGCGACGACGAGATCGTGATGCACTTCGAGGGCCAGCCGATCTCCTCCAATGCCAGCGGTGTCGGGCTATCCCATGGCATGGCGCTGGATCTCGATCCGGTCTCGCTGCTGGTGGTGCCGCATCTGGACCGCATCTATGCCGAGATGGGGCGGCTGTGCATCGGCCGCGAGGGCGACCCGCACCGCTGGGTCAATCCCGAGTTCCACGGCTGGTGGGCCGGGCGTGGCTTCCACATCTGCGTGGATATCGCCACCGGCGGGATCGAAGACCCCGAGACCTTCTATCGCCACTTCTACGCCGCCTACCATCCGCTCTACAACGGCAACCAGCCGCTGGTGCATCCGCAGCCGGCGGGGATCGCGGTGACCGACAGCGCCGCGCGCTTCATCGGCTGGCACGCGATCACCATCCTGCGGGCGGCGATCGGCCCCGACGAGGGCATGCGCGTCTACTTCTTCAACCCCAACAACGACAGCGGCCAGGACTGGGGTGACGGCGTGCAGGTCAGCACCGACGGCAACGGCGAGCGCTTCGGCGAGGCCTCGCTGCCGTTCGCCCAGTTCGCCTCGCGGCTCTATATCTTCCACCTCGACCCGCAGGAGGAGGGCGCCCCGGCCCATGTCTCCGCCGACGAGCTGGGGGAGGTGATGGGCTACCTGCGCCGCAGCTGGGGCGCGGATCGCCTGGCTCCGGCCTGAGCTAAGGCCATAACCATAGCCTGGGCAAGAACCAGAGCCAGGCTAGTTGGCACCGGGGCGGGACTCAACCGCCCTGAACCGACGCCACCTGGCGGTCGCGACCGGCCCCCAGGGCCGCGCCCATGGCGCCCAGCGCGATGACCACCAGCAGTCCGCCGACCGCGTTCCAGCCACCGCTCCAGTCGTGCAGCAGGCCCACCAGCAGTGGGCCCAGCGCCGCCAGGGTATAACCGATGCCCTGGGCCATGGCGGAGAGGCTGGCGGCGGTCAGCGCATCCGGCGCGCGCAGCGCCAGCAGGGTCAGCGCCATGCTGAAGGTACCGCCCTGGCCCAGCCCCAGGATCACCACCCATAGCCAGATACCGCCGATAGGCGCATACAGGCAGCCCATCAGGCCGGTGAGCGTCAGCCCCATCACCGCCACCAGCACCGCACGCTGATCTTTCATGCGGCTGCCGATCCACGGCGCCGCCAGCGCCGTGGTCACCTGCAGCAGAATCGATACCGACAGCGCCAGCCCTGCGGTGACCGGTGCCAGGCCACGATCCTGCAACAGCGTCGGCAGCCAGCCGAAGACGGTGTAGGCGAGGGACGACTGCAACCCCATGAACAGCGATACCTGCCACGCCAGTGGATCATGGCGCAGGCGCGCCCCGGCGCGTGCCGCCACCCGGGTGGCCGCGCTGCCGCGCAGTTGCGGCAGCCACAGCAGCGCGGCGAGCACTGCGGGCAGCAGCCAGAACGCCAGTGCGCCCTGCCAGTCCGCGCCCAGCGCCTGACGCAGCGGCTCGGTGCTGCCGGCCGCCGCTGAGGCGCCGAGATTGAGCGCCACGGTGTAGAGCCCGGTCATGATGCTGACCCGCTCGGGGAAGTCGCGCTTGACGATACCCGGCAGCAGCACCCCGATCACCCCGATGCAGCCGCCGGCCAGGGCGCTTCCCAGCAGCAGCCCCAGGGTGCCGACGTAGGGCCGAAGTGCCAGTGCCACGCCCAGTACCAGCAGCGCCAGGAACACACTGCGCTCCGGGCCCAGCCGGCGCACCAGGCGTGGCGCCAGCGGCGCGGCCAGCCCCAGAAACAGCACCGGCAGGGTGGTCAGGATGCCCTGCACGCTGGGCGACAGCGACAGGGCTTCGGCGATGCTGCCGAGCACCGGCGAGACACTGGTGAGCGCCGGGCGCAGATTGAGTGCCACCAGCAGCAGCGCGACGAGGGTAAGCAGGCCCCGGTGGGGCAGAGCGGAACGGGACACGGGTTTCATCCTTGAGAGTCGCGAAGGCGGCACCGCTGGTGCCGCCGAGACGTCGCGAAGGATGGTGGCTGGCCGCGTCGAGCGCAAGGCACAGTGTGATACGACGGGTGTATGGCGGTGGTCTGACCGGGTTACGACGAAAGGTGGTTTTACTTTACTTGAAATTTCATGTGATATTGACTGTATTGCCGATATGGACAGATTCCACAACAACGACAACGCGAGAGAGCACCATGACGAAGAGACAGCGAGTCGCCAGTGTCTCGCCCCGGGCAGGGGCCGCCGGCCCCACGCGCTGGCCGGTGAGTTCTGACATCGCCGCCAGCGGCTTCCGCCCAGGTCGTGCCACGATCTCATCCTCCATCCCCCTCCCTGGAGCGCTTATCGATGCCCGATCCGGCGGGTATCGCGTGGCGGCCGGTGCTCGGGCTCGTGACCTGTGTCGGCCGAGGGGCGGTGAGCGTGCGCTTTTTTTATCCATAAACTTGAAATTTCATGTGATAAGTCAATGAAGTCGACCTCGTCCGCACTCGTTCACGCCCTGGATCTCGGCACCGGCCCCGCCCGGGTCGTGGTTAAGGACAGCATCGACATCGCCGGCTATCCCACCCGCGCCGGTTGCGCGGCGCTTGCCGAGGCACCGCCGGCCACGCGCCATGCGGCAATCGTCGAGCGCACGCTGGCCGCGGGCTATCGCCTCGTCGGCAAGGCCAACCTGCACGAGCTGGCGTTCGGCATGAGCGGGCTCAACGCCTGGACCGGAACCCCCGAGAATCCGCGCTTCCCGGCGCTGATCCCGGGCGGCTCGTCCAGCGGCTCGGCGGCAGCGGTCGCTGCGGGGCTGGCGGAGATCGGCATCGGCACCGATACCGGGGGCTCGATTCGGGTACCCGCGGCGTGCTGCGGCGTCTACGGGCTCAAGCCCAGCTTTGGCCGGCTCGACCGTCGGGGCGTCATGCCGGCGCACAGCAGCCTCGACTGCGTGGGGCCGCTGAGCGCCGATCTCGACACCCTGATCGCGTTCATGGCGGCGGTCGATCCCACGTTCAGCGCCAGCGCCGACAACACGCCGCCCAGCCTGTGCGCGCTGGCGGTCAGTGCCGATCCCGCGATCCGCGGGGCGGTCGCAGCCTGTCTGGAAAGCGCCGGGCTGGACAGCACCACGCGCCCCTTGCCGCTGATGGACGAGGCCTACGCCGCAGCCATGGTGCTGATCAACCGTGAAACCTATCTCGCCTGCCGGCCTTGGCTCGACAGCGGCCGCCTGGGGGCGGATGTCGAGCGCCGGCTGCGTGCGGCCGCCGAGATCACCGACGCCGAGGTGCACGAGGCCGAAGCGGTACGCCGCGCCTTCGCCGCCAGCGTCGATCGGCTGCTGGAGGGGCACACGGTGCTGGCGCTGCCGACGCTGCCGCATTTTCCGCTGACCCTCGCCGCCGCCGAAGCGGGGCAGCAGGACCTGACCATCTCGGCCCTGGTGCGGCCCTTCAACCTGTCGGGTCATCCCGCCCTGAGCCTGCCCCTGGCGCCGGATCACGGCCGCCCGGTGAGCCTGCAGCTCGTCGGCCGGCGCGGCGATGACGCCGGGGTCTGTCGGGCCGCGCGCTATCTGCTCGCACGCTCGGCAGCAACCCCCTAAATCAAAGGAGATGCGTATGTATAGCCTGGTCGATAAAGCCCAATGGGGCGGCGAGGCGCGCTTCGATGCGCTGCTCGACGACATCCGTGGCCGACGCGAGGAGTTCGAAGCGCAGCGCCATATCTCTGCGGACATCATCGAGGCGTTCAAGGAGATCGGGGTCTACCGGGCCCTGGTGCCCAAGCGCTACGGCGGCGACGAGAAATCCCCGGCCGAGTTTCTGAAGATGGTCGAGGCGATCTCGGCGGCCGACGGTTCCGCCGGCTGGGTGGCGAGTTTCGGCATGAACCCCTTCTACCTGGCCGCGCTGCCCGAGGAGACCATCACCCGGATCTGGCGGGACTCCCCGGACGTGGTGTTCGCCGGTGGCATCTTTCCGCCGCACCCCGCCGAGAAGGTCGATAACGGCTATCGCATCAAGGGACGCTGGAAGTTTGCCAGCGGCTGCATGGGGGCCACCCTGTGCGGTGTCGGCATCCAGCCCGACGAGCCTGGCGCCGCGCCGCGCATGGCGGTGCTGCCGCCCGATCGGGTGCGCATCGACCCCACCTGGAACATGGTCGGCATGGCCGCCACCGGTAGCCACGATCTGGTGGTGGATGACGCCTACGTCGCCGAGGAGTGGACCTTCGTACGTGGTGCCAGTGCGACCATCGACGCGCCCTTCGTCCGCTACCCGTCGCTGGCCTTTGCCGCCCAGGTGCTGGCAGTGACCACCCTGGGGCTGGCGCGTGAAGCGCTCGACGTGATGCGGGCGTCGGCCGGGGGCCGCAAATCGGTCACCGGCGCGCCGAACCTGGGCGAGCGCGAATACGCCCAGATCGGCCTGGCCAAGGCCGAGGCCCAGGTACGCGCCGCCCGCGCCTTCTTCTACGAGAGCACCGAAGCGGCCTGGCGCGCCGTCGAGGCGGGCGGTGAGCCGAGTCGCGACCAGATCAACCTGTTGCGCCTGTCGACGACCCATCTGACCCGGGAGTGTGCCGAGGCTATCCGCTGCGTGTATCAGCTCAGTGGCATGAGCGGTGCCGACAACGGGCATCCGCTGTCACGCATCCTGCGGGACTCGATGCTCTGTACCCAGCACGCCTTCATGGGCGAGATCACCTTCAAGAACGCCGGCGCCATCTTCTTCGACCACGACCCGCTGCCGGGCTACCTGTGAGCCGGGCGATCCCTTCGCTGATCGGGCCCTTTACGCACCCACGGAGAATCACGACATGAAACATCGCGTACTGTTCTGCTGCGGCATCAACCAGAACTTCATGAACGCCACCGCCGACGAGGCCAAGCAGGTCTGGGAAGCCACCCGCACCCTGCTGCAGAGCATCGACGGCCTGCCCGGCGTCACCATCCTGGGGATCATGGACGATGACCGTATCCAGGTCGGCCCCTCCCTCGCTGCGCCCTGGACCTTCTACATCATGGCCGACGTCGAGACCTACGAGGCGATCGTCGAGGCCTGCAACTTCTTCCGCACCACCCCCGTGGGGGACGGCACCTACAAGCTCTGGAAATACTGCCGTGTCGAGGCGCGCATCGGCCGCGAACTCGTCGTCCCCGAGTGACGTACGCCGTACCCGACGCTGACAGAAAGACGTCTCACGACAGACGTTTCGCCAAAGACCTGACAACCGCTGACTAGCGCGAGGCCATCATGACGATCGACAACCGGATCGACCTCGTCCCTGAACCGGATGAGCTGGTGTTCAAGGACCACATCCGCACCCCCATGTACGACGACTCGGCGCTGTTCGACGCCGAGATGGAGCGCATCTTCAAGAAGACCTGGGTGTGGGTCGCTCACGAGAGCGAAATTCCCGACAAGGGCTCGTTCAAGCTGTCCCAGGTGGGTCGCGATCCGGTGATCGTGGTACGCGACAGGAAGGGCAAGATCCACGTCATGATCAACCGCTGCCGCCACCGGGCGGCCACGGTGTGCGAGGTGAAGCAGGGCAAGACCGCCTCGTTCCAGTGCCCCTACCACGGCTGGGGCTACGCCCTGGACGGCTCGCTGCGCGCACTGCCCTATCCCGAGCAGTACGGCGATGACTTCGATAAGGCGCAGCACGGCCTGCTCAAGCTGCGCACCGAAGCCTACGCCGGGATGATCTTCGCCACCTTCGACGAGCAGGCCGAGCCGCTGCTCGATTTCCTCGGCCCGGTGACCCACTGGATCGACCTGTTCATGAAGCAGGGCGCGGGGTATCCGGTCAAGGTGCTCGGCGAGCATCAGTTCAGCGTCCCGATGAACTGGAAGATCCAGCTCGAAAACACCACCGATGCCTATCACTTCCCGGTGGTGCACAAGTCGTTCCTGCAGTCGCTGGACGATGAGACCGAGGCGGTCTTCTCGTTCCTCGAACAGGGCAAGGGCTACGTCGAGGATCTCGGCAACGGCCACTCGGTCATGGTGATGATCCCCGAACTGGTGGATCTCGAGGAGAATCTCGACGCGCCGATCCCCGAACGCTTCCAGACCCTGGCCCAGGAGCTGCGCGACGAGGGGCACGACGAGGCCCAGGTGCGGCGCATCGTGCGTGCCGTGGGCGGCGCCGGCTTCAACCTCAACCTGTTCCCCAACGTCTCGTTCTCGCTGGCCTTCTTCCGCGTGCTGACGCCGGTGAGCGTCGATCACACCGACATCCGGCATATCGCCATCGGCATGGATGGCGGCCCCGACGCCGCCAACCGTGCGCGACTGCGGCTGCACGAGCACTTCCAGGGGCCCATGGGCTTCGGTTCGCCCGACGACGCCGAGGTGTGGGAGCGCATCCAGCGTGGCATCCAGGGGGGCGCCGAGCTGCCCATCCTGATCAACCGTGGCCTCGAGGACGAGCAACCCGGCGAGGCGGGCCCGCGCGGGCACATCAGCGCCGAGACCGGCATGCGCGCGGCGTACGACATGTGGAAAAGGATGATGCAGGCATGAACACCCCGACCGATACCCGCAGCGACTCCCTGCTATGGCAGGCCCAGGCCTTCATCTGGGCCGAGGCGGACATGCTCGACCACCGCGACTACGAGGCGTGGCTCGCCCTGTGGAGCGACGATGGCTTCTACACCCTGCCGATCGGTGATACCCAGGACTTCGACGACGCGCTCAACCTGTGCCACGACGACGCCCACATGCGGCGTGAGCGCATCACCCGCTTCCAGCAGGGCTTCTCGATCTCCTCGGCGCCGCCGGCGCGCACCGTGCGCACGCTGTCGCGCTTCGTGATCGAGTCCGTCGACGGCGACGACGTCAGGGTGCGCTGTGCCGAACACCTGATCGAGGACAAGTTCGGGCGCCAGCGCATCTGGGCCGCCGACCTGACCTACACCCTCATCGTCACCCCGGGCGGCTTCAAGATCCGCCACAAGGTGGCACGCCTGCTCAACTCCGACGGGATGCTGAACTCGTTCAGCTATTTGTTCTGATGACGCTACCTGCCCCTGACAAGATCCACACCGCCGTGGTCACCGGTGGCGCGCGCGGCTTCGGTGCCGAGGCGGTGCGCGCCCTGCACCGCGCCGGCTTCCGGGTGGTGATCTCCGACATCGACCCCGAGCCGGCCGCGGCGCTGGCCAGCGAGCTGGACCTCTCCGGCGAGACCGCGGTGACCGCGACCCTCGACGTGGCCCGCCCCGACGACTTCCAGGCCGTGCTCGACAAGTGCCTCGAACGCTGGGGCTCGGTGGAGGTGCTGGTCAACAACGCCGCCCGCACGGCGGTCCAGGGGGTGCTGGAGATCGACCCCGCGGACTTCAACGCCGTGCTCGCCACCAACGCCGGCGGCACCTTCGCCGGCAGCCAGATCTTCGGCCGCCACTTCAAGGCCCGGGGCTACGGGCGCATCGTCAATCTCGCCTCCCTGGCGGGACAGAACGGCGGCACCGCGACCGGCGCCCACTACGCCGCTTCCAAGGGCGCCATCCTGACCCTGACCAAGATCTTCGCCCGCGACCTGGCGCCGTTCGGCGTCACCTGCAACGCCATCGCCCCCGGCCCGATGGACACGTCCATGGTGCGTTCGGTGCTGGGCGACAACCTCGAGCAGGCCATCGCCAATATTCCGGTGGGCCGGCTCGGGGACCCTCAATTCGTCGCCGAGCTGGTGGTGCTGCTGGCTGGCCCCAAGGCGGCCTTCGTCAATGGCGCCTGCTGGGACGTCAACGGCGGGATCTACATGAGGTAATGCCAATGGAGACTCCCAAAGCGCGCCTGGCGCTGACCATCGACGAACGCATCGACGAGCCCGGCAACATCGCCAGAGTGCGACTGCGCGCACTCGACGGCGCCCCGCTGCCGCCGTTCACCGCCGGTGCCCACCTGGACGTGCACATCCGCGACGCCGACGTCGACCTGTGGCGGCAGTACTCGCTCTGCTCGGACCCGGCCGAGACCGCCTTCTACGAGATCGGCGTGTTGCGTGACCCCAACAGTCGTGGCGGTTCCGAGACCCTGCACCGGATCGTGCGAACCGGCGGCACCCTCGAGGTCGAGGGGCCGAAGAATCACTTCCCGCTGAACGAGGCGGCGCCTCAGAGCCTGCTGTTCGGTGGCGGCATCGGGGTGACACCGATGATCGCCATGGCCCGGCGGCTGCACGCGCTGGGGCAGGACTTCGCGCTGCACTACTGCACCCGCTCGCGGGAGGTCACCGCCTTCCGCGATGCGCTGGCGGCCGCCGGTCTGGCCGATGCCGTGGTCTATCACCACGACGACGATGCGGCGACCCGGCTCGATCTGGATGCCGTGCTGGCCGAGGCACGTGACGGGGTCAACGTCTACGTGTGCGGCCCGCAGGGCTTCATGGACTGGGTGATCGGACGTGCCGGTGCCTTCGGTATCGATGATGCCTGCATTCACCGGGAGTTCTTCTCCGCCGACGTCGACGTCTCGGGCGAGGCCTTCGAGGTGGTCGCCGAACGTTCCGGTGTCACCGTCAGCGTGGGCGCCGAGGACACCATCGCCAAGGCGCTGGCGCGAGCCGGGGTCGAGGTCGAGGTGAAGTGCGAGGAGGGCGTGTGCGGTACCTGCGTGACCGACGTTCTCGATGGCGAGATCGATCACCGCGACCACTTTCTCACCGCCGACGAGCGCGAGGATGGCGACCAGATGTGCGTCTGCTGTTCCCGGGCCCGGGGCAAGCGACTCGTTCTCGATCTCTGAATCCAGCAAGGAACACAACAATGCCAACCGTTCACGTCTACATGATCGCGGGGCGTACCCCGAACCAGAAGACCTCCCTGATCCGCCAGGTGACCGATGCCGTGGCGGACTCTCTCCAGGCGCCGCCGGCCAACGTGCGCGTGATCATCAGCGAGATTCCCAAGAGCGACTACGGCATCGGCGGCGAGACCGCCGAGCGCCTGGGCCGCTGACAAACCTCTGACGACCGCAACGGAGCATCGCCGATGAATTTCGATACGAGAGATTTCCGCAGCGCGCTGGGCAAGTTCGCCACCGGGGTGACGGTGGTCACCACACGCGATGGCGAAGAGGACCATGGCGTCACCGCCAGCAGCTTCAACTCGGTGTCGATGGATCCCCCGCTGATCCTGTGGAGCATCGACAAGGGCGCCTACAGCCTCGATGCCTACCGCCACGCCGAATACTTCGTGGTCAACGTGCTCGGTAACGAGCAGGTCGACATCTCCAACCGTTTCGCCCGGCGCGGCGAGGACAAGTTCGCCGGCATCGCCACCGATCAGGGCCTGGGTGGCGTCGCCCGGGTGACGGGGGCCGCGGCACATTTCGAATGCCGGACCTGGAACGTCTACGAGGGCGGCGATCACCTGATCATCGTCGGCGAAGTGCTGCACTACGCCTACCGCAATGAGGGCAGCGCCCTGGTCTTCCACAACGGCCGCTACGCCGTGCCCGAGCCGCATCCGCTGATGCTCGACGTCGGCGAACCGACGGAGATGGATGGCCGGCTGGGCCAGCACCTGCTCTACCTGATGCGTCAGGCGCTGGCGGCCTACCGGGGGGATTTCTACCCGCGGCTCGCCAGCCTTGGCGTCAATGACAACGAGTGGCGGGTGTTGACGCTGCTCGCCGATGGCGGGCCGCTGGCCGCCGAGGTGCTGGCGCGGCGCGTGTCGCAACCCCTCGCGGAGCTCGAGGATACCCTCGCCGCGTTGCGTGAGCGCGGTCTGCTGAGCGTGGATGACGTCGAGAGCGTGCGCCTCACCGAGGCCGGGCAGACGCTGGCGCTGCGGCTGCTGACCGTGGCCGACGACTACGAGCGGCGGCTGTTCGAGAGCCTGGCAGCGAACGAAGTCGACGCCCTCAAGTCGGGACTGGGACGCGTGATCGAGCGTCTCGGCGCCCCTTCGTGACCTCTCCGGGCGAGCGGTCACTGTGCAAGCAAGCCACGTAAGCCAAGCCGGATAAGCCGGATAAGCCAGATAAGGAGACCGATCATGTCGGAAGTGACGAGTGCTGAAGTGAAAGCCCTGGTGGGGCGTATCGAGACGCTGGAAGCCGAGGCCGAGATCCGCCGTCTGCAGGCGCGCTACATGTTCCTCTGCGACACCCCGATTCCCGAGTACGGGGTGACCAGCGACGCCGAACGTATCGATCGGATCATGGCGCTGTATACCGAAGATGCGGTCTGGGAAGGCGTCGGCGAGTACTACGACAACCAGTTCGGGCGCGCCGAGGGGGCAGCGGCGATCCGGCGGCACTTCGAGGGCTTCTGGAAAGAAGACCAGGACCCCAAGCTGCTGCTCAACGTCCACTACCTGACCTCCGAGCAGATTCAGGTCCGCGGTGACGTCGCCGAGGGGCAGTGGGTTCACTGCCAGCCCTGGATCTTCGCCAACGGCAAGGCGCTGCTGCGCTCGTCGCGGCTCAACAATGCGTTTCGCAAGGAGCCCGACGGGCAGTGGAAGATCACCCGCACGCGCACCGAGAACGTGTTCGTGGCGCCGCTCCATGAAGGCTGGGCGACGGACTTTCCCAGCGAGTCGGTGCTGCTCAAGGAGTGAGAGGCGTCATGGCGCACGAGTTCGTTTACACCGCCAATCCGGCGCGCATCCTGTTCGGGCCTGGCAGCCAGGCCCGGATCGCCGACGAGATCCGCCGCCTGGCGTGCCGCCGGGCGCTGGTGCTCTCCACGCCCAGCCGTCGCGACGCGGCGCTCGCGCTCCAGGCCCGGCTCGGCGAGCTGAGCGTGGGGGTGTTCAGCGAGGCCGCCATGCACACCCCGGTAGCCGTGACCGAGCGCGCCATGGCGGCGTTCGCGCAGGTCGAGGCCGACTGTGTCGTGGCGCTGGGCGGTGGCTCGACCGTGGGGCTGGCCAAGGCGATCGCCCACCGCAACGACGCCCCGCAGATCGTGGTGGCGACCACCTACGCCGGCTCCGAGGTCACGCCCATTCTGGGGCAGACCGAGAACGGCCTGAAGACCACGATCAGAGGGCCCGACATCCTGCCCGAGGTGGTGATCTACGACGCCGAACTCACCCTCGACCTGCCGCCGGCGATCAGTGTGACCAGCGGGCTGAACGCTATGGCGCACGCGGTGGAGGGGCTCTATGCCCGCGATCGCAACCCGCTGACCGGGCTGATGGCTGTGGCAGGGCTCGAGAGCCTGCAGCGGGCGCTGCCGGCGATCGTCGCCCGACCACACGACCTGGAGGCGCGCAGCGACGCGCTCTACGGCGCCTGGCTGTGCGGCAGCGTGCTGGGCAGCGTCGGCATGTCGCTGCACCACAAGCTGTGCCACACCCTGGGCGGCAGCTTCGATCTGCCCCACGCCGAGACCCATGCCATCCTGCTGCCGCACACCGCTGCCTACAACGCCCGGGCGGCGGCCGATGTCCTGGCGCCGGCGGCACGTCTGTTCGGTGGCGATCTGGGCGGCGGGCTGCACGACTTCGCCGCCGGCCTGGGCGCGCCGCTGGCCCTGGAGGCCTTGGGGATGCGCGAGTCCGACCTGGACCGCGCGGCCGAGCTGGCGGTCATGAACCCCTACTGGAATCCGCGCCCCATCGAGCGCCATGCCATCCGCGAGCTGTTGGGCCGCGCCTGGCGTGGCGAGCGCCCGGCCTAGGGTCGCGATCACATGTCGAGGCCCTGGCACCGGGCCGACAAGGAGGAGTGAGCATGCCCCAGATCGACTACTTCACCGAAGCCAACTCCGTCGAGGCGGTCAATGCGCGTATGGGCGAGGCGACCGACCCGCGACTGCGCGAGGTCATGGCGTCGCTGGTTCGTCATCTGCACGACTTCGTCAAGGAGGTCGGGCTGACCCAGGCCGAGTGGGAGGTCGCGATCGACTTCCTGACCCGGACCGGCCAGCTGTGCGACGCCCAACGCCAGGAGTTCATCCTGCTCTCCGATACCCTCGGCGTCTCCATGCTGGTGGATGCGCTCGCGCATCGCCGCCCGGCGGGTGCCACCGAGAACACCGTGTTCGGCCCCTTCCATGTGGACGGGGCGCCGGAACTGCCCATGGGCAGCTGCATCTCGCTCGATGGCAAGGGCGAGTCGTGCCGCTACACGGGGCGCGTTCTCGATCTCGAGGGCCAGCCCATCGCGGGGGCGCGGATCGATGTCTGGTCGGACAACAGCGACGGCTTCTACGACGTCCAGCAGCCCGGCCAGCAGCCGACATGGAACAACCGCGGCGTGTTCGTCACCGGCCCCGACGGCCGCTATGACTTCGTCGGCATCAAGCCGGTCTCCTATCCGATCCCCGACGACGGCCCGGTGGGCCATATGCTGACCCGGCTCGGGCGCCATCCCTGGCGGCCGGCCCATATGCACTTCCTGCTCACCCACCCGGACTACGAACGTATCGTCACCCATCTCTTCGTGGCCGGTGACGACTACCTGGCCTCGGATGCGGTGTTCGGGGTCAAGGCCTCGCTGATCGTGGCGTACCGGCCGGTGAGCCAGGGCGATACCGAGTGGGAAGCGGCGGCCGACTTCGTGATGGTGAAACCCCCGTCCCGCTGAGGGGCAGCGGGGTCCGGGTACGAATCGCCGGCGACGCGAGAACGTTCAGGGCGACTCGAGGTGGGGCCTCGGGCGCCTGCCGGTGCTTTGTTTCAAGTTTTTGTTTTAAAAGAAATTATTGGTTCCAATTTGGGATAACGTCGAGGTGGGCTGCGGGGCTAGCATGAGTGGAAGCGTTGCGTGTTCCTACAATCATAATGACGAAGGCACAGCCATGAACGTTACTTCCTCCCCCACGACGGAGCTCAG
The DNA here is from genome assembly GCF_003206675.1 of Salinicola sp. RZ23. Taxonomy (NCBI): domain Bacteria; kingdom Pseudomonadati; phylum Pseudomonadota; class Gammaproteobacteria; order Oceanospirillales; family Halomonadaceae; genus Salinicola; species Salinicola sp. RZ23. Next base: position 346,952 of record NZ_PZJK01000001.1, read on the forward strand.
GCGTGGCGCCCTGGGCGTCGGTTTCATCATCTTTTTCGTGGTCTCCGCCGCGAGTCCCTTCAGCGTGCTGGCGGGCGGTTTTCCCATCGGCATCATGCTTGGCAACGGTGCCGGGACGCCGTCGCTCATTCTGATGGTGCTCGCGATACTCCTGCTGTTCTCGGTGGGCTACACCACCATGGCCCGGCACGTGACCGACGCTGGCGGTTTCTATGCCTTCTCGACCCGGGGCCTGGGGCCCATCCCCGGCGGCGCGGTCGGGGGGCTGGCCCTGTTCGCCTACAACATCCTGCAGATCGGGCTCTATGGCATGTTCGGCGGTGTCGCCGCCGGCACCCTGAAGGCGTTATTCGGCCTCTCCCTGCCGTGGTGGCTCTGCGCGCTGCTGGCGATGGCGAGTATCTCCGCCTTCGGCTATCGCAAGATCGATCTCTCCGCCAAGGTGCTGTGCCTCATCGTCATGGCCGAGTATGGCGTCATCCTGGTCCTGGATATCGCGATCCTCTCCAGTGGCGGTGCGCATGGGGTGGACTTTGCCTCGTTCCAGGCCGAGAGCGTGCTGAGCGGCTCACCGTCGATCGGGCTGCTGTTCTGCTTCGCAGCCTTCATCGGCTTCGAGGCGACCACCATCTATGGGGAGGAGGCGAAGAATCCGCGCCGCGACATTCCCCTGGCGACCTACGCCTCGATCCTGCTGATCGGCTTTTTCTACACCTTCTCCACCTGGTCCATGATCGTCGGCGTGGGGTCGGACCGGGTGGTGGAGACGCTCGTCCAGCTCAAGGACCCCACGGTACTGATCTACGGTCTGGCCGATCACTATGTCGGCAGTGCCCTGACCCAGATCGCGCGGGTGCTGTTTCTGGTCAGCATCTACGCCGGACTGCTGGCGTTCCACAACTCGGCGGCGCGCTACTTCTATGCCATCGGGCGTGACGGGCTGCTGCCCGGGGCCCTGGGACGCACGCATCCGCGGCACCGGAGCCCCTACGTCGGCTCCCTGGTACAGACGCTGATCGCCGCTGCCGCGGTGCTGATCTTCGCCGCTTGCGGCAGTGACCCGATCCTCGAGCTGTTCGCCTGGTTCTCGAGCCTGGCGGCGCTGTCGCTGATCCTGCTGATGGCGCTCACCTCGCTGGCGGTGGCGTGCTACTTCCAGCGTCATCCCGAACTCGGCGTGGGCGTGTGGCGCGGGCGTCTCCTGCCGCTGCTCGCCAGTGCGCTGCTGTTGGGCGTGATGGTCATCGCGGTGGCCCATTTCGACGTGCTGACCGGATCGAGCAAGATGCTCTCCTACGCTCTCTGTCTGCTCATCGTGCTCTCCCTCGCCATCGGCGGCTTGATGGCGATGCGACTGCGCCGGGCCGAGCCGGAACGCTTTTCACAGCTCGGCCTCCATCGCATCTAGGCCGGCGACACCCGTGACAACGACACACACCAGGAGAATCGTGATGCATGACTATCGACTTGTGATCGACGGCGAGCAGGTGGCCGGGGAGGAGGGGCACTTCGCGGTGATCGATCCGGCCAGCGGTAGCGCCTTCGCCGAGTGTCCGGCGGGCTCTCTTGCCCAGCTGGATCGCGCTGTGGCCGCCGCCCGTGCCGCCTTCGGCGCCTGGCAGGCCTACAGCCACGCGCAGCGCTGCGAGGCCCTCGGCCGCATCGCCGACGACATCGAGCGCGAGGCCGACGAGCTGGCACGGCTGATCGTGCGCGAGCAGGGCAAGCCGCTGGCGCTGGCGCACGCGGAGATCGGCGGTGGGGTGGCCTGGACGCGCTATGCGGCGAGCCAGGAGATCCCGGTGGAGACGATCGAACGGTCGCCGACCCAGCAGATCGAGCTGCACCATCGCCCGGTGGGGGTGGTGGCCTCGATCACGCCGTGGAACTGGCCCTTCATGATCGCCGTGTGGCACCTGATGCCGGCGCTGCGGGCGGGCAACTGCGTGGTCAGCAAGCCCTCCAGCCTGACCCCGCTGAGCACCCTGCGGCTGATCGAGATCATCGCCCGTCATGTGCCCCGCGGCGTGATCAACGGGGTCACCGGTGGGCACGGCTTCGGCGGTGCCATCACCGCGCATCCGGACATCGACAAGATCGTCTTCACCGGCTCCACCGCCACCGGGCAGCAGGTGATGCAGGCCGCGGCCGGCAATCTCAAGCGCCTGACCTTGGAGCTGGGCGGCAACGACGCCGCCATCGTGCTGCCGGAGACGCCGGTGGCGGCGGTGGCCGAAGAGATCTTCCATGCCGCCTTCATCAACATGGGGCAGACCTGCGCGGCGCTGAAGCGGCTCTACGTGCACGAATCCCAGTATCGCGAACTGGCCGAGGCGCTGGCCGACATTGCGCGGCGCCAGGTGGTCGGCGATGGCCTGGAGGCGGGCGTGACCTTCGGCCCGCTGCAGAATGCCGATCAGCTCTCGCTGGTGTGTGAGCTGGTCGACGACGCTCGCGCCCAGGGCGCCGAGGTGCTGTGCGGTGGCGAGCGCCTGGATCGCCCCGGCTTCTTCTATCCGCCGACCATCGTCATCGGCGTCAGCGACGGCCAGCGGCTGGTGGACGAGGAGCAGTTCGGCCCGGTGCTGCCGCTGATCGCCTATACCCACGTCGAGGATGCCCTGCGCCGCGCCAACGCCTCGTCGATGGGGTTGGGCGGCTCGGTGTGGGGGGCCGATGAGGCCCACGCCCAGGCTATCGCCAATCGCCTGGAGAGCGGCGTGTCGTGGGTCAACTGTCACGCCCAGATTCAGCCCAACACGCCCTTCGGGGGCTGCAAGATGTCCGGCTTCGGGGTCGAGTTCGGGTTACAGGGGCTGCTCGAGTTCACCACGCCGCAACTGCGCTTCACGCGCCCGCTGCCCTCCCCGGCGGCGAGCTGAGCGGTGCGCGCCCGGCGCCCCGCGGCAGCGAGGGCGCGAACAACAACAGTGATAACAACAACAGTGATAGGAAGAGACCATGACGGCACACAAGAGGCATCGGCTCGTCGGCGGCTGCGCCGCGCTGGGCCTGGTCCTGGCGCCGCTCGGTAGCGCCCAGGCCTACGAGCTGCTGGCGAGTCCCAAGGGGGCGCTGAACCTGGACGTCACGGCCGTTCACGGCTGGATGGACAGCCGCAAGAGTTACGCCGGCCGCGACGGCGGCAGTACCTGGCGCGAGGGCTATATCAAGTATGGTTTCAGCGGCCATCGCACCCTGGGCGACCGCGGCGAGCTCTACGCTGCGCTCGACTGGGTCAGCTCCGCGACCTGGGGCGACGGCGATGCCGGTGGCAACAGCCTGGGCTCGGAGCGGCGGACCTCGCTCGAAGAGGCCTACCTGGGCTGGCGTTCGGGCGATCGCTTTCCCTTTCTCGGCACGAATGGACTGGATCTCTCCGCCGGCCGGCAGGTGGTCCAGCTCGGCCGGGGTTTCATCATCAACGACGATGGGTTGAATCTCGGCAAGGGTCCGGCCGGAGGCGCCCTCAACCGGGGGGGCGCCTACTACCTGGCACCGCGTCACGCCTTCGCACGCACCGCGGTGGCGCGCATCGGGGGCGAGCAGGGCCTGCATGGCACCGCCGCCTGGCTCGAGTCGGACAACCGTGCCCAGGCCGATACCGAGCTGCTTGCCGGTACCCTCGACTACACCGGCGCGGCGGGTACCGTCGGTCTGACCGCGGTGCACGGCCTCGATGTCAACGACCGCTGGGCCAACGAGTTCACCCGCCAGCGCGATGGCATGAACGTCTACAGCCTGCGCGGAGAGAGCGATCTGGGGATCGAGAATGCCGCCTTTGCCGCCGAGTACGCGCGCCAGTACAAGCGCAGCGGCAGCGAGAGCGCCTGGTACGCCGAGGCCAGCTACACCTTCGCCGAACTCGCCTGGACACCGACCCTGACCTACCGCTACACCCGCTACTCCGCGGATTGGGACTCGCTGTTCACCGGCCAGAACAGTCCCCAACTGGGCACCTGGTTCCAGGGCGAAGTGGCGGCCAACTATGCCGGGATCTTCGCGCGTAACACGGGTATCCAGCATCTCGGCCTGCGCTTGGAACCGACGGAGCGTCTGAGTCTGGGGGCACTGTTTTTCGACTTCACTACCCTGAAGCGGCGCGATACGCGTAATTTGGATGCCCGGGAGCTGGATCTGTACGCGAGCTGGATGGCGACCGAACATATCGCCATCAGCCCCCTGTTGGGCTTCTACAAACCCGACAAGAGCGCCGCCGAAGGGGGCAGCCAGGTCGGGGGTAACGGCACCAACGTCTATGCGCAACTGGTCGTGGCCGCGTTCTTCTAGACGGGCGCCTTGGGCGGTGCCCGTTCGGCGGGCTCGACCTCGGCAGCGCCGCGACCGCGGCGCGCTCAGGGGGTAGGTATGCGATACGAGGTGCGTTCCTTCCAGGATTCCCAGCAGCATGCGGCGGCGATCAGCGGCTGGCAGCAGGTCTACGACCAGCTCGGGGCCGGGCGCCTCAGGAGTGAACTGCTGCTGGTCTCGGGCGAGCATTTCCAGCTCTTCCACGAAGCGCTCGACAAACGCGTGGTGCAGTATGGTCAGGCACCGCGGCAGCGCTTCTGCGTCTCTTTCTCCACCGCCAAGATGCCGGTCATCCAGGGCTGCAAGGTCAGCGCCAATAGCATTCTGATGCTGCGCGATGGCGAGGAGTTCATGCTGCACGCGCCGGAAGGCATGGCGTTTCTGTCGCTGAGCGTCGATATCGAACGCTTCAGCCGCCTGGCCGAGCTCGAACTGGGCAGCGCCCAGTTCGCGCGCCTGGCAGGGCTGCCGGGGCTCGAGGTGCCGCAGGGGCTGTTGAAATCGATCAAGCGGGATATCTTCCGTCACGTCGCCGGCCTCGGTCAGCGCGGGGCGGACACCGATGGCCTGCACGAGAAGCGTATCGAGGAGGCGCTGATGACGCTGCTGCTCGATCTGCTGCTGCAGGCCAGCGGCGAGCGACGGCGCCACGAGCTCGCGGTGAGTTCGTATATCGTGCGGCGTAGCCAGGAGCTGATGCTGGCCGACCCGGAACGGCCGCTCAGCGTGCTCGACCTGTGCGAGCAGCTGCATGTCAGCCGCCGCACGCTGCAGAACAGCTTCCAGCGGGTGGTGGGCATGCGTCCGGTGGCGTTTTTGCGCAGCATTCGGCTCAACGCCGTGCGCCGCCGGCTGATGAGTGCGCCAGCGGAGGATCTGACGGTGGGCGATGTGGCCCACGACCTGGGCTTCCGTCATCTCAGCCACTTCTCGGCGAGCTATCACGAGCTGTTCGGCGAATACCCCTCCGAGACCCTCCAGCGGGCCTGACCCGAGTGGCGCTGGCGAATCGATGAGGCGCTCGAGGTCAGTGTAGGCGGGGTCTCGCAGCGCCCGATGATGCGCTGTTGCGCCCCTGGAGTGGCTTTTGTGAGTCAGGCGATATGTTAGACTATTCAACTATTTTATCGCCTTGGAGCGCCCTCGCATGGTCGACAAGGATGAGCTGGCTTCCTCCTTCTTTCCGCTCTCCGATGAGTATCGCGCCCAGGATTTCCCGCTCTACTGGGTCGCGCGGCTGAACGCGAAGTACAGCGCCGAGGTGGACGCGCTGCTCAAGCCCCAGGGGTTGAGCTCGTCCAAGTGGCGGGTCCTGGTGATCCTCCACGAACAGGGTCGCCTGAGCATGTCTGACATCGCCACCCACGTCGTGGCCAAGCTCTCCACGGTGACCAAGATCGTCTACAAGATGCAGGAGGCGGGGCTGCTCGAGACCGCGCCCTCGCCGCAGGATGGCCGGGTCACCGAGGTCACGTTGACCGCCGAGGGTGAAGCCAGGCTGGCGGTGGCCAGAGAGCTCACCGCGCGGGTGGTGGAGAGAGCGTTCGACGGCCTGGGGAAGGCGGAGATCGTCTATGTCAACCAGTGCCTGAGCAAGATGTTCCGCAACCTCAACACGCCCTGACGTCACCTCGCACCTGGCCCGATCCCCCGGGCCTGCCCGCGCTGCCAATATTGCCGATTCGGGATAACGCCCGTGCGCGTCTTGTGCCTAGTCTGATCGCCATCACAATCACAATGATCGAGGTGCATCATGCGCCAGGCTGGGACGCGCGAGGGCGCGGTGCTGCTCCTGGGCAGCAGTCTGACCATTGTCGGCTCGGTGATGGTGGCGCCGGTCCTGCCCAAGATGATGGCGGCGTTCATGCCCAGCGAGCCGCACGCCGGCCTCTGGGTGCCGCTCGCCATCACCGGGCCGGCGCTGGCGATCGCGCTGTTCGCGCCGGTGGCCGGCTGGTTGGCGGATCGTGTCGGACGCAAGCCGATGCTGGTGGCCGCGACCCTGCTCTATGCCATCCTCGGCGCGCTGCCGGCACAGCTCGACGCGCTGATGGGCGTGGTCGCCGCTCGGCTGGCGTTCGGGGTGGCCGAGGCCATGGTCATGACCGGCTGTTCGACCCTGATCGCTGACTACTGGCACGGCGAACAGCGTTTGCGCTACGTCAATCGCCAGGTGGTGACCATCGGCCTTGTCGGCGCTCTGTTCTTCGTCGCCGGTGGGGTGCTCGGCGAGTCCTCCTGGCGTACCCCTTTCTATCTCTATCTGCTGCCGCTGCTGCTGGTGCCGTTCATGCTGCGCATCCTGTGGGAGCCGCCGTTGGCGCAGCAGCAGGCTCGCGATCAGGCGCGCGGCACGGACCGGGTAGACCGGGTCGCGCTGGTGGCCGGCTGCGCGCTGATCGCCGTGGGCATGGTGCTGTGCTTCGTCGTCACCATCCAGACGCCGGTGATCCTGGTCGGCCTGGGCGTGACATCGAGCACCCTGATCGGGTTGTGCACCGGGTGGGCACTGCTCGCCTCGCTGCTGGGGGCACTGCTGTGGCCCTTGGCGCGACGAGGGCTGGGGTTGCACGGCTGCAATGGACTGCTGCTGCTACTGCTTGCCGGCGGGCTGTGGATACTGGCCGAGGCCCCCGGCTATGCGAGCGTGCTGCTGGCGGTGACCGTCCACGGGATCGGGGCCGGGATGCTGGTGCCCAACGCCATGGCGCCGGTGATGAACGCCCTCACGCCGCAGACCCGCGGTCGCGGCATGGGGCTGTTCACTGGCTGTCTCTATATCGGCCAGTTCGTCAGTCCGCTGGTGGTGGGGCTGGCGGTGAGCCTCGGCGGCGATCTGCGGCGGGGCATCCTGCTGCTCGTCGCACTCGCGGTGCTCTACGCCGTGGGCTGGAGCGGTGTCGCACTGCGCGGCCGCGCGGGTCTGGCTACCTCCCGGCAGGACCAACCCCCGCTCTGAGCTGGAGACCTCCCCATGGCCACCGCCACCCATCGTCTGCTGGGGTGGCGCTCGCCTTGGCCCCGATGGGCAATGCAAGGCAGGGAAAGGAAAGTTTCTGGCAGGAGAGAACAAGAACGTCGTGTCCGGCAGACGTAGGTTGGAGCATTAGGCTGTGACGCCTCTGTCAGTACCCGCCAATAACAAAACCGACCCTGTCTCACGGAGGTCATTGACCATGCTCGATACCACGAAAGTCGCTCCAGCGATACCTGCTACTCCCCCCGCCCGACGGGCCATCGGTTTCAATACCATGATCGCCATCTGCGTAGGCACCGTGGTGGTACAGGGGGTGATGGCATCAGGGCTGCTGGGGTTCGGCATCGGCGGCCTGAGTTTTCTGGCCGCCATGCTGGTCGCGGCCCTGCTGGCCGTCTGCAACGCCATCTCGTTTTCGGAACTCTCGTTGATGTATCCACAGGCCGGTACGCTGGCCACCTATACCCAGAAGGCCATCGGGCATTTCCCGGCCATCGTGTCGGTGTTTGCGGGCTACGTCGTGGTGGCCGTCTTCGCTATCCCGGCCGAATTCCTGCTGGTCGATGCGCTGCTTCAGGCACTGTTCCCTGACACATTACCCACGCACTTGGTGCCGCTCCTGATACTGGCAGCGATTGCCGTATTCAATATCCTGGGTACCGATGTCTTCGCCCGGCTGCAGAATGTGTTCACCTTCTCCATGATCGGCGCCCTCCTGCTGGTTGGCGTGACAGCACTGATCCAGTCGCCTGCGCCGAACGTGGCCCGCGACGCGGCGGGCATCGACTGGGGGCTGGGAGGCATCTTCGATGGCAGTTTCATCGGGCTGGTGGCGCTGGCCATGTGGATGTTTGTCGGCTGCGAGTTCGTGTGTCCGATGATCAGTGACATTCGTCAGCCGGAAAAGCGCATTCCCAGGGCGATGTTCCTGTCGCTGGGCATCATCTTCGTGCTCTTTCTCCTGTTCTGCCTCGGAGGAGGGCGCTACCTCTCCGCCGAAACCCTGACCACGTCACCGCTGCCCTATCTGGATCTGGTCGATGGCGTCTTCGGCAAGACCGGGTTGATCATCGCGACCGTGATGGGCATGACCGCGACCTGCAGCACGGTCAACACGGTACTGGCGGCGGTACCGCGCATGTTGTCCGGCATGGCCGACAACGGCCAGGTATTTTCCATCATGGGCAAGATGCATCCGCGCTATAACACCCCCTGGGTCGGCATCCTGTTCTTGACCGTCGTCGTCGTCATTACCTTCCTGATGGTCAATCCCCAGCAGATCATTGCGCTGGTGATCGCCGCGGCGACCAGCTGGTTGATGGCCTACATCGTGGCGCATATCGATGTGATCGTGCTGCGTCGGCGCCACCCCGAGCATCGCCGTCCGTACCGCACGCCTTTCTATCCGCTGCCGCAGATGGTGGGCATCTTTGGCATGGCCTACGTGGTGTTCCATGCCTCGCCCTCGCCGGAGATGACCGCCACGATCTATACGCTTCTTGGCGTCGTCCTGGGTATCGTCAGCCTGATCGCACTCGTCTGGGTAAAGTTCAAGATGAAAAAGGGGCTGTTCGAGGCGGACCTGAGTGACTGATGCGTGCCGGGTGACGAGTGGGGCGCCTCGAGGGGAGGCGCCGCGCTCGTTTCAGACGGCGCGGGTCTGGCATGGCCATGGATGGAGCTTCACGAAGCTCACTCCTGGGGATCGAGCCGCTGCACCTCATCGAGCAGGCTCATCAGCGTACGGTATTTCTCCGGGCCGAGATGCTGCTGAATACGTTGATACTGGCGCATCATCTCGCCTTTCATGTCGTCGAACAGCGCATTGCCCTCGGGCGTCAGCGTGACACACAGCCGCCGCTGGTCGGCTTCGGGCTTCCAGCGCCTGACCAGGCCGCTCTGCTCCAGTCGCACCAGCACCCCGGTCAGACTGGGGCGCAGGATGCAGGCCCGTTCGGCCAGTTGATAGCTCTCCAGCGTCTGCGCTTCGGCCTGCCACAAGGTGCGAATGACGCGCCATTGCTGTTCGGTGACGTTGTGGCGGTTGAGGTGTGGCCGGAAAAAGCCCATAGCGGATTCACGGGCCCGCAGGAGTGCCATAGTGAGAGAGGGAGTCGGGCGCGCCATGTTGTGCCTTCTCAAAAGGAAGTCGGAAACGATCCGCTACCTGTCGCGGGATGCAAGGCGGTTTGCCGCTCGTCCGATAGGATAGAACGAAGCCCCGGAGTGGCTCTGCGGGCTGTCGGGTCATGATGGCAGAAGCGATTTTTCCGCGGGAGCCTGACCTTACCATACTCGCCCGCTCGGACGACACGCCGGCATCGGCGTGCTGCCGGGAGGCGGGCGGGACGATGCGGGGCCAGCAGCAGTGTGGACAACGCCTGACGTTGCCTCGGCAGGCCGCAGCGTTCGCGCTGGATTGAACGATGGCCAGAGCGCCCCGACTGCCACGGGAACCGATAGCGATCGCCGAACGAGGATGAGCTCATGTGCGTTCCGAAGGAAGATCGACACTCGCTGGCACCCTCGCCATTGTCCTGTCATCGCACGCAGGGTATCGAACAGCACATCGAGCAATATCAGGGCTGGGAGCTGCAGCTCATGCAGCTCTCACAGGGGCGCTTCGAGGGTCGTGTGACTCACTTTGAGCTGGAGGGGTTGCGGCTGGTCCGCGATCACAGCAGCCAGGCGCTGCTCAAGCGGGGTGGACTCGGCAGCGCCTTCGTCGGGTTCAGTTTTCCGCTGTCAAGACCCGATGCTCCGCTGATCTGTCAGGGGCGACAATATACCCAGGCCGGCGTGCTGGCCGTCATGGGTGGGGATCTGCCGGAGGTTCGCGTGGCGGCCAATCTGGACCTGCTCTCTCTGAGCCTCGACTATCAGAAACTGGCAATCCTGTCCGGCGAGACCCGTGAGGCGATGGACAGCCTGCGGGCTGGGCCGGGCTATCTGCCGGTGGCCTCGAACCATCGGGCACTGATGCTGCTGTTCGATCTGGCCTGTCAGTGGCTGGTGCTGCGACCCGATCTGGTCTGTCGTCACGCATTGCGGGACGCCTTTCTGGGTCACGTGTTGGATGTGATGGAGCAGGGGCCGATGGAGCGCGTCACCCCCTCGGTGCGCAAGCGTGTGGTGGATCGCGCCCGCGAGGTGATCGATGCCCACCAGGACGAGCCCATCGCCATTCCCTCCGTCTGTCACCGCATCGGCGTCAGCCGGCGCAAGCTGCAGTACTGCTTTCAGGAATACCTGGGCATCAGCCCGGCCAGCTATATGCGTCTGGCTCGGCTCAATGCCGTGCACCGCACGCTAGCACGCGGCGAGACCCAGTGGGTTCAGGATGAGGCGGTGCGCTGGGGCTTCTTCCATCTCGGCCATTTTGCGCTGGAGTACCGTCGCCTGTTTGGTGAGCGCCCCTCGGAAACCCTGCAGCGCGGCCGCTTGAATCCTGCCGAATCCTGATAACGATCACGATCAGGGCCAACATAATCTGGTGCACCACCCATGTGATGACACGGTGCACAATGAAAATAATAGTCCCTGTCTGTCTCGCGCTGGCTGGCATGACCTGCGCGGCTTCATCCTTCGCCACCGAAAATGGCGCGCCCACCACCCCCATGGGCGTCTACGAGTTCGGTTCCGGTTTTCTTCCACCCACGACCCCGAATGGCACCATCGGTCTGCGCACGGCCTATTACACGGCCGATGACCTGCGTACCAGAGGCGGCAAGAGATCGCCCAACGATTTCTCCCTCGACGTGCTCTCGGTCGGGGTCGCCTATATCCGCATGACGGACAAGAGACTGTTCGGCGCGCGCTACGGTTTCGGCGGCGTACTGCCCTTTTTCGACATGAAGGCGTCGCTGGACGTCAATGCCGGTGGGCTGACCGTGTTTCAGGACGACACACACGTACTGGCCCAGGCCGATGTCCAGATCGTGCCGCTCATGCTGGCCTGGCAGCCCGCACCGAACATGGGCGTGAGTGCACAGTTCCAGATCCAGGCGCCCACCGGGGAGTATGACAAGGACCGTCTGGTCAACCCTGGTCTCAACCACTGGACGTTCTCGCCCATCGTCGGCTTCACCTATGTCACGCAGGGTGGTCTGGAGTTCTCGACCCTCTCCCAGTTCGATGTCAACACCCGCAATACCGACACCGACTATCGCAGCGGCGTGGAGTATCGCAACGAGTTCGGTATTGGCCAGCATGTCGATGTCTGGACGCTGGGTCTTGGCGGCTATTACTACGACCAGATCAGCGACGACAAGAGCCCGTCACTGACAATTGACGATGGTAATCGCGCCCGTGTGTGGGCGGCCGGGCCGGCCGTCAGCTTTCTGTCTCCCGGTCTGCCGGCGGTCTGGTTCCACGTCTACAAGGAGTTTGGCGCCGAGAACCGGACCGAAGGCTATAACGCAGCGGTTCGCGTCGCCTACAGCTTCTAGGGGGGCATCATGACAACGACATCCGTACATCGTCAGGCCGGCGCCCGGGAGGGGGCCATCCTGCTGCTGGCCAGCAGTCTGACCATCATAGGATCGGTCATGGTGGCACCGGTACTGCCACGCATGATCGAAGCCTTTGCTCCGGTGAACCCGCAGGCCTCCCTGTGGGTGCCGCTGGCCATCACCGGCCCGGCACTGGCCATTGCGCTCTTTGCCCCGCTGGCCGGCTGGTTGGCGGACCGGTTCGGACGCAAGCGCATGCTGATGCTCGCCACACTCTGCTACGCCCTGCTGGGTGCTCTGCCCGCCCTGCTGGATGGGCTGGCAGGCATCGTGGGTGTGCGTCTGCTCTTCGGGCTGGCCGAGGCCATGGTCATGACGGTGTGTTCGACGCTGATTGCCGACTACTGGCAGGGTGAGCGGCGTCTGAAATACGTCAATCGGCAGGTGGTGACCATCGCGGTGGTCGGCGCGGCCTTCTTCGTGATCGGCGGCATGCTGGGGGAACACTCCTGGCGCTCTCCGTTCTCTCTCTACCTGCTGCCCTTGCTGCTGCTGCCATTCATGGCACGGGTGCTGTGGGAACCTGTCGTGTCGCGCGCCTCGGCACCCGTGTCCGGACAGATACACCCGCTTGCCAATGGCCGGGTCAACCTGCCGGCCCTGCTGGCAGGCTATCTGCTGATCGGCATCGGCATGGTGATGAGCTTCGTGGTACCGGTGCAGGCGCCCGTGTTGCTGGTCGGGCTGGGGGTGACTTCCACGACCCTGATCGGACTGGCCACCGGCACAGGGCTTCTGGCCTCGCTGGCCGGTGCGCTGATGTGGCCGCTGGTCAGACGCACGCTGGGCGTACGGGGCTGCAATGCGCTGCTGCTGCTGCTGGGGGCGGGCGGTCTGACCGGGCTGGTGCTGGCGCAGAGCTATGCCACGATGCTGATCTCGATCGTGGTCCATGGCATCGGTGTGGGCATGCTGGTGCCGAATGCCATGGCGCCGGTCATGAACGCCCTGCCTCCGACCAGTCGCGGGCGAGGCATGGGCTTTTTTACCGCCTTTCTCTACCTAGGACAGTTCATCAGTCCGCTGGTGGTCGGTCTGGCGGCCTCTCAGGCCGGTGGATTGACCAACGGCATCCTTGCCCTTGCCGGGCTGTTGACGCTCTATGCCGCCGTCTGGGGGCTGGGCGCCCTGTTCAGGCACTCCGACGCCCGTTCGGCGACCGACTCCACCTCTCACCTGTTGTCCTAGGAGCATCATCATGAGCCATGAACTTCACCATCTGCTTGATTCCCATGACGGCATTGCCCTGGGCGAGGGCGTCAATGCCGGCGACATCTCCCGCGAGGCGCTGGTCGAGGCCGTCATCGAGCGGTTGGAAAGGGTCGAACCGCGCCTGAATGCCGTGGTGGATCGTCTCTATGAGGCGGCCCGTGAGGAGAGCCGTCAGCCGCAGCCGCCCGGTGGGCCGTTCGCCGGGGTGCCGACGCTGGTCAAGGATCTCTTCTCGCCGCTCAAGGGGGCGCGGATGACCCAGGGATCGCTGGTCGGCGGCGACGTGCGAGCCGAATTCGATGCCGAAGCCGTGGCACGGCTGCGTCGCGCCGGCTGCGTGTTCGTGGGCACCACCACCTCGCCGGAATTCGGCACCTCCTACACCACCGAGTCCACGCGTCATGGTGCCACCCGCAATCCGTGGGATCCCGAGCGCAGTGCGGGCGGTTCCAGCGGCGGCGCCGCGGCGCTGGTGGCGGCGCGCGTGGTCCCCTTTGCCCACGGCAACGACGGCGGCGGCTCGCTGCGGGTGCCGGCGTCGTGCTGCGGCGTCTTCGGTTTCAAGCCGAGTCGGGGGCTGATGCCGTCGGGGCCGATGGCCGGCGAAGGCTGGGGCGGCATGGGCACCTCCCACGCCATTACCCGTTCGGTACGCGACAGCGCCGCGCTGGTGGATGCCACGGCCGGCATGGACACGGGGGCCCCTTACGCGGCTCCGGTGAGTGCGTTCTCCTGTCTGGAAGCCACTCGGCGCGATCCCGGTACGCTTCGTATTGGTGTGATCGATGGGCCCGAGCTGGCGCCGGAGGCGGCGAAGGTGCTCCAACAGACGACGACGCTGTGTGAGTCGCTCGGCCATCGGGTGGAGCGGGTCACCCTGCCGCTCGAGTGGGAGGCGCTCTATCAGCGCTGCTTCGATGTGATCGGCCCTAGCACCCAGGAGCTGCTCGACATGATCGGAAACCTGCGCGGACAGCCGGTCAGTGACGAGGAGATCGAGCCGCGCACGCGGATCATGCTGCGCGAGCGAGGTCACATCGACGCCACCCGCTATATCGCGGCGATCAATTACCTCCATGCTCTGGGACGCAAGATCGCGACCACCATGCTGGATGTCGATGTGCTGCTGTCGCCGACGCTGGCGCGCAAGCCGCCGGTGATCGGCACGCTGGACGCCTTCGATGATCGGCTCTCGCTCGATGAGGTCATCCACGCCTTTCACAGCTACTGCCCGTTCACGGCGCTGTGCAACGCCACGGGCCAGCCGGCGATGTCGGTGCCGCTGTTCTGGACCGATGACGGTCTGCCGCTGGGTAGCCACTTTGCCGGTCGCTTCGGAGAAGAGAACCTTCTGTTCTCGCTGGCGGCACAGCTGGAGCGCGCCCATCCCTGGACCGGGCGGGTACCGGGGATCAACGCATGCTGTCGCTGACAGCGCTCCCGCGCCTGACGCCCTGACCATGGGGCGACACCGGGTAGCGTCCGGTGTCGCCGATGCCTACGACCGAGCTGTCGAAGGTCGCCTCGAAGACGCTACCGCCTGACTCGTGGTGCCTGCCACGGGGCCGGGCCCGGTGGATCGGGTCAAGGGAGATCGCATCAGTACACCGACGGTGCCGCTGCTGCTGCCGGGGAGTCATCGCCCCTGAATTCGCCGGCCAGCGCCGTCAGCGCGTTCATCAGCACGCTGGTATCCACGCCGACCGCCACGAAGGAGGCACCGAGTTCGAGATAGCGTCGTGCCAGGGGCTTGTTGGCCGAGAGGATGCCGGCAGCCTTGCCGGCCGTTTGAATCCGCGCGATGCCATCTTCGATGGCCGCTTGCACTTCCGTGTGCCCGGGATTGCCGCGATGACCGAGTGAGGCGCTCAAATCCGCCGGGCCGATGAAAACCCCGTCGACCCCGTCGACGTCGGCAATCTCATCCAGGTTCTCGAGCCCTTGGCGGCTCTCGATCTGCACCAGCAGGCAGATCTCCTCATCGGCGTGGTCGAGGTAGCCCGGGATCGAGTTCCAGCGCGAAGCGCGGGCCAGGGCGCTGCCGACGCCGCGAATGCCGTCAGGCGGGTAGCGGGTCGCACGGACCAGATCGCGGGCCTGCCTGGCGGTATCGACCATCGGTACCAACAGGGTCTGCACGCCGATGTCCAGGTACTGCTTGATCGTCGCGGCGTCGCCCATCGGTGGCCGGGCCACCGGGTGCACCGGGTAGGGCGCCATGGCCTGAAGCTGTGCGAGTATGGTGCGCAGGTCGTTCGGGGCGTGTTCGCCATCGATCAGAAGCCAGTCGAAACCGGCGTTGGCGGCAAGCTCGGCGCAGTAGCCGTTGGCCAGCCCGAGCCAGAGGCCGATCTGAGCATCCTTGCGGCCAAGCGCCTGTTTAAAGGTGTTGATGGGCATCTCCATGAGGCATTCCTCGTGCGTTGTCGTATCACAATGACAGGGGAAGTACGGCGTTGATCTGACCGAGCCCGTGGTCGCCGTCGGCGCTGTCGGCCAGGTGCCAATGAAAGACGGTCGCTGGTGGCCGGGGGACACGCCCTCCACCTGGCTGTCTCAGTTGATGTGGTACCGAGGTCGATCTGCCAGTGGGTCGACGGCCACGGCGACGCCATGGAGCGCCGCGCCCGTCGGTGGTTAAGATAGCGTCTTGTCGAGCGATGCCCCGGCGCGAACTCAGGAGTCAAGCCATGGCGCTGGAACCCATTCCCAACATCACGATCGGCCAGGAGTACGACCAGCGGTACGCCGATGCCACCGTGCATTACGACGCCCTGGGCCGCATGGCGGAGTTCTACGGGCGTAACATGCCGGTGCATCATCACGACCGCTTCTTTCAGGTCCACTACGTCAAGCGCGGCATGGTGCGGGTCTATCTGGACGAGCGGCAGTTTCACCAGCAGGGCCCGATGTTCTTTCTGACCCCACCGACCGTGCCGCACTCCTTCACCACCGAGGACGGCAGCGATGGCCACGTGCTGACGGTGCGTCAGCAGCTGGTGTGGTCGCTGCTCGACGAGTTTCCCGAGCTGGGCGACGCCTCGGCGGTGGCACCGGTATGCGTGGCGACCGGCCGGGTGACTGACGACGAGCGACTCGACGTCAACCGCGTCGAGCGGCTGTTCGATGAGCTGTGTCTCGAGTTCGAGGCCGACCGCCCGGGCCGTGAGGGCGCGCTGACAACGCTTACCCGGCTGATCTTCATGAGCCTGTTTCGACTGTCGGCCAACTCGCTGCCGGCCCAGAGCGTGCGGCACGGCGAGCTGTCGCTGTTTCACCGTTTCAATCTGGAGATCGAGGCCCACTACACCGCGCACTGGACGCTGTCGGATTACGCCCACGCGCTCAATGTGACCGAGGCCCGGCTCAACAGCGTCTGCCGCCGCATCGCCGGGGTGCCCAGCAAGCGCGTGGTGCACGACCGTCTGATGCAGGAGGCGCGACGCCTGCTGACCTTTACCCGCATGAGCATCAACGAGATCGGCTATCGGCTCGGGTTTCAGGATCCGGGCTATTTCTGTCGATTCTTTGCACGTCATGCAGCCACCACCCCCTCGGGTTACCGTCGCGTCCAGCCGGGCCACCGGTAGCTGGCCTGCCGTTCAGTCGAACGTCAGCGATACGCTGCCGAACGCGCCATAGTCGGCGTCGATTCGGCTGCCGGAAGGGCATTCGATCGGGCCGATGAACGAGCCCGACAGGATGACCTGACCGGCTTCGATGCGCTGGCCGTACGTCGCCATCCGCCGCGCCAGCCATACCAGTCCGGTGACCGGATCATCCAGGACGCCGGCGCCAAGGCCCGTCGCCACGACGACGCCGTTGTGCTTGACGATCGAGCCGACCCAGCGCAGATCGAGCGCGCTCGGATCGTGGCGCTCGGCGCCCAGCACGATGCCGGCATTGGCGGCGTTGTCGGATACGGTGTCGACGATCACGCGCGCCTGACCGGTCTCCTGGTCCTTTCGCACGATGCGGGTATCGAGGATCTCGAGGGCCGGCGTCACGTACTCGGTCGCGGCCAGCACCTCCTCGTGCGTCACGTCGCCCTCGAGCGGTGCCTTCATCACAAAGGCGATCTCCGCTTCGACGCGGGGCGCGATGAAATGGCCCCTGGGAATGACGGCGCCGGTGTCATGGCGCATGTAGTCGTAGAGCACGCCGCTGTCGGGCGTGTCGATGCCGAGGGCGTCCTGCATGACTTTGGAGGTCAGCCCGATCTTCCAGCCGATAATGGCGTGATCCCGCGTCTTGCGCGTCATCTGGGCGGTCTGGATCGCGTAGGCATCGTCCAGCGTCATGTTCGGGTAGCGTCGGGACAGCAGTCCGATCTGTTCGCGGGTCGCTTCTGCGGCCAGCAGCGCCTCGGCAGCTTCGGCAACCTGGGTGTCACTCAGTGCCATGTCGTTCGTCCTCCACGCCATTGACCAGCCTGCCGATACCGTCGGCCTCGACCTCGATCACATCCCCCGGTTCGAGCCAGATCGGCGGATCGAAGCGGGCGCCGGCGCCGGTGGGGGTGCCGCACACGATCACGTCGCCCGGCACCAGGGTGGTGAAGGTCGACACGTAATTCACGATGTAGCGGAAATCGAACATCATCCGCGAGGTGCGATCCTTCTGGCGCACGTCGCCGTTGACGCGGGTCGTCAGTTCGATGTCATCGAGTTGCTCGGCGCGCTTGAACGGCACCAGCCACGGGCCGATGGCACCGGTGGCGTCGAAGTTCTTGCCCTGGGTGACGTTGAACTTGGCGTGACGGACCCAGTCGCGGATGGTGCCTTCGTTGCACAGCGTCAGCGCAGCGATGTGCTCATAGGCCTTCTCGCGCGAGATCCGGCGGCCGCCCTTGCCGATCACGATGGCGATCTCGCCTTCGTAATCGAGCTGTTCGCTCTCCGGCGGGCGCACGAGATTCTCGTTGTGACCGACGAAGCTTCTGGGGAAGCGAATGAACAGCGACGGCTTGCTCGGGGCGGCCTGGCCATCCTTGTACTCTTCGTTGCGCGAGGGGAAATTGACGCCGACACAGATCAGCTTCTCGGGGTTGGCGATCGGAATCAGAAAGGTGACGTCGTCTTCACGGTAGCTCGGGGTGCGGCCGTCGGCGGCGCTCAGTAGTTCGTCGATGGCGCCGGCCTCGATCACTTCCTTGAGGCCCTTGAAGCGGGGGCCGAATTCCGGCGTCAGATCGACGATGCCTTCGTCGGTGACGACCCCAAAACGGTCGGCCCCATGGGCGCGGAAGGCCGCGAGACGCGGGGGAAGGGCGTTGTTCATGGGCTATCTCCTGAGGGCCCGAGCGGGCTCGGACCTCTTGACTCATGGGTGAGACGCGAGTGCCGGTCGGCTCAGGGCGCGACGATCGGCGTAGCGTTGAGCTGGGAATCCCTGGGCTCGAGATTGTCGAACTCGGAGCCGTGCTCGAACCAGGAGCGCGGTGCCGGGGCACCCCAGAGCGTCTGGCGCTGCGGGTCTTTCAGATCCCACTTGATCGCTTCCAGATCGGGGTCGACGGTCTGGTAGTCCGAGCAGTAGATCTCGATGCGGTGACCGTCCGGATCGAGGATATAGAGGAAGAAGGCGTTGGAGATGCCGTGGCGGCCCGGGCCGCGCTCGATGTTGTCGACGTAGCCGGTGGTGGCCATCAGGTCGCACAGATCGATGATGTTCAAGGGCGTGGGCACCCAGAACGCGGTGTGGTGCAGGCGGGGCCCGCGGCCATTGGTGAAGGCCATGTCGTGCACGCCGCCCTTGCGGTGGGTCCAGGCCGCCCACAGCTTGCCGCTGCCTTCGTCCTCGGTGTACTCGGTCACGCGAAAACCGATCTGGTTATAGAAATCGACCGCCTCATCGACGCTGGGCGAGAACAGGTTGAAGTGGTCGATGCGCAGCGGCTTGACGCCCTTGTAGAGCGCGTACTGCTGATGGATCGGGGCGAGCCGATCCATCTTGAAGTACAGCTCGATCGGCACGTCGAAGCAGTCGGTGGTGCGCAGCGTGCGGCCCTGGTAGGGGCGCTCCACCCACTCGACCGGGTGTCCCTTCTGCTGGAACCAGTCGTGGGCCTTGTCGAGTTCCTGCTCATCGAAGACCTTGAAAGAGAGCGACTTGACGACCGCGCGCTCACTCTCTTCCAGCACGATGCAGTGGTGACCGCGCTCTTCCATGGCGCGCAGGTAGAGGCGGCTGTCGTCCTCATCGGTGACCTGCAGACCCAGGGTGTCGACGTAGAAGTGACGGCTCTTGGCCAGGTCGCTGACGCCCAGTACAACGTGGCTCAGGCGAATGATGTTGAACGCAGGATAAAGATTGGGCGTTGGAATAGGCATGGTGAGACTCCTTCTTCGGCTCACGGATGTTCGGAAGCAGGGCGGTCGATATCGTCCTGCGCAGGTGAGATCACCCGAGTTTCGGCACCTGATGGGGCTTGCGCGGGAAGGAGACGTTGACGGTCTCCATGTAGAAATCGAACGACCAGTCACCGCCATCGCGTCCAATGCCTGACGCCTTGACGCCGCCGAACGGCGACTCCAGGTGACGGACGTTTTCGGAGTTGACCCAGATCATGCCGGCTTCCAGTTCGTCGGTCAGACGCATGGCGCGGTCGAGGTCGCTGGTCCACAGATACGCGGCCAGGCCGTACTGGGTCTCGTTGGCCAGACGCAGTGCTTCCTCTTCATCCTTGAAGGAAATGGCGGTGAGCACCGGGCCGAAGATCTCCTCCTGAGCGACCGACATGTCGTTGGTGGCGTGGGTAAAGAGCGTCGGGCGGATGAAGCAGCCTGCGTCACCGACCTTCTCGCCGCCGGCGGCGATGGTGGCACCCTCTTCACGCGCCTTGTCGAAGTACGACAGCACCTTCTCTTCGTGCTCCGGGTGGATCAGCGGGCCGACCACGGTCTCCGGGTCCAGCGGGTGGCCGACCTTCACGCCATTGGCCACCTCCGCCACGCGGCGGGTGAACTCTTCATAGAGGCTTTCCTGAACCAGCAGGCGCGAGGAGGACGTGCAGCGTTCGCCGTTGAGCGAGTAGATCATGAAGGTGGCGGCGTTGACGGCGCGGTCGATGTCGGCGTCGTCGAACACGATGACCGGGTTCTTGCCGCCGAGCTCGAAGTGAAAGCGCTTCAGCGTCGGTGCCGCCTGAGCCATGATCATCTGGCCGGTGCGGCTTTCGCCGACGAAGGCGATGGCCTTGATGCCCGGGTGCTCGGTCAGCGCCTTGCCGGCGTCTTCACCCATGCCGTTGACCAGGTTCAATACCCCTCTCGGGAGACCGGCTTCCTCGGCGATCTCGACCAGCAGCTTGGCGGTCATCGGCGAGAACTCGGCCGGCTTGTGCACCACGGTACAGCCAGAGGCCAGTGCCGGTGCGATCTTCCAGGTCGAGAGCATGAACGGCGTGTTCCACGGCGTGATGACCCCGACCGGGCCCAGCGGGCGCTTGGAGGTCACGTTCATCTGGGTCTCGTTTCGAAGCGACAGCCCATCCTCGGCCTGGGGGGCGCGGTCGGCGAAGAAGCGGAAGTTGGCGGCACCGCGCATGGCGGCCTTCGACATGAAGCGCAGCGACTGCCCGGTGTCCATGCACTCGGTAAAGGCGATCTCTTCGGCGCGGGCCTCGATGGCTTCGGCAACCTTGATCAGGATCGCGCGTCGCTCCTTGCCCGGAGTCTTGCTCCAGCGCTTGAACGCCTGTTCGGCAGCCTTGACGGCGCGGTCGATGTCACTGGCACCGCCATGGGCCACCTCGGCAAGGGGGGTGAGGTCGACCGGCGAGATCGTTTCGAACGTCTTGCCGGAATCGGCCGGCACCGACTCGCCGTTGATGTGATTCAAGACGCCCTGATCGCGAAAGCGCTTCATGTAGCCCTGCGCGCGGGCGATGTTGTCGTTCAATTGGCTCATCGAGAATTCTCCGGAGGGGGTGTTGGGCTCACTGTCGGGACAGCCGGGAATGGATCGGCGTGTCTTTCCAGCTCAGCGCGGCATCGATCTCGCGGATCTCGAGCGAGAGGGCGAAGTGCGCTGTGGAAAGCGGTGTGGCAAGCACGCGCTGCACGGCGGCGAACAGCTGGTCGCCCGCAGCCTCGAGGTCCGCCTGGGCTCGGCCGCTGCCCACGCTCAGGGTCATGGCCAGAAAATCATTGTCGGGGTGGTCGTCGGCCACGATGCAGTGATCGGCGGCAAAGGCACGGATGCGAATGCCTGCCAGTGGAAAGAGCGGGGATGCCGTCATCACCCGGTGGGCGGCCAGACAGACCTCGTGCACGTCGACGCGCTGTTCGAGGTGGGGTGAATATTCGATATGCAAGTGGGGCACGTCGTTCTCCTTTCATGCCGGCAGTGGGCGTGGCCGACCGGGGTATCTCTATTTCGTTAATAAATTAACAATATTGCAGAAGTACTGTGTCAAGAGAGCCTTCCTCATCATTTGGATCTACATGAATGGCATTCGCCAGGCACGGGGGATGCCGCGATTTCTGGGTCAGAGAGCGCCATCTCACCGGTTCGAGAGCACTGACGTGCCCAGATTGTTCATAGATTAACGAGTGGATGAGGTGTGTGGTGGGTGGGCCGACTAAGGTAGGGCGTGTATTTATGAAAAGTACAATCATGGCGATGTAAAACACATCCTCATCGTGCCAGGGGGTATTCAGCATGGACGGCATCAGGGCCCAGACGCTGTTTATCACCGGGGACGCTCGCCGAGCGCGCTGCCACGTCTGCCGCCCAGCGCAGCAGGTTCCATGAGGAGAAGACCATGCAGTTTCACCATTACGGCTACGTATCCGGCGACCCCCGCGTTCAGCCCGCGCTCGGCGAGGGGCTCGATCGCCCCGAGGCGTTGCCCGACGAAGTCGATGTTCTGATCGTCGGCACCGGCCCTGCCGGCATGATCATGGCCGCGCAGCTTGCCCAGTTTCCCCACATCCGTACCCGCATCATCGAGCGCCGGGCGGGGCGGCTCGAAATCGGCCACGCCGATGGCATTCAGGCCAGAAGCGTCGAAACCTTCCAGGCGTTCGGCTTCGCCGATCGGATCACGGCCGAGGCGTATCGCATCACCGAGATGGCGTTCTGGAAGCCGGATCCGGAGCGGCCCGAGTACATCATCCGTACCGCTCGCACGGCCGATGATCCGGAAGGCATCAGCGAGTTTCCTCATCTGATCGTCAACCAGGCGCGTGTGCTCGATTACCTGGCCGAGTCGGCCGCTAATGGGCCGGCACGTATCCGTCCGGATTTTGGCATCGAGTTCAAGGGGCTGACGGTCGAGGAGGAGGGTGACTACCCGGTCACGGTGGCGCTCGCGCAGGTGGCCGGGCCGGAAGAGGGCCGCGAACGTACGGTGAGGGCCAAGTACGTGGTGGGCTGCGACGGGGCGCGAAGCGGCGTGCGGCGGGCCATCGGCTGCACCCTTGCCGGCGATCAGGCCAACCACGCCTGGGGCGTGATGGATGTGCTGGCGCGCACCGATTTCCCGGATATCCGCACCAAGTGCGCCATCCAGTCCCATGCCGGCGGCAGCATCCTGTTGATTCCGCGGGAGGGCGGGCATCTGTTTCGGATGTACGTCGACCTCGGCGAAGTACCGGCCGATGGCAGCAGCGCCGTGCGCAACACGCCCATCGAGCGGATCATCGCCAAGGCCAACGAGATTCTCACGCCCTACACGCTCGATGTGCGAAACGTGGCCTGGCACAGCGTCTACGAGGTCGGCCATCGCCTGACCGACCGCTTCGATGACGTCGAGAATCCGGGGTCCGGGCGGCTGCCTCGGGTGTTCATTACCGGCGATGCCTGCCATACCCACAGTGCCAAGGCCGGTCAGGGCATGAACGTCTCGATGCAGGATGGCTTCAATCTGGGCTGGAAGCTTGGCCATGTGCTGTCCGGTTGCAGCCCGGCCAGCCTGCTGTCGACCTACTCCACCGAGCGTCAGGTGGTGGCCAGGAACCTGATCGATTTCGACAAGCAGTGGTCGACGATGATGGCCAAGCATCCGGAAGCGTTCGAGGATCCCAACGAACTGGAAGCGTTCTACACCCGAACCATCGAGTTCCCGGCCGGTTTCATGACCGAGTACGAGCCGTCGCTGATCACCCATTCCGCTGACCATCAGGCGCTTGCGACCGGCTTTCCCATCGGCAAGCGGTTCAAGTCGGCAAGGGCCTCGCGGGTCTGCGACGGCAACCCGCTACAGCTCGGGCATCAGGCCAGGGCCGATGGCCGGTGGCGCTTCTATGTGTTTGCCGACACCGCGAGCCCCGGGGCCGACTCGAAGACCCGACACCTCGCCGAATGGCTGGTGCACTCGCCCGACTCTCCCCTCAATGCGGCCTTGCCGGGCGGCGCCTGGGTTGATTGGTTCGACGTCAAGGTGATCTATCAGCAGCGCCACGAGGACGTTGCGATGGGCGAGGTGCCGAGTGTCTTCACGCCCGAGGTCGGCCCGTTTGCGCTGGTGGATCTCGAGAA
Source organism: Salinicola sp. RZ23 (assembly GCF_003206675.1). Classification (NCBI taxonomy): domain Bacteria; kingdom Pseudomonadati; phylum Pseudomonadota; class Gammaproteobacteria; order Oceanospirillales; family Halomonadaceae; genus Salinicola; species Salinicola sp. RZ23. The sequence continues at coordinate 370,448 of NZ_PZJK01000001.1, forward strand.
CGTCTACGGCGTGGCAGCCGATGAGGATATCTTCGAGGTTCGTGGCATCGACCGCGCCGGTGCGCTGGTGGTGGTCCGTCCGGATCAATACGTGGCCAATGTCCTGCCTCTGACAGCCACTGACGAGTTGGCGGCCTTTTTCAAGCCCATATTGATGCGATGTCCATGATCCTGCTGACCATCCCGATCGGCATGCCGCTCGATCCGTTCGTCTGAAAGACAACCGCACCGCCTCGCTCGGCACGGTCAGCCGGGGCAGCGTGCCCTTTCTGGAGGCGGACGGGGTGTCTATCGCGGTGGTGGTGTGGGTACCGCGTCTGCACTGGCCTGGTCAGTGGATTGAGCATGCTTTGATGTTGGAGGGAGACAACCGCAGCGTCGCTGTTGCTCTCGGCGCTGGATGAGCCATTGTGTCATCGACGGTCAGGCTTTCCTGAACTCGTCTGGAGTTCGCATTGTGGCAACTTGAGGCAGGTTTTTGTCAGGAGCGGACAAGAGTCGCGCAGCCAGTCTCGCTAGCCTGTCCATCGGGGATGTCCCTTTGACGCCTGAGATCACTCGCCCCAGGAGCACTACAACGATAAGTGTCGTAGCGACAATCCCCGTAACAACGAGCATTGCCACCCCATGCACTGCAACAACAAAGGGAAGACTGCTTCATGACGATTTCACGCTACCGCCCCATGCTGCCGACACTCGCTGCCGGCACGGTCATTTCGCTCGCCTTGTCCGGAAATGCCTCGGCGCTCGAGATTTACGACACCGCCAGGACCAAGATCAATCTGAACGTCACCGGGGTGGCGGGGGTGTTTCACAGCCAGAAGGGCTACGCCCAGTCGGAGACGGCTGAGGCGGAAGGGCGCGACTGGCAGGAAGGGTTCATCAAGTACGGCGTCGACGTCACACAGGCGCTGTCGCCCACGGCGGGTTCGCTCTATGCCAACGTGGCATGGGTGTCGAGCGCTACCTGGGGGCAGGGTGACGCAGGGGGATTCACCACGGGTGATGAGCGTCGCACGCATATCGAGGACCTGGCCGTCGGCTGGAAATCCGGCGATCTGATCCCGGCGCTCGGACGCGATGGTCTCGATGTGTCGGTGGGACGCCAGCGCATTCAGGTCGGCGACGGGTTTCTGATTTCCGGGGATTCGCTCAATGTCGGCGATGGGTTGCTCGGCGGCGAACTCGACCGGGGTGGCGCCTATTATCTGGCCCCGCGGCAGGCGTTCGCGCGAACCGCCGTGGTCAAACTCGGCGGCGACTCGGGGTGGCGTGGCGATCTGATGTGGCTCGAATCGGACAATCCCGCCCAGGCCAAACCCGCCATGGCGGTCGGTACGCTCGAACACGTGAGCGACGACAACACCCTCGGCGCGACCTACCTCAAGGTGCTGGATACCGATAACGACTACGCCTTCCTCCATCCTGACCGCGATGGCACCAAGGTCTACAGCCTCTATGGCCACGGCAACGCCGGTGTCGAGAACCTGTTTCTGTCCGGGCAGTACGCCTTTCAGGAAAAGGGTAACGGTGCCGCTGAGAATGCCTGGTATCTGGAGATGGGCTGGACCTTCGACGAGCTGCCCGGGTCACCCTACGCCAGCTATCGCTTCAGCCGCTTCTCCGATGGCTATGACCCGCTGTTCTACGGCAACGGCCGGGCGCTCGGTACCTGGTTCCAGGGGGAGGTGGCGGCCAACTACGCCGGGCCGTTCGAGACCAATGCGCGCATTCAACAGATCACGCTGTCAGTCACGCCTACCGAACAGCTCAGCCTGGGCATGCTGGCGTATCGTTTCGACACCCTAGATCGCGATCAGGGACAGAACCTCGATGGCAACGAGATCGATCTCTATGCCACCTGGACGATCAACGACCACTGGTGGGTGATGCCGTTGGTGGGCCGCTTCGATCCGGATGCATCGGCCTCGAATGGCGGCTCCCAGCTCGGTGGCAGCGGCGCTAACTACTACACCCAGCTGCTGGCCGGATTCAATTTCTAGGCTTCGGCAGACAGCGTCATGAGCCTGGCAGGCATGGGCAAGTTTTCAGGGGCATGGCGCACTAGCCTTGGGTCATGTCTGAAAAGTACAGCGCTTATCCATAAGGCGTTAACAATCGGCTCACTGAACAACGTTCAGAACGTTCGAAGGATGGCCCGACAGGCGAGCGGAGCGAGTCATCGGCTCCTCCGTGAACTGGAGCGCCAGCCAGATCCGTTTTCGCCGATTTTTGCCTTGGCTACGCGCCCCGGGTTTGCCTCCGCTCGGTGACTTTTAAGACAAGGCCTAGCCTCAGCTACCCCTTTTACGGTCGAGCGACGCCAGACGGGCGTCCCTCTCGACACCTTGCATGCGCAGGAGATCGTTCATGAGCCAGGACTCAGCATCACAGGCCGTACAGGATTTTTTCAAACGGGCGACAGGGTCGTTCATCGAGGGTGCCTATGTCAGCGACGGCTCGCCTCGCGACGTGCTCGACCCCTCGACCGGCAAGCCGCTGACTCAGGTGGCCGAGGGCGATGTGGCCCTTGCCGACCGGGCGGTGGCGCTGACCAAGCAAAGTTTCGACGATGGCCGCTGGGGCGGCATGACGTCGGCCGCGCGGGAGCGGCTTCTGCTGCGTTTTGCTGACCTGATCGAGCAGCACGCTGACGAGCTCGCTCAGATCGAGACACTCAACCAGGGCAAGTCGATCAATATCGCCCGTGGCGTCGATGTCGGCTTCTCGATCGATTTCGTTCGCTACATGGCGGGTTGGACCACCAAGCTCGAAGGCAGCACCCGGGACGTCTCCATCGGCATGCCCGAGGGTGCGAAGTTCAACGCCTACACGCTGCGCCAGCCGGTCGGCGTGGTGGCGGCCATCGTGCCGTGGAACTTCCCGATGATGATCGCGTTGTGGAAGGTGGTGCCAGCGCTGGCGGCGGGCTGCACGGTGGTGTTGAAGCCCTCCTCCGAGACGCCGCTCAGCGTGCTGCGGCTGGCCGAGCTTGCCATCGAGGCCGGCGTGCCCAAAGGGGTCTTCAACGTGGTGCTGGGCTCGGGGGCGACGGTGGGAACACGGTTGTCCGAGCATCCGGACGTCAAGAAAGTGACCTTCACCGGGAGTACCGAGATCGGCAAGCAGATCGGCCACGCCGCGGTCGAGCACATGGCGAACTTCTCGCTGGAGCTCGGCGGCAAGAATCCGATGCTGGTGCTGGCAGATGCCGATCTCGAGAAGGCGGTCAATGGCGCCTTGATGGGCGGCCTGCTCAATCAGGGGCAGGTGTGCGCGGCGGCCTCGCGGTTCTACGTGCACCGCAGCCTGCACGATCGCTTCTGCGAGCATCTGGCCAAGGCCGTCGACGCCATGCGGGCTGGCCCCGGCATCGACCCCGAGGCGCAGGTCAATCCGCTGGTGTCCAAACGCCAGCAGGTGAGCGTGCAGGGCTATATCGACCGCGCGCGGGAGCAGGGTGCCCAGGTGCATGTCGGCAACGAGGTGCCGGCCGAGGGATTTTATATCTCGCCCACCGTGGTCAGCGGCGCGAATCACGACATGGAGATCGCCCGGGAAGAGGTCTTCGGCCCGGTGCTGACGGTCATTCCGTTCGACGATGAGGAGGAGGCCCTGCGCATGGTCAACGACAGCGATTATGGTCTGGGAGCCAGCCTCTGGACCGAGAGCCTGTCCAAGACCATGGCGATGACACCGCGTATCGAAGCCGGCACCGTCTGGGTCAACACCCACGTGACGCTCGATCCGGCCATGCCGTTCGGTGGTCTCAAGATGTCCGGCATCGGCAAGGAGTTCGGCCCGGAAGCGGTCAACGCTTATACCGAGCTCAAGTCGATCTGCATCGCTTATTGAGCGAGGAGCCGGCCTCCTGGGGTCTCGGGGGCCGGCCCGCGTCAACGTGTCAGTACTACCGCCCACACTCATGCACGCTTTCGGCACGCCGACCCATACTCACGCACCGTTTTGCTGCACGACCGCCCGGCTGTGATTCTCAGGCCACCTGCGCGAGTCGCGCACGGCGGTATTCCCGAGGCGAGCTCGCGAACTCGCGCTTGAAGGCGCGGCTGAAGTGCGCCGAGTCGGTGAATCCCCATTGATAAGCGATCTGAGTAATCGAGCGCTTGGTCAGGACCGGGCTGGCCAGCGCCTCGGCGCAGCGGGCCAGTCGGCGGCGCTGCACATAGCGACACACCGTTTCATCGTGCTGCTCGAACAGGCGGTAGAGCTGGCGCTCCGATATATGAAAGACGTGGGCCAGCCGCTGCGGGCCGATGTCCTCTTCGTGCAGATGCTGATCGATGAATTGCTGAACACAGGTGAAGAGCGTGCCATCGGCCTGCGCCAGAAACGAGGGTGTGAGGGCCTGGTGCTGGTGGATCGCCGGCAGCAGGGCCGCCAGGGACGCCAGGACCCCCTGGTCGCGTTCGTCGGTCGCGGCCAACGGCTCGCTCACGATGCGATTGACGATGAGCTGCAGAACCTGGCTGCTGGCGCAGTCTGCGGTGATCTTCATGAAGGGGATCGCGGTGTCGCCGAAGTGCCGGGCGATGTCACTGCGCGAGAGATGCAGGGAGTTTTGTTCGACCAGGCCGTGGGGCGTGATCTCGAAGGCCCTGGGGGAGTCCATCAGTACCATGTCGCCCGGGCGCAGCGTGATCTGGGTGTCGTTCTGCTCCAGGGTGGCGTGTCCCAGCTTCTGCACGACCAGAAAGCAGTGACGGTCCTCGTGGCAACGCTGGGCCTGGCTGCTGGTGATCTTTGCGGCGTTGGTGACGATATGGGCGATATCGATGCCGCCATTGGTGCGTGCCGAGATACTGCCTTGAAAGTTCAGGTGCTCTCTTGGCTTGGCATCGAAATTGCCACAAATCTGGCGAATGGCATCGAGCCAGACGTCGAACGATTGAGAGGTTGCATTCGTGGAGAGCATGGAGTCACCTTTTTCACTAACACACTAATTATTTTTGGGTTCTGAATAAAAAGATGCCTTGTCATCGCCACTTACGGGTCGAGCCAGCACGGGCTGGTCGCCGTGGCTGGCGGGCGACAACGAGATGCCATGGCCTCGAGCGCTGCGCTCGAAGGAGTCATTCGTGAACATCACCCTGCACCACTGTCGTGATGCTGCCGAGCAAGCCCTGCGCCTGGATGGCTGGCAGCAGGAGATCAGCCAGATCGAGGCGGGCCATTTTTCCGGTGAGATCGTCGATGTCGCCAGCCATTCGGTTCGCCTGTTTCGTGAAAGTGCCAATCTGAGCCTGTTCCAGCGCATGCATTTCCCCGAGTCCCAGTGGCATCTGGTGACGCCGATTCGCTGGCCCAGTGCGAGTCTGTTCGGTATCGATACCGTGACGCTATTGCCCCGCTGTGATCAGTTCTGGAGCGTGGTGCCCTCGAATTACGATCTGCTGGTGGTCTCCATTGACCGCAGCCGTCACGAATGGTTGGGGCGCGATGAGTATCGACTGCGACGACTCGAGGTATCCCCGGGGCTGTTGCACCAGGTCCGCGGGCAGTGGCAGTGGATGACCGACTACCTGAGCCAGCGCCCCGCCCATGAACCGATACCGCCGGCGCTGCAGCAGTCGCTGGTCCATCAGCTCGAAGAGAGCATCGACATGCTGCTCGGCAGCGATGTGCCCACCATCGAGCCGGATGCCAACAACTATCGGACCCGGCGCTATATCGTCGAACGCTGCCAGGCGCTGATCCAGAGTCGTCCGGAGGACCCGCCTTCGCTGATGGCACTCTGCGACCAGTTGAAGATCTCACGACGCACACTCCAATACAGCTTTCAGGCCGAGGTGGGGCAGTCGCCGGTGGCCTATCTGCGCGCGCTACGGCTCAATGCCGTGCGACGCAGCCTGCTTCAGGATCCGGCCCAGTACCTGGCGGACGCTGCTGCCGCGCAGGGCTTTTTCCACCAGAGCTATTTTTGCCGCGAATACCGGCGCCTGTTCCAGGAGTCACCCTCTGCGACTCGGGCCCGATTGCTCGAGTCGCCAAGTTGACGGCGTCCGTTGTCGTACAGCGCCTAGAATCGGCCGAATCGGTAGGGCGTTGGATCGATGAGCGGCGCCGAGTTCATGACGAGATCGGCCGCTAGCTGCCCCGCTGCCGGTGAGGTACCGAAACCATGGCCGGAGAAGCCGGTGGCCAGTGTCAGTCCCGGCACGCCCGGCACCGCATCGATGACCGGGTTCGAGTCCGGGGTGATGTCGATCATGCCCGCCCATGATTCCACTACGTTCATGTTCTCGAACACCGGCCAGGCCGCCGCCAGATTGCGGTACGCCTCCTGGTTGAGCCCCTCGTTGATCGCTGGGTCGATGGTGCGCGTGTGCTCGCGCTCGAACGGCGATCGCCCCTGCTTCCAGCGCCTGGGTAGTGTGAGATCCCGCCAGAAAGGCTTGCCCAGCGAGATCCGCAGCATCCCGCGCTGCGCGCGCAAGGCGCTCAAGTACTTGGCGCCGACCAGCAGGTGATCCAGCGTCAGCGGGGCATCCAGCGCGCCACGCTGGGTCACGATGAAACCACCATCCTTGTGCTTTCTGAACGAGAAATCCGGCCCGCCGACGGCCACATCGGTGGGGCCTTCCATGGCGCCGGTACGAAACACCGACAGGACCAGGGGGAGTGTCGGCAGGGAGATGCCGATATTGCCCAGAAAGCGGCGGGACCCCATGCCGCCGGCCAGCAGCACCTGATCGCAGCGGATCTCGCCGCGCTCGGTCACGACTCCGCTGACCCGGCCGCCAGCGCGGGTGATGTTGCGCACCGCGCAGTGTTCGACGATCACTGCGCCACGGGCGATGGCCGCGCGGGCGATGGCGCTGGAGGCAAGTGTCGGCTCGGCGCGGCCGTCGGACGGCGTGAAGATAGCACCGGCCCAGTCGCCACGACCGCCCGGCACCTGCGCGTCGATCTCGCGGGGGCTCAGCAGCCTGGAGTCCAGCGACAGCTCGGATACCGAGTCGAGCCAGGCCTCGTGCACGGCCAGCTGAGCGGGGGTGCGCGATAGAAACATGATCCCCGACTGGCGATAGCCGACGTCACTGCCGGTCCGCTCGGCCATGGTCGCCCACAGCGTGTCAGCGGCGAGTGCCAGCGGCACATCCTCGAGATGACGATTGGTCTTGCGAACCCAGCCCAGGTTACGCGAGGACTGCTCGCCGGCCAGCCGGCCCTTTTCCAGCACGACGACCGGCACACCGCGCTCGGCGAGCGTCAGCGCGGCGGTCAGACCGATAATGCCGCCACCGATGATGACCACGGTGGTGGCGTCGGGAAAATCCTTGGAGGTATCGACGGGTGCAATGGTTGGAGCCATGAAAGTGTCCTGGTCGATGAGTCGGCAAACCGGAGGCGGCCGGTCACTGCCAGCCACCTGTCGGGCGCCCGGATGGGGCGCGGACGAGCTCTCACTGTGCGGAGGTGTCGATCCGGTGGATCTCGGCGCTGCCGGCGCCGCGATAGGCGGTCACTTCCAGCTCGACCTTGTAGACCTCGGCACCCAGCGGCGGGCAAGTCACGGTGATGACCGGGTCGATGCCGCGCATGATCTCGCCGAACAGACCCATGACGGTGTTGGTGTCGGCCGGGTCCTGGATGAAGATTTTCGCGGATATGATGTCGGCAAGGCTGCTGTCGACCGCGGCAAGGCCGCGCTCGATATTGGCGAACACCTGCTTCAACTGCTCACCGACGTCGTCGGGAATCTGCTTGGTGGTCGGATGGCGTCCGGCGGTGTTGGAGACGAGGATCCAGTTGTCGACGGCTACCACGCGGGAGTAACTGGCGTGCTCTTCGAAGGGGGAACCGGTCTTGACCTTGGTGATGTGAGTCATGGTAGGGCGCTCATGTTGCAATCGACGAAAAAGGCGGACACCGGCCATACTGCCGATGCCCGCAAACGGGGGCCGTGTCGGCTCATTTCAGGGCAGGTTCATCCCACAGATTCAGCCGGACGCCGATGCCCTGTTCCACGGCCTTGCGGTAGATCACCGTCGCCCAGGCGACATCCTCGACCGGCATGCCGCCGACCGACATCATGATGATCTCGTCGTCGTTCCTGCGCCCCGGGCTATCGCCGGAGACGATCGCACCCAGGTCCTCCAGCGCGCTGGCATCGAGGGTGCCGGCGTGCAGCATGTCCATGAATTTCACGCCGATCAGCGGAATGGTGTGGTGCGCGGGCTTGGGCACTTCCTCGTACCAGGCCTCGTAAAGGCCGGTGTTGTCGAGCACCTTGCGGATCTCGGGCGCTTCCAGGCCTTCATCGAAGTTGGTCGGTGCCGGCATCGCCAGAAACGCACCGGGCTTGACCCACTCGCGCTTGACCAGGGGGTACTGGTCGGGGTCGCCGACTTCCCCGGAGGCGCAGTAGGTCACGATGTCGGAGTCGCGCACCACCGCTTCCGCCGTATCGACCACCTCGACGGTCAACTGCGGATAGTGCGTCTTGGCCCAGTCGATGAACTCGTTGACGCTCTTCTCGCTGCGACCCTTGACCTTGACGGTGTCGATGTCAGGGCACGTCGCCATGAACGCGGCGACGCTGGTGCGGCCCATCACGCCCGGGCCCAGAAGGCCGACGACACGGGAATCCTTGCGTGCCAGATGACGCGCGCCGACACCCGGCACCGCGCCGGTACGGTAGGCCGACAGCAGGTTGGCCGACATGTACGCCAGGGGCGCGGCGGTGTCCGGGTCGGTCAGCGTGAACATCAGAATGGAGCGGGGCAGGCCCTTGTCGCGGTTGGCGATGTTGGAGCCGTACCACTTCACGCCGGAGGTGCAGAAGCTGCCGCCCAGATAGGCCGGCATCGCCATCATGCGGCGGTCCGCGGTCGGTTTGGGCATGGTGGGGAAAGGCGACTCCTCCGGGAACATGATCATCGCGCCGTGCGAGTCATTGTTGGGGCCGGCCATACGGTAGTCACCGGTATGGAGAAGATGAAAGACCTCTTCCATGGTATCGACGCAGGCGGCCATATCGGTGACGCCGGCGCGGATCATGTCCTGCTCGGACAGGTAGATAAAATCGATCTTCGTATCGTTCATTGCTGACTCCGTCGCAATATTATTCTTGATATGCACGGACTCATATTGCGCACCCTCTGGAGCCAGCGTTAGCACAGATCGGCAACATATGCGTTTCCGCGCTGCCGGGTCGTTACCGGTCTCCTCATCAGCGATGCTCTCCCCATGCCGGGCGGGCATGCACCACCACGCAACGGCATTGGGCAGGCGAGCCGGCGCGGCGTTACCTTACGCCCAGCGGCGCCGGCACCCCGGCGCCCAGGCCGTTCGAACCCCCTGACTGAAGACGATACCCACCATGATGGCGACCCCGGATCTCGGCACTGACGCCGACACGATCCCCACCCGTGAAGAGAAGGACCTGCTGGGCGTGCTGCCCGTGCCCCAGAGCGCCTACTACGGCATCCAGACCCAGCGTGCGGTGGAGAACTTCCACCTGAGCGGCGTGCCTCTGGCGCACTACCCCAAGCTGGTGATCGCGCTGGCCATGGTCAAGCAGGCCGCGGCGGAGGCCAATCACGAGCTGGGCTATCTCGACGCCACCCGTCTGGAAGCGATCCGCCACGCCTGCCAGACGCTGATCGCCGGCGAGCACCACGATCAGTTCGTGGTCGACATGATCCAGGGCGGGGCGGGTACCTCGACCAACATGAACGCCAACGAGGTGATCGCCAATCTGGCACTCGAACACCTCGGCCACGCCAAGGGTGACTACGCGCACCTGCACCCCAACAACCACGTCAACATGGCGCAGTCGACCAACGACGCTTACCCCACCGCGATCCGCCTCGGTCTGCTGCTGGGCCACGATGCGCTGCTCGGCAGTCTGGCGCAGCTGCGCGATGCGCTGGCGGACAAGGGCGCGGCCTTCGCCGACGTGCTCAAGATGGGCCGCACCCAGCTGCAGGATGCGGTGCCGATGACGCTGGGCCAGGAGTTCAACGCCTTCGCCACCACCCTGGGCGAGGATCTGGGCCACCTGGAGGCGCAGATTCCGCGCCTGCTGTGCGAGGTCAACCTGGGTGGCACCGCCATCGGCACCGGGATCAACTCCGACCCGCGCTATCAGCGCCTGGCGGTGGAGCGCCTCGGCGCGATCAGCGGCCAGCCGCTGGTGCCGGCCCAGGACCTGATCGAAGCCACCTCCGACATGGGGGCGTTCGTGCTCTTCTCGGGCATGTTGAAGCGCCTGGCGGTGAAGCTCTCCAAGATCTGCAACGACCTGCGCCTGCTCTCCAGCGGGCCGCGTGCCGGCTTCAACGAGATCAATCTGCCGCCGCGCCAGCCCGGCAGCTCGATCATGCCCGGCAAGGTCAATCCGGTGATCCCCGAGGCGGTCAACCAGGTGGCGTTCGAGGTGATCGGCAACGACCTGGCGCTGACCATGGCCGCCGAGGGCGGGCAACTGCAGTTGAACGTGATGGAGCCGCTGATCGCCTACAAGCTGTTCGACTCCATCCGCCTGCTGACCCGCGCCATGCACATGCTGCGCGAGCACTGCATCGAGGGCATCACCGCCAACGAGGCCCACTGCCGCGAGATGGTGGAGCGCTCGATCGGGCTGGTCACCGCGCTCAACCCGCATATCGGCTACGACAACGCCACGCGCATCGCCCGCGAGGCGCTGGTCTCCGGCCGCGGCGTGCTGGAGCTGGTGCTGGAGGAGAACTTGCTCGATCAAGCCTCGCTTGCCGATATCCTGCGCCCGGAGAATATGATCGCGCCCAGGCTAGCGCCGCTGCGGGTCTAGGCTCTGTACGAAAACTACCTGCGCTCGGCAATACGGCGTTAAAAAATCGGCTCACTGAACAACGTTCAGAACGTCCGAAGGACGGCCCGAAGGGCGAGCGGAGCGAGTAAAATGCTCATTTACACCTCGTAAACTGGAGCGCCAGCCCGGTCCGTTTTCGCCGATTTTCGCCTTGGCTACGCGCCCCGGTCTGGCCTTCGCTCGCTGACTTTTCGTACAAACCCTGGGCAACGTCTATAAGAGGGGGCAGACAGAGAAGCCGCGACGGTCATGACCGTCGCGGCTTCCTTCAATGCGACAGCGTTGTCGAGGGACGAAGACAATCACCGTCGCCCCTCATTATCAATGCCGGGCAATGGATACTCGCCGCTGAACTACGTGGATAGCCGGAATCGGTTGTATCGAGTCAGACGGTTTTGCCAGGCCGTGCTTCAAGAGCCAGGCCGGGTCCGACTGTCAAAACGAACGCAACGCGCTCCTCCACGGACACTCGAGGCACTTCCACCGTCTGGTAACCCCACTCTGCGTACCAACGACTCATTCCCTCGAAGACTTGCACCGCATCCTCGAAGCTCTGGTCGCGCTCTGCATCGGTGCCGTAGATGTCCTCCCAGGGGGGCAGAAGGAACACGGTATTATGGTAGGGGAAGCGCTGGACAAGGTCGGTCGCCTCCTGTCGCGTCATGGCATGCGCCATATCCAGCATATACATCGCGTCCAGCACGCCGCGGTCAAAGAAGGTAACGCCCTCATGGGCCTGCGCTGCCCGGTGCTGCTCCATGTCCGAGGCCAGGATGTCCCGGGCGAAAGCGACCGGGTCCGGCCGGGGCGGCAGCCCCTGTGCCAATCTGGCCCGGATGATCCGCCGGGCAGCCTCCGGTGCAATGCGATATCCGCGTTCCTGCAGTGCGTTCAGCAATGTGGTCTTGCCGCCGCCGGGGCCCCCGGTGATCACGAAGGCGCTGTTCATCCCTGCTCTCCACTGTCGTGCTTTGATGGGATCTTCACTTTGCCGGCTTGCCCTCAATGATATCGGCCAGCAGGTCGATCAGGTTCTCGGGCTTGAAGGCTTGGCGTCCCTCGGCGTGCATCGCCTCCTGCGACCACCACTTCCATCGCTGGATGGTGGCCTTTTCCTCATCGGTCCAATCCGCCGCGAAAACCTGGGACGTCTTGGGGCAGCGCACCAGGTAATAACGTTCCCGCCACAACGCCGGCTGCGAGCGGGCAACGGCGAACACTGCTTCGCGCTCCATCACCAGCGGCCCGATCTCCTCGCGCAGCCCCGTCTCTTCGTACAGTTCCCGGCTGGCCGCCTGAAGATAGGACTCACCCGGTTTCAGTTCTCCGCCTGCCGTGGCCCAAAAAGCAGACGACGTATGTTCATCCTGGTATTGAAACAGCAACAAGGCACTCTGTTCGTTCACGAGCATCAATCTGGAGCAGTAACGCACTTCCATCGTTCACCACCGCTAACGGAAACAACACTTCAGGCAGCGCCTCTCATGCGCCGCCGGGCTCAGCAGGGCAGACTTCTCAAACAGAGACCACCGGGGGATATCGGCCGACAGCTACTGGATAGCTATCTGATGTGATATCGATCGATAGCTGTCGTCGTGCCGCCTCAACAAGGCCGTCTCAGCATCGGCGGTGCCACCAACGGCAGCACAACCGAAAAGAACAAAATCCACCCGGCCATACCGTCGACAACAGTGTCGACCACGGGATAACCCGTCTGTACGACACCCCTGAGAGGCCGCCCAATTCGGCCCATCATAGCCCATTGATTCCCATACCTTCTGTTTTCATCGGGCCTCTCTGACTGGCTAGAAGGCCACTTTGGCAAGCGAAAACCCGCGCTCGCGCGCTTGCACAGCGCCAAGGCCCGCAGCGTCACTCGCCCGTCCGGTTCCGCTGCGCGCCAGTGGCCCGGTCGTAGGTCAAGGCGGCCAGCAAGGCACCGGAAAGCCTGTCTCCATGCAGGAAAAACGGCATAAGTTATATTTCAAAAAGGTATAACGTTAGAACTTAAATGGCGTTATGCTGAGGAAGTCGCCCACCAAGGAGCCGTCATGCACACCTTCGCTATCTCCCGTGGTGATCGGGAACACGGCCGGCCCGATGTCGCCGGTTTCTTCGACCCGCGCACCTTCAGCGTCCAGTACGTCGTCAGTGACCCGGCCACGCGCCGCTGCGCGATCATCGATCCGGTGCTCGACTACGATGAAAAATCCGGGGCGACCGCGACCCACCACGCCGATGAGCTGCTCGCCTATATCGCCCGGGAAGGGCTCGAGGTGGCGTGGGTTCTGGATACCCACCCTCACGCCGATCACTTCTCCGCCGCGCGCTACCTGCACGACAAGACCGGCGCGCCGACGGCGATCGGCGCCCAGGTGGTCGAGGTCCAGGCGCTGTGGAAGCGCATCTACAACTGGCCGGCACTGCCCACCGATGGCAGCCAGTGGGATCGCCTGTTCAGCGATGGCGAGACCTTCACCCTGGGCGAACTGCCGGTACGGGTGATGCACTCGCCGGGGCATACCCTGGCCTCGGTCACCTATGTGATCGGCGACGCCGCTTTCGTCCACGACACCCTGTTCCAGCCCGACTTCGGCACCGCCCGGGCCGACTTCCCCGGGGGCAGCGCCCACCAGTTATGGCATTCGATTCAGGCGATTCTCGCCCTGCCCGATGACACCCGCCTATTCACCGGCCACGACTACATGCCCGACGGCCGCGAGCCGCAGTGGGAGAGCACGGTGCGCGAGCAGCGCCAGCACAACAAGCATCGCCTGGGCGAGAGCAGCGAGGCGGAGTACGTCGCACTGCGCCAGCAGCGCGATCACGAGCTGCCGATGCCCAAGCTGATCCTGCATGCGCTGCAGGTGAATGTGCGCGGCGGCCGTCTGCCGGAACCGGAAGAGAACGGCAAGCGCTACCTCAAGATCCCGCTGGATGCGCTGGAGGGCGCGGCCTGGGAGTGAGGTGGCCCGCTCGCTACGCCGCCCCATCGATATGACACAAGTACAGGCCGCAGGAGAGACAGCCTCATGAGTGAGACCCCAGACGCCTCGACGGCATCCACCACCCGGCACCATGATGTGGTGATCGTCGGCGGCGGTGCCGGTGGCATCGCCACCGCGGCGAGCCTGCATCGGCGCCAGTCCGATCTCGATATCGCCATCGTCGAGCCGGCGCAGGATCACTTCTATCAGCCCGGTTGGACGCTGGTCGGCGGTGGCGTCTTCACTCCGGAGCAGACGCGCCGTTCGATGCGCTCGGTAATGCCGGGCTTCGTCACCTGGCACCAGACCAGCGCCGAACGCCTGTTGCCGGAGTCCCGCCAGGTGGTACTGGGTGACGGTTCGACGCTCGGCTACCGGGCGCTGGTGGTGGCGCCGGGTCTGGAACTCGACTGGCAGGCGATCGAGGGGCTGGAGGAGAGCCTGGGCAGCCATGGCGTCACTTCCAACTACCGCTTCGATCTGGCGCCCTATACCTGGTCGCTGGTGCAGGGCATGCGCGGCGGCAAGGCGCTGTTCACCCAGCCGCCGATGCCGATCAAGTGTGCCGGGGCACCGCAGAAGGCGATGTATCTCGCCTGCCATGAGTGGGAAAAGCAGGACGTCCTGGGCGATATCGAGGTCAACTTCCACAACGCTGGCGGGGTGATGTTCGGCGTCCCGGACTTCGTGCCGGCGCTGGATGCCTACGTTCAGCGCTATGGCATCCACAAGCGGTTCCAGCAGGATCTCATCGCCGTGGACGGTACGGCCCAGAAAGCGCGCTTTCGCGTCACCGACGGTGAGTCCAGCGAGGAGATCGAGACCGATTTCGATATGCTCCACGTGGTGCCGCCCCAGCGCGCGCCACGGCTGGTGCGTGACTCGCCCCTGGCCAACGCCGGTGGCTGGCTCGATCTCGATGCCGAGACCCTTCAGCACAACCGTTACCCGGATGTCTTCGGTCTTGGCGATGCCAGCGGTACCAGCAACGCCAAGACCGCCGCCGCTGTGCGCAAGCAGGCGCCGGTGGTGGCGGACAACCTGCTGGCGGCACTTGATGGTAAGCCGATGCCTTCCGGCTATGCGGGGTATGGCGCCTGCCCGCTGACGGTGGAGCGCGGCCGGGTGGTGCTGGCGGAGTTCGGCTACGGCGGCCAGCTGCAGCCGACCTTTCCCGCCTGGCTCAACCAGGCCACCCGGCCGACCCGGCTCGGCTGGCACCTCAAGGCGCAGCAGTTGCCCTTCATCTACTGGCACCTGCTGCTCAAGGGGCGCGAGTGGCTGGCCAAGCCGCAGGCGCGGGGGTGAGCATGCGCAGGTTCCTGAGCCGGCGGCGGGCGGGTAGCGGAGCCGTGAGCGCATGACCCCGTTGCCTCGGCGCGGGTGGGCGCGCTGGCTGCCGATCCTCGACTGGGGGCGGCACTACCACGCCGGCCTGCTGGGCCAGGATCTGCTCGCCTCGATCATCGTCGCGCTGATGCTGATTCCGCAGGCGCTGGCCTACGCCATGCTCGCCGGTCTGCCGCCGGTGGTGGGGCTCTATGCCAGCCTGGTGCCGCTGGTGATCTACACCCTGCTCGGCAGCAGCGCGACGCTCTCGGTCGGCCCGATGGCGGTGGTCTCGCTGATGACCGCCGCGGCCCTGGCACCGGTCGCCCCCGCGGGGTCGGCGGCGTATATCGCCGCGGCGCTGGTGCTGGCGCTGCTCTCCGGGGCGATCCTGCTGATCATGGGGCTGTGTCGGTTGGGCTTTCTGGTCAACTTCCTGAGCCACCCGGTGATGACCGGCTTCGTCAGTGCCTCGGGGCTGCTGATCGCGGCGAGCCAGATCAAGTCGCTGCTCGGCATCGAGCTCTCCGGGGCCACGCTGCCGGCGCTGGCTCAGGCGCTGCCCGGGGCGCTACCGGGGCTGAGCCTGCCGACATTGCTGGTCGGGCTGGGCTCGCTGGCGCTGCTATGGGCGATCCGCCGCCACGGCAAGGCGCTGCTGGGGCGCTGTGGCGTACCCACGGGGGCGGCCGCCATGCTGGTCAAGCTGGGCCCGATCGTGACCATCGCGTTGGCCGCCGCCATCGCCGGCGGCGCCGGCTGGCTGGGCGGTGAGGTCGCGGTGATCGGCCCGATTCCCGCCGGGCTGCCGCCGCTGCGCCTGCCCGAGTGGGACCCGGCGCTGTGGCAATCGCTGCTGGGCTCGGCGGTGCTGATCAGCATCGTCGGCTACGTGGAGTCGGTCTCGGTGGCCCAGGCACTGGCGATGCGCCGCGGCGAGCGGGTCGACCCGGATCAGGAGCTGATCGGTCTGGGTGGTGCCAATCTGGCCGCGGCCTTCACCGGTGGCATGCCGATCACCGGCGGCTTCTCGCGCTCGGTGGTCAACTTCGATGCCGGTGCCCGCACCCCGGCGGCCAGCGCCTTCACCGCGGTGGGTATCGCCCTGGCCATGCTGTGCCTGTCGCCCTGGCTGGGCGTGCTGCCGCTGGCGACCCTGGCGGCGACGATCGTCATTGCCACCCTGTCGCTGATCGATCTGCCGGCGTTCGCGCGGGTCTGGCGCTACGCCCGCGGCGAGGGTGTGGCGATGACCGCCACCGCGCTGGCGACGCTGATCCTGGGCGTGGACGTGGGGATCGTGGTCGGCGTGGGCATGTCGCTGGCGCTGCATCTCTACGGCACCAGCCGGCCCCACAGCGCCGAGGTGGGTCGCATTCCGGGGACCGAGCACTTCCGCAACGTGCGCCGCCACGCGGTGGAGACCGATGCCGGAGTGGCCATTCTGCGGGTCGACGAGAGCCTCTATTTCGCCAACGTGCGCCATCTGGAAGATCTGGTCACCGCGGTGGTCAATCGCACGCCGCCGCCCCATGACCTGGTGCTGGCGTGCCAGGCGATCAACGTGATCGATGCCAGCGCGCTGGAGAGTCTCGAGTCGCTCAACCGACGCCTGCGCGAGCGCGGCATCGGGCTGCATCTGGCCGAAGTGAAGGGACCGGTGATGGATCGCTTGAGCCGTACCGAGCTGCTGGAGACGCTCAACGGCCGGGTCTTCCTGAGCACCTTCGACGCCTGGTGCGCTCTGCATGGTCGGGGTGCCGCACCCTTGAGTCATCCCTGTCTCGCCACGCCGGCAGCGACACATTCGGCGGCGGAGTGAAAGTGGCTCACGGGATCATGAACGCTATCAAGGAGGTATGAAGATGGACCTATCGAGTGCCGGGTTCGGGCTCGCTGGCGGTGTGCTGATCGGGCTCTCCGCCACCCTGCTGATGGGGCTCTTGGGTCGGATCGCCGGCATCAGCGGGATTCTCTCCAGTGCGTTGTTCGAGCGCGGCGGCGACCGCGGCTGGCGGCTGGCGTTCCTGCTGGGGCTGGTCTCCGGCCCGACGTTACTGCTGCTGCTGGGTCTCGACTGGGGCAATGTGGCGTCTCCTGGCGACATGGCACACGGCGTCAGCGCGGTGATCGGCGCGCCGCTCGCGGGCACGCCGACGATGCTGCTCGCCGGGCTGCTGGTCGGGTTGGGCACCGGGCTCGGCAGTGGCTGCACCAGCGGCCACGGGGTGTGCGGGCTGGCCCGTCTTTCTCCACGTTCACTGGCCGCCACGCTGGTCTTTCTGCTGGTGGCGATGCTCACCGTGTTCGTTGTGCGCCATCTGGCGGGAGGTGGCGCATGAAGCCCGTGGCGGGTTATCTCGCCGGACTACTGTTCGGGCTGGGCCTGGCGCTGAGCGGCATGACCGACCCTGCCCGGGTGATCGGCTTTCTCGATGTCGCCGGCGCCTGGGACCCGACCCTGATCTTCGTGCTCGGCGGTGCCGTGGTCACTACCTTCATCGGTTACCGGCTGGTGTGGCGCCGCGGCACGCCGCTGCTGGCGGGGCGGTTCCAGCTGCCGACCCGGCGCGACCTGGATGCCCGTCTGCTGGGTGGCGCCGCGCTCTTCGGTATCGGCTGGGGGCTCTCCGGCTACTGCCCGGGGCCGGCAGTGGCCTCGCTGCCGGGGCTGAGCGGGCCGCTGGCCGCGTTTCTGGCGGCCATGGTGGTGGGATGGTGGCTCGCGCGCCGGCTTTCTCCCGCTCACTGAGGAGCCAACTCATCCTGGCATCATCGCCGTTCGCCAGACTGTGGCGGGAATGGATCGGGTGAAAACGGGAGAAACATGCGCGTACTGCTCGTGGAGGACGATGTACCGGTGGCGGCCGGCATCGAAGCGGGACTGGCGCTGAGCGATTTCGTCGTCGATACCGTGACCACGCTGGACGGTGCACGCGGGGCGCTGGCCGCGATCGACTACGATGCCGCGGTGCTCGATCGCCGTCTGCCTGACGGCGATGGTTTGACGCTGCTGCAACAGTGGCGTCGTGCGGGTATTGCCATGCCGGTACTGATGCTGACGGCGAGAGACGCCGTGGCCAGTCGTGTCGAAGGGCTTCAGGGCGGGGCCGACGATTATCTGGTCAAACCATTCGACCTTGATGAGTTGACGGCAAGGCTGCAGGCGCTGTTGCGCCGCAGCGCCGGGCAGGTCGACCGCTCCCTTCGTCACGGGCACCTGGCGATGGACCCCGTTGCTCGCAGCGTGACGTTGGATGGCGCACCGGTGGCGCTGGTGCGTCGCGAGCTGATGCTGCTGGAGGCGCTGATGCGGGCGCGTGGGCGGGTCCTGAGCGCCGACCAGCTGAAGGATCGCCTTTACGGCATCGATGACGAGATCGAGAGCAACGCCCTCAACGTGCATATCTATCAGTTGCGTCGCAAGCTGGGACGCGATGTCATCGAGACGGTCCGGGGCGTCGGCTACCGTCTCGGCGCGCTTGCCGCCGCCGAGCGACTGCATGGCGACACGCCCTCATGAGCCTGCGGCTGCGTCTCGTCGCCACGCTCGGGATCACGCTGATGCTGCTCTGGGGGCTGACGGCGGCGTGGTCGATGCGCGATCTCTCGACCCAGCTCGAGCGTTCGCTGGATCAGCGTCTGGCACAGTCGGCGCGAATGGTGGCCGGCCTGCTCGATCGCGTGCCGGCGGCGGCCTGGGATGAAGAAGTGGGCGAGACATCGACCATCCCTGCGCTCGAGGGTGTTGCGTGCCGGGTGTCTTCGCTGCGCGGGCAGGTGGTGGCGGGTACGCATCCGGAAATGAACGATGTTCTCGCAGTCGATGACGAAGGCTATAGCGACCGCGATCACAATGGGCAGCGCTGGCGCGTTTATACCCTGGTCGACGACGACAAGCGCATCACCGTGGCGGATCGCCTGCGGGAACGGGCGTCACTGTTGGCCCAAGTACGCCGTGCCGCTTTCTATCCCTTTCTGCTCGCGTCGATCGGCAGTCTGATCGCGCTGTGGTGGGGCGTGACCCGGGGGCTGTCGCCGCTGTCGAGGCTGCAGCGGCGCTTGATGTCACGCGATCACGACGATCTCTCGGCACTGCCGATCCGCGGCTTGCCGGGGGAAATTCGCCCACTGATCGAGGGGTTCAACACCCTGCTGGCACGCACCCGGCGCATGCTGGAGTTGGAGCAGCGCTTTACTGACGATGCCGCGCATGAACTGCGCACGCCGCTGACCGCGATTCGTACCCATCTGCAGATCGCGCGACGCGTCGACGGCGATCCCCGCCGGGAGGCGATGCAGCAGGCGGAGGCGGGGGTGGGACGGCTTACGGAGACGCTCGACCAGTTGCTGTTGCTGGCACGCATGGAGAGCGAGGAGATCACTCGGGGGAGTGTCGACTCTACGTGGCTTGACGACGCCCTGGAGGCCGCGATGGTGGAGACCGGCAGTCGTGGTCGATGCCACTGGCACGCGTCGGTCGGTCGGCTTCACGTTGCGTTGTCCGGGGAGTTGCTGGTGATCGCGCTGCGCAATCTGCTCGAGAACGCCATGCGTCACGGTTCGCCCGACACCCCGATCGAGGTCGAGGCACGCGAGACGGATGGCATGGCCGTGATCGACATCGCCAACCGGAGCGAGACCATCCCGCCCGATGAACTGGCCCGACTGACAGAGCGCTTCCATCGCGGCAATCATCCGCAGGGCAGCGGCCTGGGGTTATCCATCGTCGAGACGATCGCCACTCGGGCCGGCGGGAGCCTGCGGCTCGCCTCCGACGATGATGTCGGGCTGCGGGTTACGCTCTCGCTGCCCCTGGCCTGATTCGCCAGGGGCGGGTGAGGGTGAGCAGGGGGGATGAATAAGGGGGATGAATAAGGGGGATAAGCAGGGGTGGACAGGAAAGCTCAGGGCGAGTCGCTACCCATGATGGTGCGCAGCTTGTCCGGTGCGGGGGCGCCCATGACCTTGTGCACCGCGCCATCGTCGTCCTGATAGAAAATCACCGGTGTGGCATGGAGCTGGGCGTCGCGCATCACTTGCGTGTTGTCGGCGACCCACCGCTCGCTCTGATCGGTTCCTTCGCTGTCCGGCATGGCGTCGGTGCGATAGTGCTCGGCGATCGCGGCGCTGGGATCGTCTGCCGCCAGGATCGCGGCGGCCTTCTCAGGGCTGTCCGCTTTCAGAATGCCCACCATCAGATGACGAATCTGCACATCACCGCTTTCGACCCAGGGCTGAGCATCCTGCCAGAACTTGCGGCAGTAGGGGCAGTTGGGATCGCTGAAGGTGTAGACCACGCGCGAGGCATCGGTATCACCCTCGCGAACCCAGTGTTGCTCCGCCATTGCCTTCCATAGCTCGGCATTCTTTGGTCCATCGACGAGCTTTTCCAGCGGCCCGGCGGAGACGTCGCGGCCCTGGGCGTCGATCAGCGTGCCGACGACGGCATGATCGCCGTCCGGCGTCAGATAGGCGGCCACGCTCTGCCCTCGAATGCTGGCAGCGTAGCCCTTGAGCCCGCCGGGGGCGTCGAATTCACCGTGAATGGTGAGGCCCTGCCGCTCGAGTGCCTGGATCGGCGTGGGCCAGTCGCCGGCGGCGGCGGGCAGGCTCGTCGCCAGGGCAATACCGGCGGCCAATGGCAGCGCGAGGCGCAGTGGCATCCTTCGGGGGGCGTGGTCTTGCATCGTTGTCGTCTCCTTTTCTGGATATCCGGGGCGAATGAAGCACTTGGGTTGAACGCGCGTCCGGGGCGTCATGGAGCGAAGCGCTCGAGACTGCGATCGAGCGTGGCACGGGAAAGCTCACCGAAGTGGGTGTCGACGAGCTGGCCATCGGCGTCGTAGTAGAGCGTGGTCGGCATCGCCACCGCGCCCACCTTCCGACCGAAGGTCATGTTCGGATCGCGATAGAGGTGATCGAGCGTGAGTGACTCTCGCTGCAGAAACGTCTTGATGACCTCGACGCTCTCGCCCTGATTGACGAACACGAACGACACGTCGCCCCGCTCTCGCTGGGCCTGTTCCAGCATCGGCATCTCACGACGACAGGGCGGGCACCAGCTCGCCCAGAGATTGACCACCATGGGTTGGTCGACTTCCTGCAGTACGGTGGGCAGAACCACCGGCGAACCATCGAGGTCTGCTAGCGGGATCGAGGGCAGGCTCGCCCCGCGGGGTGTCATCAATGTCAGGGCGCCAGCGGTCATCGACCACGCCAGGGCACCCGAGAGAACCGCTGCACCCAGGGGGCGGCGCATGGCCGGCTGCCGCCAGAAACGCCAAGCCAGATAGATGAAAGCGATGACCAGCCCCGCCAGTGGCTCGAACCCGCTATCCCGGATGTCTAGCCAGGACCAGAACGTGTCGTAGCTCTGCCAGTAGCGGGCCACGAACACGATGCGTGCAGCCATCACGCCGAACAGCAACGCATTGAACAGGACATCGCCGACGCTGATCTGTCGACGACGGCCCATCCAAGCACCTACGATCAGGGCGACGATCATGGCCACGACCAGCAGAAGCTGACCCAGACTCACGCCCAGGGGCCCCAGAGCGATACTGCGATCGAGCGGATTCATGGTCAGCCCTCCATGGACTCGTTGGCCCGCTGTCTGGCTTGCGCATAGCGGTCGAGAAAGGCTTCGGCATCCACCTCGCCGATGATGCGGACGCTGCGCTGCTCCTGACCGTTGGGGCCGAACCACATCAGGGTCGGTGGTCCAACGACACCGAAGTGCTGCATGATCGCCTGGCCCTCGGCGTCGTAATCCGTAACGTCGATACTCAGTCGCTGCACGTCCTGGAGAGCATCCTTCACGGCCGGGTCGCTGAACACTTCCCGTTCGATGACCTCGCAGGAGACACACCAGTCAGCAGTGAATTCGACCAGTGTCATCTGGCCGCTGTTGGCGCTGGCCTGGACGCGGCGTTCGAGCGTGGCCAGGTCCTTTACATCGTCGAACGCGATGGGCCCAGCTCCGTTGGCACCCTGCGAGGTTGCTGCCACACCGCTCGGGACGTAGACCGATAGGGGGTGCCACGGATCCTTGGCGCCACCGGCGGCACCGATCAGGATCAACACGCTCCATAAGCCGATGATCGCGGCGCACGTTGTCGCCATCAGGGGGAGAACGCTACCCGTCCTATTCTCTTCCAGGCGATTGCCATTCGGGTCGGCACCACGCGCCATGGCGACGAGAGAGATCGCTACCCCCAGGCCCAGTGCGCCCCACAGGCCAAGAACGATGGCATCCGAGAGGGTTCGGGCGACGAACCAGATCGCCATGCCCAGCAGCACGAAGCCGAACAGCGCTTTGACGCGGGTCATCCAGGCGCCGGGCCTGGGCAGCAACTGGCTGCCGAGCGTGCCGATCAGCACCAGCGGGGCGCCCATGCCGAGGCCCAGCGCGAGCAGTGCCGCACCGCCCAACCACGGATTGCCGGTGTCGGCGATGAAGAGCAGGGCGCCGGCGAGAGGAGCGGTCATGCAGGGGCCGACCAGCAGGGCGGAGAGCCCCCCCATGGCAGCGACGCCCGTGAAGCGGCCGCCGCGTTGTCTCGACAGCCCCGCATCCAGGCGTTGACGCAGCGCCCGTGGCAGTTCGAGCTCGAAGGCCCCGAACATGGCGAGCGCCAGCACCACGAACAGCACCGAGAAAATGCTGATGAACCAGACGTTCTGGAACAGCATCTGCAGATTGGCGCCGGCCATGGCCGCGGCCACACCCAGTATCGCGTAGGTCGCGGCCATGGGAAGGACATAGGCAAGTGAGAGCATGAAGCCGGCGGTGCGCGGATTCCCTCCGCTGCGACGTTGGCCAACGATCAGACTGGAGAGAATGGGGATCATCGGCAGCACGCAAGGCGTGAAGGTCAACAGCAGCCCCATGCCGAAGAACGCTGCCAGCGTCCAGATGCCGTTGCCACCGGCGAGCTGCGACGCTAGCTGCTGATCTTCCGCCATCGCCGCGCCTGTCTGGGGATCGGGGCTCGGTGCGACAGATGATGACGTGGCAGATGGCGCGTTCGCGGTGTCGCTTCCCGAGGCCTCGGCGACCGACTCCAGATCGAAGGTCCGCTGCTGGGGTGGATAGCAGAGGCCGGCATCGGCGCAACCCTGCCAGTGAAGGGTGAGGGTATCGGCTTCCCCGGGCTGCGTGGTCATGCGCAACGCATGACGGTAGATCTCGGAACGGCCGAAATACTCGTCCTCGATGGTTTCCCCCTCGGGGATGTCGAGCGACAGTTCGCGCTCATCGGCCTGAGCAGAGAAGCTGTGGCGATAGAGGTAGTAACCGGGCTCGATCTGCCAGTCGATTTTCACCTCGTCGCCGTCTTGTATCAGCGTCGGTGCGAAGGCCTGGTCCGGTGGCAGGAAGTCGCTCTGTTGCCCGAACGGATCCTGCGCCATGGCCAGCGTGGCCATGGCGAACAGGACCAGCGCCACGGCCCAGCGTTCCCGGCTAGATGGCATCCTCGACTCCTGTGCCTGTTCGTTTCGATGCTGGCAGGTTGGACCAGAGAGATGAGCTGAAGATGAAGCGATGTTTGACACGCTGAATATCGAGAGCCGGCGGTACCAGCCTACTGGCGGGTGACCACCAGGAGCCCGGTCAGCAGCGCCGCGCCACCCGTCAAGAAGCTGGTGGTCAGCGTCTCCTGGTGCGCCCTGCACGGTCGAGGGGCGGCGCCCTTGAGTCACCCCCGTCTCGCCACGCCGGCAGCGGCACATTCGGCGGCGGAGTAGAGAGGGGTATCGTAGCGCAGCGAACGCTATCCAAGGAGATATGAGTGTGGATCTATCGAGTGCCTGGTTCGGGCTCGCTGGCGGCGTTTCTGGTGGCGCTGGTGGTGGGTTGGTGGCTGGCGCGCCGGCTGGCGCCGGGCCACTGGGTGGCGGGGCTAGCAAGAGGGAAGGGCAAGAGAGAAGGGCAAGCGAGAGAGAGCGGCAAGGCGGCCTTCCCTGGCCAGCCTGCGGCGATACCTGTCATCCCCAGGGGACGACTGGGACCTCAGAAGTAGTACTTGAAGCGTACCCGCACGCCATAGCGGTCCACGGCCTTGTCTGAACCGTCGTGGCGGAGATGGCTGTAGTAGGCGCCCGGGTAGATCTCCATACCCTTGAGCGACATCACGTCGCTGAAGCGGTAGGAGGTGTAGACGGTGTCGATCTTGTAGCGGCCCGCCATGGAGATGAGCTTGTCGCTGTCGGCGTTTTCGCTGACGTTATCGATGTCGTTGCGGGCGTGGATATAGCCGAGGCCAAAATCGTTCCACAGCGCGTTCAGCCCCAGCGTGAAGTCCTTTTCGTCCGGGGCGTCCATGTAGGCCAGGTTGGCGTTCAGCGTCCATTCGCCGTCGGCGTAGGAGAGGCGCGTGGCGTAGCCGTGGCGGTCGCTGATGTCGGTGCCGTTGGCGTCGACCAGGGCGTCGTTGACCAGATTGGTTTCGAGGCCGGCAGCCAGCGTCCAGGGGCCCGGGGTCCAGGCGACGACCGGGCGTACCATGAAGAAGTCCTTGGCGTTGTCCTTGGGGTCGATCTTGTAGCCGTGATAGGTCTTGGAGCCGAACAGATCGCGGCGATCGCCGAACAGGGTCGAGATCTCGGCGTAGAAGTCGCCGCTTTTCTGGCTGAACATCACCTGCCCGGCATCGCCGGCACGCCCTCGGGCTTCTTTGGCTTGGTAGATATAGCCGCGCCCGTCACGATAGAGGCTGTCCGAGGTATCGCCGCTATATTTGACGAAGACGTCCTGCCCCTTGGGGAACAGGTTGAAGGCCTTGAAGCGTCCGATCTTCATCTGTGTGCCGGCGTCGTTGCCCAATGCCAGCCAGGCGTCGTCGACGCCCATCTTGCCGGCGGTTTTTACCGTCGGCTGCGCCTTGAAGTTTGCATAGTAACCGGCGTGGCGTTTTTCGCCCTTGAACGTCAGCCGGATGCGGCCATCCTGGTCATACTCGTCGTGATTCTTGGCAGCATCGCCGGAGAAGAGTGGGCCGGACGCGGTCTGGTTGTTCTGCGCGTTGATATTCAGCTCCACGTCGCCGCCGAGGGAAAGGTAACCATCGTCGGTCTCTTGACGCAGGTCGGCGTGCGCCGTGGAGGTCAGTGCCAGCGTCAGCAGGCCCAGGGCCGCCAATGGCAGGCGGCTATCGTGTGCTATGCTTTTCATCGGTGTATTCCCGTTTCCAACTGGTGTGTTGTGATGCCTGGTGGGTGATGGGGCGCCATGTGATCGTTCGGGCCTGCACGCCCGGGCGATCTTCGAGCTGCCGGCCCCTGTCGGCAGCTCCCTTCCTCTTGCTCTCTTTTCCCTGCGTCTCTTTGCTCTTGTTGTCGGTGTGCGGCGTCTGCGTGTCTTGATTCGGTACCGTGAGCGCATGGGGCGCCAGCGGCCGTCGCTGACTGGGCATGGCCTTTCCGCCCGCTTGTTACACGGGAGTGTATTTGGCGCCTGCTTTGTTTACATTTGGTTACGAAATGGCTTCCTCTAGCGAAACAGTCTCGTATTTCGATGCCCCACGACGGGGCGGATGGCCGGCGCCGTGGCACTGTGGCGGGTGTTTGCCGAACCTGAGATAGTGCCGTTGCCCCGGCCAGCCGGGATCGGGAGTCGCCCGGCGCGCTGCCGTGGCGGCTGGAGGAACCGTCGTCGAAGCGCGAGCCATATGCACACGCCCAAAGCCTCCGCTGCCCACCTGGGGGAGCTATTCCGCATCTTTCTCTGGCTGGGGATCACCTCCTTCGGTGGGCCCGTGGCGCACCTGGGCTACTTCCGCGAGGCGTTCGTGGTGCGCCGACGCTGGCTCGGCGAGTCGGACTTCGCCGACCTGGTTGCGCTGTGCCAGTTCCTGCCCGGGCCTGCCAGCAGCCAGGTCGGTTTTGCCATCGGCCTGCGCCGCGGCGGCCTGCCCGGTGCGCTCGTCGCCTGGTGCGCCTTCACGTTGCCTTCTGCCGTGGCGCTGGTGCTGTTCGCCGCCGGCGCCTCGGCTCTAGGGGGTGAGCTCGGTCAGGCGCTGCTCCATGGCCTCAAGTTGGTGGCGGTCGCGGTGGTCGCCCACGCGGTCTGGGGCATGGCCGGCAAGCTCTGTCCCGACCTGATCCGCGCTGCCATTGCGCTGATCGCCCTGTGCCTGGCGCTGCTGCTCGGTGGCGCCGCCGGTCAGTTGGGCGCCATCATGATGGGCGCGGGCATCGGCCTGTGGCGCTGCCGCCCGGTGCCGATGCTGGCCAGCGCCCACCCTCTGACACCCTCGCGGCGCTGGAGCCTGCCGGCGCTGATCGTGTTCTTGGTACTGCTGCTGCTGTTGCCGCTGATGGCGGCGTCAGGGGGCGGGGCGGTGATTGCGGTGATGGCGGCCTTCTACCGCGTTGGTGCGCTGGTCTTCGGTGGCGGGCATGTGGTGCTACCGCTGCTGGAGGCCGCGGTGGTCGAGCCCGGCTGGGTCACCCAGAGCGTTTTCGTCACCGGCTACGGCATGGCGCAGGCGGTGCCGGGGCCGCTGTTCACCTTTGCCGCCTATCTGGGCGCGGCGATGGCCCCCGGTACTCACGGCTGGCTGCTGGCGGCGCTGGCCACGGTCATGATCTTTCTACCTGGCATGCTGCTGTTGATCGGTGTGCTGCCCCACTGGGAGCGGCTGCGCGCCTCGGCCAGTGCGCAGCGGCTGATCCAGGGCACCAACGCCGCCGTGGTCGGTATCCTCGCAGCGGCGCTGTATGACCCGATCTGGCAGAGCGCCATCGTCGCGCCGCTGGATATCGTCCTGGCAGCGCTGGGCTTTGGGCTGCTGACGCGCTGCCACTGGCCGGCGTGGCGGGTGGTCGTGCTGCTCGTCGCGGCCGCGGTGGGTATCGGACTCGTGGGTTGAGCCTGAGGCGCGAAGCGATCGCGACCTGTTCACGCAACAGGCTGTCGATTCATCCTGGCGCGGAGGTCAGGGGGGTGCTACGTTGGAATAAGGAGATGGCATTCCTCCTTTAACCGCCATTTCGGCTGATGATGCCTGTTCAACCCGTGAAGCTTGCCCAGCGTGATCGCTGGCGGCATTTTCGCGAATGTTCAGGAGCGGCATCATGCCAGCACAACCTGCCTGTCATATCTCTTCGCTTTTCGCCCTCGAAGTTTTGGATTCCCGCGGTAATCCCACCGTGGAGGCCTGCGTGACCCTCAACGATGGCTCCAGCGGCCGCGCCATCGTGCCCTCGGGCGCCTCTACCGGCTGTCGTGAAGCCGTCGAGCTGCGTGACGATGACCCCGCTCGCTATCAGGGGCGTGGCGTGCTCAAGGCGGTGGCCAACATCAACGATCTGATCGCCCCGGCACTGATCGGCCAGCGGGCCGACGAACAGCGTCGGCTGGATCGCCTCATGTGCGAACTCGACGGCACCGACAGCAAATCGCAGCTGGGTGCCAACGCCATCCTGGCCGTATCGATGGCGCTGACCCGCGCCGCCGCCAGTCATCACCACCAGCCGCTCTATCGCTACCTGGGGGGGAGCAACGCGCATCTGCTGCCGGTGCCGTGCCTGAACGTCATCAACGGCGGTCGGCACGCCAGCAACAACCTGGATATCCAGGAGTTCAAGATCGTGCCCCACCAGGCGAGTTCTTTTGCCGAGGCGATTCGGATGGGGGAAGAGACCTTCCATGCGCTCAAGACCCTGCTGGCCGATAGTGGCCTCGGCACCGGGATCGGTGACGAAGGCGGATTCGCGCCGATGCTGACGAGCAACGAACAGGCGGTAGAGCTGATCCTCCAAGCCATCGAGGCGGCCGGGTATCGCCCCGGCGAGGATATTTCACTGGCGCTGGACCCCGCGGCCAGCGAAATGGCCGACACCGGGGGGTATTGGTTCAGTCATTCGGACAACGCCCTGCGTAGTGCCGACGAGATGATCGAACTGTGGCAGGCGTGGCTGGATCGCTACCCGATCCTGTTGCTCGAGGACCCGCTGGGCGAGGAGGACTGGGCCGGCTGGGAAACACTGACGCGGCAGCTCGCAGGCCGGGTGGAGCTGGTCGGCGACGATCTGCTGTGCACCAACCCTGAATTGCTTCAGCGCGCCATCGATCGGGGTGTCGCCAACTCGGTGCTGATCAAGCCCAACCAGATCGGCACCGTCACCGAAACCCTCGACTGCGTGGCCCTGGCCAATCGCCATGGTTACGGCTGCTATCTCTCCCACCGATCCGGAGACAGCGAGGATACCTTCATTGCCGATCTGGCCGTGGCGATCGGCTGTGGGCACATGAAAACCGGATCGGGCTGTCGTAGCGAACGGGTCGCCAAGTTCAACCAACTGCTGCGGATAGAACACGAACTGGGCAGCCAGGCGAGCTTCGCCGGCCGTGGGACTTTCCGCACGCGCAGTGCCTGAACGTTCATCACTCTGTAGAGGGAGTCATGCCATGAGTTATGACCTGATTGCAGCCGGCCAGTCGATTCCGGACGACATCAACGTCGTGATTGAAATACCCGTCAATCACCGCCCTATCAAATACGAAGGCCACAAGCCCAGCGGTACCCTGTTCGTGGACCGTTTTCTGTCGACATCGATGGTCTATCCAGCCAACTACGGCTTCATTCCTCAGACCCTGAGCGAAGATGGTGACCCGATCGACGTGCTGGTGCTGACGCCCTGTCCGCTGGACCCCGGCGTGGTGATTCGCAGCCGCCCCATTGGCATGCTGCGCATGACCGATGAGCACGGGACGGATACCAAGATTCTGGCGGTGCCGCACAGCGACTTGACGCCGCTGTATGACAATATCCACCGCTGGCAGGACGTGGAGCCCGCGACACTGGCGCGCATCGTGCACTTCTTCGAGCAGTACAAGCGGCTGGAACAGGATAAGTGGGTACGCACGGATGGTTGGGGGGATCTCGACCAGGCGCGTCAGGAGATCGTCTCGTCCGTCGAGCGCTACCAGGCATAGGTCGGACGACCATGTCAGCCGGACGGTCTGCGACAGGCCGCCCGGCTGGGAGGTGAAGATATGCAACGTCTGAAAAGCGGTTACGAAGTCACGTTCATTGTGCCGGAATCACGCCGTCACGAGGGCAAGCGTGTCGTGGATCTGGTGACGGACACGGCAGAAGCGCACGGTATCACCCGGATGACCTGGCGTCGCGATGTCGAGGGCGTGGGAGAAGATGGCCGGATGCACGCCGCCCATTTCTTCGAGCTGGCGGATCAGCCGGTCGAGCTCATCTACGCCCTGGGAGAGGAAGCGGCTGAGCGCTTCATCGACGCCATCGAAGCCACCGGCGCCCCGGTATTTTGCCTCTGCCGCCCCGTCCATTTCGGTCAACTGAACGAACACAACGGCTGAGGCCGGGAGCCCTTCTCGCATGGCTGGCTCGCCGCAGTCGTAGATGTCCGCGCCAGGCTGTGTACGGAAACTGCCTGGCACGTCGACTTTTCGCACAACCCCTAGCGCCTTGGCGCTACTCGATATTCTGAATCTGCTCGCGCATCTGTTCGATCAGCACCTTCAGTTCCACCGCGCAGCGAGTCGTCTCGGCGACCACGGCCTTGGAGGAGAGGGTGTTGGCTTCGCGGTTGAGTTCCTGCATCAGGAAGTCAAGCCGCCGGCCGATGGGCCCCTTCTGTCTGAGCTGACGCTCGACCTCGCCGACATGGGTCTCCAGGCGGTCTAGCTCTTCGGCGACATCGGCCTTCTGGGCCACCAGGACCATCTCCGCTTCCAGCCGCTGCGGGTCGAGCTCGGCGCGGGCGCTCTCCAGACGTTCGAGCAGCAGGGCGCGCTGGCGTTCGAGCATCGTGGGCAAGTGCGCGCGCACGCTGGCGATCTGTTCGCGTACGCCGTCCAGGCGCTCGCGGATCAGCGCCGCCAGACGCTCGCCCTCGCGGGCACGCCCGCTCTCCAGATCCGTCAGTGCGGTCTCGAACAGCGCCAGGGCGGTGGCCTTGACCGCGTCCAGATCGAGGCGCTGGCTCGCCATCACACCGGGGTGGGCGAGCAGCTCGAGCGCATTGGGCATCGGCGCTTCCGGCAGCGTCTGGCGTACCTGGCCGAGGGCCTGGGCCAGCGCTGCCAACTGGGCATCATTGATCTCCGGGGTGGCGCCGCCCTCCGCCGGTTCGAAGCGTAGCGTGCACTCCACCTTGCCCCGCGAAAGCCGCTGGCGCAGGGCGTCGCGGTAGGCCGGTTCGAGGTCGCGCAGCGCGTCGGCGAGCCGGAAGTGCGGCTCCAGATAGCGCTGGTTCACCGAGCGCAGTTCGAGCTGCAGGCTGCCCCACTCGGCATCATGGGTCTGGCGGGAGAAAGCGGTCATGCTATGGGGCATGGGAAGTCCTTGAGCGCATGGGGCATCTGGGTCTTGCGTCGCGTCTAGTGCGCAGACAGTCTCTGGCTTGGACAGCGTCACGCTCGGCGTGAGATCGCGTGGGGGTCGAGTGTAGCGCATCGCCACCGCGGGAGAAGGGCGGGCCGGCGGGGAATTCGTCGCACACTCGGGTAGAATGTGGCGTCTCAATTCATAGGTTTTCGATGAGGCTTTCATGCGCCCGAGTGGACGACGCCCCGACCAGCCCCGCGAGGTCACGCTGACCCGCGGTTTCACCCGCCACGCCGAGGGCTCGGTGCTGGTGAGCTTCGGTGACACCCAGGTGCTCTGCAACGCCAGCGTCGAGGCCGGCGTGCCGCGCTGGCTGCGCGGCAAGAACCAGGGCTGGGTCACCGCCGAGTACGGCATGCTGCCCCGCGCCACCCATACCCGCGGCGGGCGTGAGGCGGCGCGCGGCAAGCAGGGTGGCCGCACGCTGGAGATCCAGCGCCTGATCGGCCGCAGCCTGCGCGCGGCGGTGGATCTGAAGAAGCTGGGTGAATTCACCATCAC
Organism: Salinicola sp. RZ23; assembly: GCF_003206675.1. Classification (NCBI taxonomy): domain Bacteria; kingdom Pseudomonadati; phylum Pseudomonadota; class Gammaproteobacteria; order Oceanospirillales; family Halomonadaceae; genus Salinicola; species Salinicola sp. RZ23. The sequence goes on from NZ_PZJK01000001.1 coordinate 401,452, forward strand.
CGTGGACTGCGACGTACTCCAGGCCGACGGCGGCACGCGTACCGCCTCGATCACCGGTGCCTGCGTGGCGCTGGTCGAGGCGCTGCAGCACATGCAGCGCAAGAAGCTGATCAAGTCTGACCCCTTTCGCCAGCTGGTCAGCTCGATCTCGGTCGGGGTCTACAAGAACACCCCGGTGCTCGATCTGGACTACCCCGAGGACAGCGCCGCCGACACCGACATGAACGTGGTGATGACCGAGGATGGCAAGCTGATCGAGGTGCAGGGCACCGCTGAGGCCGAGGCATTCTCGCGTGCCGAACTCAATGCCATGCTCGATCTTGCCGAGGGCGGCTGCCAGACCCTGTTCGACAAGCAGCGCGAGGTGCTCGGCGTCCGTCGCTGAACGCGCCACGGCGCGCCGCTCTCACTCGGTCCGCACTCGGCCCGACTCGCGTGGCGGACGGGATGGACTAGACTAAAGTCTAGTCTTCAGCCCAAGCCATCAGTCACCGGGCCGAGCCTGGCGCTGTGCCGGCGCGGCCACCATCATCAGGAGAGCAACGTGGCCGAATTCACCATCGCGGATCTGATCATCGAGACACTCGCCCGTGCCGGCGTACGTCATATCTGGGGCCTGCCGGGGGACTCCCTCAACGGCCTCACCGAGAGCCTGCGCCGTCAGGAGCAGATTCGCTGGCGCGGCGTGCGCCACGAAGAGGTGGCGGCGCTGGCGGCCAGCGCCGAGGCCGATGCCACCCAGGCGCTGAGCGTCTGCGCCGGCTCCTGCGGCCCGGGTAATCTGCACCTGATCAACGGCCTCTACGAGGCCCAGCGCGCCGGCGTGCCGATGCTGGCGATCGCGGCGCAGATTCCCTCCAGCGAGATCGGCCTGGGCTATTTCCAGGAGACCCACCCCGAGAACCTGTTCCGCGAGTGCAGCGACTACTGCGCGCTGGTCTCTTCACCCGATCAGATGCCGCAGGTACTCGAGACCGCCATGAACACGGCGCTGACCCAGCGCCGGGTGGCGGTGATCGTGGTGCCGGGGGATGTCGCGCTCCAGCCGGCGCCGGTCAAGCAGGCGAGCTGGAACGCCCCGGTACGCGCCGTGGCGGTGCCGCCGCCAGAGGCGCTGGATGCGCTGGCCGAGCACCTCGCCGGCCACTCGCGCATCGCGATTCTCGGCGGCTATGGTTGCCACGGCCATCACGCCCAGGTGGTGGCGCTGGCCGAGCGGCTCAACGCCCCGGTGATCCACGCCCTGCGCGGCAAGCAGTCGCTGGAGTACGACAACCCCTACGATGTCGGCATGACCGGGCTGATCGGCTTCAGCTCCGGCTATCACGCGCTCAAGGAGTGCGACTTCCTGCTGATGCTGGGGACCAACTTCCCCTATCGCGACTTCTTCCCCGAGCACGGCAATATCGTCCAGATCGACGAGCGGGGTACGCATCTCGGGCGCCGCTGCTCGCTGCTCCAGGGGCTGGTGGGGGATATCGGCGCCACGCTGGACGCACTGTTGCCGCGGCTGGCCGAACAGCCCGATCGCAGTTTCCTCGAGGAGACCCAGGCGCACTACCACAAGGCGCGCCAGGGGCTCGACGAGCTGGCCACGCCGCGCGCCGAGGGCGAGCCGCTGCATCCGCAGTATCTGACCGCACGGGTCAGCGAGCTTGCCGCCGCGGACACGGTGTTCACCTGCGACGTGGGCACGCCGACGGTGTGGGCGGCGCGCTATCTGGCGATGAACGGGCAGCGGCGCCTGACCGGCTCGTTCATGCACGGCTCGATGGCGACCGCGACGCCGCAGGCGATGGGGTGGCAGGCGGCCTTTCCCGATCGTCAGGTGGTGGCGCTGGCCGGCGATGGCGGCATCAGCATGTTGATGGGCGATCTGATCACCCTGGTCGAGCAGCAGCTACCGGTGAAGATCGTGGTCTACAACAACCAGACCCTGGGTTTCGTGGCGATGGAGATGAAGGCCGCTGGGTTCGTCGACGAGGTGACCGATCTATCGCCGGCGAACTTCGCCGAGGTTGCCGAGTCGCTGGGCCTGTTCAGCCAGCGGGTTGACTCTTCCGAGGCGCTCGATGCGGCGCTGACGGCGGCGTTCGAACATCCAGGCCCGGCGCTGGTCGACGTGCGCACGGCCAAGCAGGAGCTGTCGATCCCGCCGCGTATCCAGGCCGAGCAGGCCAAGGGCTTCAGCCTCTATACCCTGCGCGCGATCATGAGTGGCCGGGGTGATGAGGTGATCGATCTGGTCAAGACCAACTGGCCCTGGCAACGCGGCTAGTCGTCGCCACGGCTGGCAGCGGCGGTCACGCCGCCCGCTGTCGTACCCAACGCAAGACGCCCCGCATCAGCGGGGCGTCTAGTTTCCGAGATCGGGCCCGGCCAGGTGTGGCCGGTTCGCCTCAGAGTTCGAGATCATACTCCACGATCAGCGGAGCGAACTCGCTGAAGGTGGCATCGGTATCGATCCAGGCGTCCTTCACGTGGCGGCGGAAGTTGGGGCCGACCACCTGATAGTCGAGACGCCAGCCCTCCTGACGAGCCCGCGGCACTTCCTGATCCAGCTTGGGCCACCAGGTGTACTGGTTGGCGTCGCGATTGACCTCGCGGAAGGTGTCGATGAACCCGGTGGGGCCGAAGACCTGATCCATCCACGCCCGCTCTTCGGGCTTGAAGCCGGGGGTCGTCTGGTTGTCGGTCCAGTTGGCCAGGTCGAGCGTCTTGTGCGCGATGTGCCAGGTGCCGCAGATGATGTATTCGCGCCGCTTGCGCGCCATCTTGTTCAGGTACTCGAGGTACTGGGTCATGAACGTCTGCTTGGCGGCCGGGTCCTGGCCGTCCGGCATCAGGAAAGTGGCGATGCTGAAGCGGTCGTAGTCCGCCTGCAGAAAGCGCCCTTCGTGATCGCACTGCTCGAAGCCCAGGCCATACATGATCGCCTTGGGGATCTTGCGACAATAGAGCCCGACGCCGGAGAAGCCGTCCTGCTCGGCGTCCAGGAAGTATCCTTCGTAACCCTCCGGATAGAGGATGCTGTCGTCCAGCTCGAAGCTCTTGGCTTTCAGGTTCTGCACGCAGACGACATCGGCATCCTGCTCGGCCAGCCAATCGAGAAAGCCTCGTTCGACGGCGTCACGGATCCCGTTGACATTGATGCTGGCGATTTTCATACCGTGTTCCTTCTTCGTCGCGCGTGTATGATACCCGAGCTTGCGAGATTTAGGTAAAAGCGAAGCGCCTTAAATGGGGGCGCAAGCGACACAAGACAACGGCCGGGACTGACACAGGGGGGCTCGAGTGAGCGCGGAGATCCAACCATATCAACGAGAGTTCATCGAATTTGCCATCGCCGAAGGGGCGCTGCGGTTCGGTGAGTTCACGCTCAAATCCGGTCGGGTCAGTCCCTATTTCTTCAATGCCGGCCTGTTCCGTTCCGGCCGCGCCCTGGCCAGGCTGGGGCGTTTCTACGCCAGCGCAATCGCCGACAGCGGGATCGAGACAGATGTACTGTTTGGTCCAGCTTACAAGGGTATCTCGCTGGCGGCGAGCGCAGCCATTGCCCTGGCCGACCATCACGACCGCGATATTCCCTTTGCTTTCAACCGTAAGGAAGCCAAGGACCATGGCGAGGGCGGCAACATCGTCGGCGCCGAACTGCGCGGCCGGGTGCTGATCGTCGACGATGTCATCACCGCCGGCACCGCCATCCGCGAAGTCATGCAGCTGATCGAGGCCGCCGGTGCGCGTGCCGCCGGCGTGGTGATCGCGCTGGACCGCCAGGAGCGCGGCCAGGATGGCGACGGCCTCAAGCCGCACAGCGCCATCCAGGAGGTCGAGGCGGCCTACGCCATGCCGGTGATCAGTATCGTCAATCTCGACCAGATGCTCGCCTATCTCGAAGCGCGCGAACCCGGCGCGGGCGAGCGGGATGACTTCGCCCACCACGCCGAGGCGATTCGCGCCTACCGCGACCGCTACGGCGTGACCCAAACGCGCTGAGTCCGGCGAGGCGGCCGCTCCCCCGGCGGCTCGGGTCGGGCACCGGGGAATTACAATCGGTTTAAAAACACCGTTTGATAATTTGCCGGATTATGTCACGCTTAAGCCGCAAGGCCAACGCGTTTCGGCGCGACTTTCTGGAGACGTGACATGATCAAGCGCAGCCATTTCAAACCTTTGGGCTTCGCCCTCGCCACCGCCACCTTCGTTTTCGCCAGTCAGCAGGCGATGGCGCTGAGCGTATCCGCCAACGGCGGCAAGGACTCCTTCGGGGTCGAAGCCAGCCAGACCATTCTGCCCAGCCTGCGTGCCGGGGTGGGCTATCTCAATACCGACGACAGCGGCCATAACGCCAAGGCGTACTCCGGCTCGCTGATGTTCTCGCCGTGGCTGCCGGGGATCGATCTCTCGGTCGGCGGGCGCTATCAGTACCAGGACACCCACTACGGCAATGGTGGCGGCCTGGGTCTGGGTGGTTCGGCCTTCGTCGACACCCCGATTCCGCTCACCTCGGTGGGCGCCTACGGCTTCTACACGCCGAAGGGGCTGGCCCACGGCGATATCGACAAGAGCTACGAGTACGGCGCCCAGGCGCGGGTGAACATCATCTCGCACACCTACGTCTACGGTGGTTACCGCTACCTGCGCACCGACTTCGACAACGACAACGGGCACACGCTGGACAGCGGGCCGGTGCTGGGCGTCAGCGTCGGCTTCTGATGCCGCGTATCTGCCATCAGCTCGGCGATACCCAGCCTGTTTAACCGGTCACGGTAACTGGCCCTGCCATCGGCGCCCCATGTGGGCGCCGATGGCGTATCATGCGCTGATGCCCGTCATCACCGCGAGGCTGTCGCCATGCTCGATATCGTGCTGTTCGAACCCGAGATTCCGCCCAATACCGGCAACATCATCCGGCTCTGTGCCAATACCGGCTTTCGGCTGCACCTGATCGAGCCGATGGCCTTCGAGCTGGAGGACAAGCGGCTGCGTCGCGCCGGCCTCGACTATCACGAGTGGGCGCGGGTCCAGGTTCATGCCAACTGGGCGGCGTTTCTCGAAACCGTCGGCCCGGAGCGGGTCTTCGCGGTCTCGACCCGCGGCCGCCACGGCTACAACCATATCCACTATCGCGAGGGCGATGCGCTGGTCTTCGGTCCCGAGACCCGCGGCCTGCCCCAGGAGATGCTGGATGCCCTGCCGCCGGCGCAGCGTCTGCGCATTCCCATGCTGGCCGACAGCCGCAGCCTGAACCTCTCCAACGCCTGCGCCATCATCGTCTTCGAGGCGTGGCGCCAGCTCGACTTCGCCGGGGCGGTGGATGTGTGAGCGCGGCCTGGGGCATCGGGTTTACAGCCGCCGGGTCATGAACACGCTGTAGGGGTCTTCGACGTAATCGCCGAAGGGCCCGCAGGTCTCGAAGCCGAATGCCGCATAGAGCCTGTGCGCCGGGTCGAAGTGCGCCGCCGAGCCGGTCTCCAGACTCAGGCGCTCGAACCCCGCCGCCCGCGCTTCGTCGATCAGATGGGTGAGTAGCGCGCGAGCCACGCCGCGGCGTAGGTGCTGCGCGTCGGTGCGCATCGACTTGAGTTCGGCGTGTGTCGCGTCGAGGCGCTTGAAGGCCCCGCAGCCGAGCAGTTCCCCTGCCTCCCACACGCTATAGAAGAATATGTCCGGGTGGCGCAGGGCCGAGAGATCCAGCGCATGCCGGCTCTCCGGCGGGGAGTGGGGGGCGAAGTCCGCCAGGTGGGCTTCGAGTAGCGCGGCGATCTCCGGCCCGCTCAGGTCGTCTCTTTTGATCTGCATGGGGTGTATCATTCCCTGTCTATCGTTCTCATGTCAGCGTTCTGATCTCACCGTTCCTACCTCTGCGATTCTGCCCCCATGTCCGATATCCGCCAACGCCTTGCCAAGCTCAACCCGCGCCAGCAGGAAGCGGTGCGCTATATCGATGGTCCCTGTCTGGTCCTGGCCGGGGCCGGCTCGGGCAAGACTAGCGTGATCACCACCAAGATCGCTTATCTGGTCCAGGAGTGCGGGATGAGTGCGCGCAAGATCGCCGCGGTCACCTTCACCAACAAGGCGGCGCGCGAGATGAAGGAGCGCGTGGGGCAGATGCTCAAGGGGCGTGAGGGCCACGGGCTGACCGTCTCCACCTTCCACAACCTGGGGCTCAACATCATCCGCCGCGAGCTCAAGGCGCTGGGCTTCCGCCCGGGCTTCTCGCTGTTCGACCCGGAAGATGCCAAGGCGCTGCTGCGCGACCTGATGCAGAAGGAGGCCGACACCGACGCCGAGCAGATCGGCGCGGTGCAGAGCCAGATCTCCCAGTGGAAGAACGACCTGGTGCTGCCGGGGCACGCGATCTCCCACGCCGCGGACGAGGACGAGCAGTACGCCGCGCGCATCTACGAGGCCTACAACCGCCATCTCAAGGCCTATAACGCGGTCGACTTCGACGACCTGATCATGCTGCCGGTGGTGCTGCTGTCGAGCGACCCCGAAGCCCTGGCGCGCTGGCGCAAGCGTATCCACTACATGCTGGTGGACGAGTACCAGGACACCAACGTCAGCCAGTACCAGCTGGTGAAGATGCTGATGGACGAACGCGCCACCTTCACCGTGGTCGGCGACGACGACCAGTCGATCTATGCCTGGCGCGGCGCACGCCCGGAGAACCTGGTCACCCTGGGCGAGGATTTCCCACGCCTGAACGTGATCAAGCTGGAGCAGAACTACCGCTCCACCGCGACCATCCTGCGCGCCGCCAATACTCTGATCGCCAACAACCCCCACGTCTATGACAAGACCCTGTGGTCGGACATGGGCCAGGGCGATGCGATCCGCGTGATCGTCAACCGTCACGAGGAGGCTGAGGCCGAGCGCGTGGCCGGCGAGATCCTCACCCGGCGGATCAAGGAGCGTGCCGAATGGCGCGACTTCGCCGTGCTCTACCGTGGCAACTTCCAGGCTCGGCTGCTGGAGCTCAAGCTGCAGCACCACCAGATTCCCTACAAGCTCTCCGGTGGCACCTCGTTCTTCTCGCGCAACGAGATCAAGGACGCCATGGCCTATCTGCGCCTGCTGATCAATCCGGATGACGACAACGCCTTCCTGCGCATCGTCAACGTGCCGCGCCGGGAGATCGGCCCCGGCACGCTGGAGAAGCTCGCCAACTATGTCATTGAACGTCAGGCGAGCGAACGCCAGCGCTCGATGTTCGCCGCCTGTGGTGAGCTGGGGCTGGAGCAGGTGCTGCCGACCCGTGCGGTAGAGCGTCTCGGCCGCTTTGCGCATTTCATCGACGGTGTGCGCAAGCGCATGGACCAGGGCGACGCCATCGCCGCGATCCGCGAGATGATCCGCGACATGGATTACGAAGCCTGGCTTTACCAGAATGCCAGCGCGCCGACCATCGCCGAGCGCCGCATGGCCAACGTCTGGACGCTGATCGACCAGCTCGAGAAGTCGATGCACCGCGACGACGACGAGGGCGAGGCCAGCGAGGAGACCGACGACGTGCAGGCGGCGATCTCGCGCCTGGTGCTGCGCGACATCCTCGAGCAGCAGGCCGAGGAGGATGACTCCGACCGCGTGCAACTGCTCACCATGCATGCCTCCAAGGGGCTCGAGTTTCCCCATGTCTATCTGATGGGCCTGGAGGAGGAGCTGCTGCCGCACCGCAACGCGATCGAGGCCGGCACCATCGAAGAGGAGCGCCGCCTGGCCTATGTCGGCATCACCCGCGCCCGGCGCACGCTGACGCTGACCCTGGCGCGCCAGCGCAAGGCTTACGGTGAACTGCTCGACTGCACCCCGAGCCGCTTCCTCGACGAACTGCCGGCGGACGATCTGGAGTGGGAAGGACGCGCCGACAAGGAGAACCCGGAGCGCAAGCAGGAGCGTGGCCAGAGCGCCATCGCCGGGCTGAGGTCGCTGCTGGGGTAGAGGAAATGGCTGCCGGGAGGCCGATAGGGGCTGTCAAAGTTAAAGGATGCTTATAAATTAATCGGATTTGTTTAATTGATGGCGTAACTGTTCGGCGATAGCGTGAGGGGGTCCCATACATAACACAACCAAGGACCTCCCATGATTCGCCTCCGCTCGTCGTTTTCCGTCGCCCTGGTCATGCTGGCCTCCGCCTCACTGGCTCAGGCGGCTGACTATCCCAACAAGAACATCGATTACGTCGTGCCTTTCGCCTCCGGCGGAGCGGTGGATATCACCGGTCGCATGATCGCCGAAGCGGCGCCGGAAGCCTTCGACGGCAAGAAATTCATCGTCAAGAACATGCCGGGTGGCGGGGCGGTCGTCGGTCAGACCTACGTGAGCTCCGCGCCGGCCGATGGCTATACGCTGCTGGCGATGACCTCGTCGGTGATCAACAACTCGCTGATGAAAGACGTCAGCTACGACCTCGACAGCTTCACGCCGCTGGCGCTCTACAACCTCGATCCGGAGGTCATCGTCACCTCGGCCAAGGGTGACCTTCCCGATCTCGAGGCGTTCCTGGCGGCGGCTTCCCATGGCAGCGTCAGCATCGCCACCCCCGGCAACTCCACCTCCCACCATATCGCCGCCCTCGCGCTGGCCCAGCAGCAGGGGCTCGATTTCCGCTATGTCCACAATGCCAGCGCTGCCATGCAGCTGCAGCAGCTCATGGGTGGCCACGTGCAGGCGGGCTTCATGTCGCTGGGCGAGGCGGTGGGGCCGGCCAAGGATGGCAACATCCGTATTCTGGCGGTGATGGACCAGGCCCGCAGTGATCTGGCACCGGACGTGCCGACCTATCAGGAAGTGACCGGCGACGACGTGCAGTGGGGCACCTTCCGTGGCATCGGCGCACCGGCCGGCCTGCCCGACGAAGTCGAAGCCGAGCTCGCTTCGCGTCTGCAGAAGGTGCTGACCTCTCCCGAGTTCATCGAGCGGATGGCCGCAGCCGGCTACAAGGTCGATTACCGTGACGACGCTGCCTTCCGTCAGTATCTCGACAAGACCGCCACCCAGATGGAGCAGGTGATTCCGCTGCTGGAAAGCCAGTCGTGAGTCGTCATCTGGGAATCTCGGCGCCGGCGCGGGGCTTCGACCTCGCGCTGGCGCTCCTCTGTGGCGGTCTGGCGGTCGCTGTACTGATCGTCAGCCGAGGCTACCCCGAGTCGGCGGCGGCACTGCCCGAGATCATCGGTTATCTGCTGCTGGCCTGCGCCGTCGCGCTGGGGTGCTTCCCCGGCAAGCGTGCCGACTTCGAGGCGGTGCGTGGCGCCAGGCTGGTGATGACCCTGGTCCTGGTGATCGCGGCGGTCGCGCTGATCGAGTGGGTCGGCGCGGATATCGGCCTGTGGGTCCTGTTCGTCGGCTGTGCCTGGATCATGGGCTATCCGCTGGGCGGACGCCTGCTGGTCATGGCGCTGGCCCTGGTGGCGCTGATCGGCGCGGTGTTCGGCGGCCTGCTGGGCGTCGCCCTGCCGGGCCCGATCTTCGGCCCGCTGTTCGCCTGACCCCTCCGAGGAGCATTCGATGGATTACTCTGCGTTGTGGGCCGCGGGGCTGCATGCGTTCAGCCTGTGGCCGCTGTTGAGTCTGTGTGCGGGCGTGGCGCTGGGGCTGGTGGTCGGCTCCATTCCCGGGCTCAACGACACCATCACCCTGGCGGTACTGGTGCCGGTGACCTTCGCCATGCCGCCGGACATCGCCTTCCCCCTGCTGGTGGGGGTCTACTGCTCGGCCTGCTTCGGCGGCTCGTTCCCGGCCATTCTGCTCAAGATCCCCGGCACCGCCTCCTCGGTGCTCACCGCCATCGATGGTCATGCCATGGTCAAGCAGGGCAAGGCCGGCATGGCACTGGGGATCGCCACCTACAGCTCGACCTTCGCCGGTACGTTGTCGGCGCTGGTGCTGGTGTTCTTCGCCCCGCTGCTGGCTCAGTACGCGCTCAAGTTCGGCCCTGCGGAGTACTTCTCGCTGAGTGTGCTGGGGCTATCGACGGTGGTCGGCATGGGCGCCGGCAATGCCATGAAGAGCGCCTTTGCGTGTCTACTCGGGCTGCTGGTGGCGATGATCGGGATGAGTCCCGAGGCGGGCTTCCCGCGGTTCACCTTCGGCAGCTTCTGGCTCTTCGAAGGGCTGCCGCTGACGCCGATCCTGATCGGCCTGTTCGGGCTGAGCGTGGTGTTCGAGATGCTCTCCACCCGCGCCGAGACGGCGGCGGGCGATCGCATCGACCGCACGCCGATCCGCTTCGGTGACATGCTGCTGTCGGCGTCGATGATCAAGCGGCTGCTCCCGACCTGGCTGAGCGCTTCCGCGCTGGGCAATCTGATCGGTATTCTGCCGGGAGCCGGCATGCTGGTCGCGATCTACCTGGCCTACGAGCGGGTGAGACGGCGCTTCGGCGAGCGCTGCGGCCAGGGCCTGCCGGAGGGCGTGGCCGCCCCGGAAGCCGCCAACAACTCGGTGGTCGCCAGCTCGATGGTGCCGCTGCTGTCGCTGGGCATACCGGGCAACTCCACCTCGGCGCTGTTCCTGGGGGCGCTCTTGATCCAGGGGCTGCGTCCCGGGCCCGGGCTATTCGAGGCCAGCCCCGACGTCGCCTATCTGATCGTGATCTGCTTCGTGATCGCCAACCTGATGATGTTCCCGCTGGGGCTGCTCCTGGCCCGGCTGGTGCCGAATCTGATTCGGGCCATCCCCCAGCCGCTGCTGGCGGCATCGATCGCCTGTCTATGCCTCACGGGGGCCTACGCCATCGGCAACAGCGTATTCGGGGTTGTGGTAGCGGTCTGTTTCGGCGGCATCGGCTTCGTGTTCAATCGCCTGCAGGTGCCGCTGTCGCCATTCATCCTGGCGCTGGTGCTGGCGCCGGTGATCGAGCGCGCATTCTTCCAGAGCATGGCGCTGTCGAACGGTTCGTTCACCTACTTCGTCACGCAGCCGCTGAGCGCCGGCATGCTGCTGTTCACGCTGCTGTTTCTGCTCTGGCCGCTGGGGCGACGCTACTTCCGTCGGCGGCAACAGGCGCTGGCTTCGTGAGGCACTGTCTTTGTGAGGCACCGTCTTTGTGAGACGCCGGAGTCACGCCCGCCCGCCGATCTGACTGGCGATCAACTGATAGAGCTTGGTGGCCGCCTCGCTCGGATTGTCGTCGCGCAGGTAGAGGTAGAAGTTCATGTCCGGCAGCGGCGGCAGGCCCTGACGCTCGCCCAGTACGCGAAACTCCGGCGTGACCATCTCGACGCTGCGGGCGGTAATACCGAGCCCCGCGCGTACCCCGGCCTTGATGCCGGCCAGGTTGGGGGCGACGTAGCTCTCCTTGTAGGCGCAGCCGGCGCGCTGGAGCGCCTCCAGCGCGACGCGGCGGAAAATGCTCGGCTCGTCGGCCAGCACCAGCGGCAGCGGTGCGCCCTCGTCGAGCTGGTAGTCGCTGGCGGCGAGCCACACCACCGGTGAGCTGCGCAGAAGCAGATGCTCGCGGTCTTCGGCCTGACGTGTGGAGATGGTCAGGTCCAGTTCGCCGGCGAACAGCATGTCCATCAGATCGGGGCTGCGGCCGACATGGATCGCCATCGACAGGCGCGGATTGGCACGCGCAAAGCGCTGCAGGATGCCGGGGAGTACGGTATCGGCGATATCGGCAGGCGCCCCGATGCGCACCGGACCGCTCAACTCCTGATCGTGCAGCGTCGACCAGAGTTCGTCGTGCAGGGCCAGCAGCCGCCGGGCGTATTCGGCCAGACGGATACCCGCCGGCGTCAGCTGCTTCTGGCGCCCCTGCTTGAAGAACAGCGACACCTGCAGCTCCTCCTCCAGACGTCGCATCTGCTGGCTGATCGCCGGCTGCGACTTGTGCACCTTGAGCGCGGCCCGGGCGAAGCTCGACTCGTCGCAGATCGCCACGAAGGTGCGCAGCAGAGAGAGATCCAGATGCCGCATATTGTTAAGACCTCGTTATGTTTGTGGCCTGAAAGCTTAATATATCGGAGAACTTTAATGCAGTAGTTTGGGGTTCTCCTACCGGGACGCGCCGCCTGCGACGCGCTCATCGTTTGTCATTACCGAGGAAACCGTGCCATGGCTCCCACTGCTGAAATTCGTCAACAGACCGTCGAATCCACGCTGCATCACGTGCGTGACATCATCGAACGCCAGGGCGTCAACCGTGATGCGCTGGCGGAGGTGCTGAAGGCCCTCGAGGGGCTGGCCGCCCAGCGCGAACTCTGGAACGAGGCGGAGTTCCCGCCGCCGGGGGCCGACGAACGCCAGGCGCGCTATCTGATCGATCAGACCCCCGAGCAGACTTTTGCCCTGTATCTCAACGTGATGCGCCCGGGTAAGCGGATTCCGCCCCACGATCACACGACCTGGGCCTGCATTGCCGGGGTCGAGGGGGAGGAGCTGAACACGCTCTATCGGCGGCTCGACGACGGCAGTGTCGAAGGCAGGGCCGAAATCGAGGTGGATCGTGAGGTGCGCATCGGTGCCGGTAGCGGCGTGGCCCTGATGCCCAACGATATCCACTCGGTGCTCATCGAGGGCGAGCAGCCGATTCGCCACCTGCACCTCTATGGTCGCGCGCTGGAAACGCTCACCGAACGTACCACCTTCGATGTCGAGGCCGGCACCCGTCGGCTGATGGACATCGGCGTGCAGACGCGCTCGACGGGAGCGCGTTGATGTCGACGATTTCCCCTGCCGCACTCAAGGCACGACTCGGCACGGCGGGTGCGGAGCTGGCGTTTCTGGACGTGCGCGAGTTCGGCGAGTACGGCATGTCGCATCCGTTTCACGTCGTCAATCTGCCGCTCAGCCGGCTGGAGGCGGGTATCACCCGGTTGGTGCCCAGGCTGGCGGCGCCGATCGTGGTGATGGATCGCGCCGACGAAGGTCGAGCCCGCCATGCGCAGCAGCGCCTGAGCGCCTTGGGGTATCGCGATGTGGCCGTGCTGGCGGGGGGCATCGAGGGCTGGACCGAGGCCGGATTCGGCTGCTTCGCCGGGGTCAATGTGGTCAGCAAGACGTTCGGCGAACTGGCCCATGAGCGCTTCCACACGCCCGTCATCGATGCCGAGACGCTGGCCGCGAAGCAGGCGCGGCACGAGCCGCTGCACATCTTCGATGGTCGCCCGCTGACCGAGTACCACAAGATGAACATCCCCGGCAGCGTGTGCTGCCCCAATGGCGAGCTGGCCCGGCGGCTGCCGGCGCTGCTCGATGGCGATCGCGAGACGCCGGTGGTGATCAACTGCGCCGGCCGCACGCGCAGTATCGTCGGCGCCCAGACGCTGCGCTGGCTGGGGGTCGACAATCCGGTCTACGCCCTGGAGAACGGGACCCAGGGCTGGCGGCTGGCGGGGCTCGAACTCGAGTACGGCAGCCAACGCCGCTACCCGGCGCGGGCGCCGGTCGATGAGCGCTGGGCGCAGGCCGCGCAGACCACGGCAACGGCGCACGGGGCGCGGGCGATCGACACCGCTTGCCTCAATGACTGGCTCGCCGACGAGACCCGCACCACCTATCTGTTCGATGTGCGTACCGCCGAGGAGTACCACGACGACGGCCATCCCGAGGCGGTTCACGCGCCGGGTGGGCAGCTGATCCAGGCCACCGATCACTGGGTCGGTGTCTACCGGGCGCGGATCGTGTTGCTCGATGACGATGCCTGCCGTGCCCCCATGGTGGCGGCATGGCTGGCGCTGATGGGGCACGAGGTGGCGTGGCTGGAGGGCGGTCGCCGCGGCTGGGGCGAGATCGCGGTGGCGGAGGGGCGCGGGGTGGCGGAAGTGACCCCCGACGTGCCGACGCTCGAGGTGGCAGCGGCCCTCGATAGCGCCCAACTGCTCGATCTGCAGCCCGGCATGGCCTATCGCCAGGCGCATCTTCGCGGTGCCCGCTGGGTCAATCGTGCGCTGCTGGAGACCCAGCTCGCCGATCTCGACCCCGGTGCACACACCGTGCTGGTAGGTGATGCCGGCGCCGTGGCCTGCTTGCTGCCGGACCTGAAGATGCGCGGGTTTCACCGCGTGAAGTGGCTGCCGCTGGCGCTCGACACCTGGCGTAGCCAGGGTATCGACCTGGTCTCGACCCCGGAGAGCCCTGCCGATGCCGAGTGTATCGACTACCTGTTCTTCGTCCACGACCGTCACGACGGCAATCTGGAAGCGTCACGTCGCTATCTGGCGTGGGAGACCGGCTTGCTGGCACAGCTCGACGCTGAAGAGCGCGCCACCTTCGCGATCTGATCCTCCCGGGCGCTCGCCGAGGGGCGATTCGGCGAGCGCGGACAGCCAACAACGACACTTGTCTAACGCCGCCGGCCCGAGCCTCGGAGTGCCGGCAGGGAGCCATGCATGCAGCTGGAAACCGATCTGCTTCATATCGGCCGGCCCCAATCGGGGCCGGCCTCCGTCAATCCCCCGGTGGTGCGTACCAGCACCGTCACCTTCGACTCGCTCGCCCAGATGCGCGACACCAAGCGTCGTCGCGAACAGGGCGAGCGTCCGTTCAGCTACGGCCGGCGCGGCACCCCGACCACCTACGCGCTGGAGGATGCCGTCTCGCGCCTCGAGGGCGCCGAACAGACGCTGCTGACGCCCTCCGGTGTGGCCGCGATCAACCTGGTGCTGATGACCCTGGCCCGGCCCGGCGCTCAGATCATCGTCGCCGATAGCGTCTACCAGCCGCTGCGACGCATCGTCGATGGGTGGTTGCGGCCCTGGGGCGTACGCGTCGACTACTTCGACGGCAGCGTCGCGCATCTGCAGTCGCTCCTGACCGACGACACCTGTCTCGTCTACACCGAGGTACCGGGCTCGCTGGTCTACGAAATGCAGGACCTGCCCGCCCTGGCCGCGCTGACGAGCGCCCGAGAGATACCGCTGGTGGTGGACAACACCTGGGCCAGCGGTGTGCTGATGCAGCCGCTGTCGCTGGGGGCCACGGTGTCGCTGATGGCGGGCACCAAATACGTGGTCGGCCACTCCGACGTGATGATGGGCAGCGTCAGCGCAAATGGCGAGACCGGCCGGCGGCTGCGTGAGATGGCGGTCACGCTGGGTCAGTCACTGAGCAGCGACGACGCCTATCTGGCGCTACGCGGTCTTCGCACGCTGGCTTGCCGCATGGACGCCCACGGCCGCCATGCCGAGGCGCTCGGCGGCTGGCTCTGCGAGCAGCCGCGGGTCGCCCGGGTACACCAGCCGTGCCGCCCCGAGCACCCGGGGCATGCCTGGTGGCAGCGCGATTTTCGGGGCAGCAATGGCCTGCTCACCCTCGAGTTCGAGCGCGAGGTGAGTGACGCTCAGGTGGATACCCTGGTGGATAGCCTCCACCTGTTTGGCATCGGCTCATCCTGGGGGGGCTACGAAAGCCTGGCGTTGCCATGCAATGTGGCCGCTGCGCGCAGCCTCTCTACCGACTGGTCTAGCCGCGGGCCCTGCCTGCGGCTGCATGTCGGTCTGGAAGCCGTCGAAGATCTGCAGGCTGATCTGGCCCAGGCCTGGCAGGCCGTTCTGCGCTGAGCCATGGCCGGGCCGTGAGTCGCCTCCGCCAACCGCATCCACAGGAAAGCCGGCCTCGCACGAAAAAAAGCCTGGCGGATACGCCAGGCCTTCAAAGGTTACGATCGAACGGTGGAACCATGGGTTACCGCCGGCTCGCGTCGAGCCGGCGGTCTGGCGGCCTCAGAAGGTCGTCCACTCCTCTTCCTGCTGCTTGGCGGTAGCCTTGGGTTGGCTGGGCTTGGCGTTCGCCAGCCGAGCCTGGGGCGCGTTCACCGACGGCTGCGGGCGGCGCTTGGCCGACGCGGCGTGGTCTTCTTTCACCTTGAAGAAAGCCATCTCTTCGGACAGCGACCGGGCATGTGCCAGCAGCTGACGGCTGGAGGTGCTCGATTGATCGACCAGCCCGGCGTTCTGCTGTGTCGCGGTGTCCATCTGCGATACCGCCTGGTTGACCTGATCGATACCCTGGGACTGCTCGCGGCTGGCCACGGCGATCTCGCCCATCAGGTCGTTGACCCGCTTGACCCCCTCGACGATCTCGTTGAGCGCGTTGCCGGCGTCATCCACCAGGCGTGTGCCCGAGCCGACCTTCTCTACGCTCTCCTTCACCAGCTCCTTGATCTCCTTGGCGGCATCGGCACTGCGCCCGGCCAGGGTGCGAACTTCGCCGGCGACGACCGCGAAGCCACGACCCTGCTCGCCGGCACGTGCCGCTTCCACCGAGGCGTTGAGCGCCAGCAGGTTGGTCTGGAAGGCGATGTTGTCGATCAGTCCGACGATACTGGAGATGCGCTGGCTCGAATCGTTGATCTCCGCCATGGCCTGCATCGCCTGCTTGGCCACCACGCCGCCCTGCTGGGCACGCAGGCTGACTTCGTCGACCAGTGTATCGGCCTGGGAGGAGTTGTCGGCGTTGTGGCGCACGGTAGCGGTGATCTCATCCATCGATGCGGCAGTCTGCTCGAGACTCGCGGCCTGCTCCTGGGTACGACGGTTGAGGTCGTCGGTGCCCTGGGCAATCTCGTCGGCCGCCTGCTGCACGGATTCAGCGTTATGGCGTACGGCGGTGACGACCTGGGTCAGACGTTCCTGCATCGAGGTGAGATCGCGCAGCATGTCGCCGAACTCATCCTGGCAGGTAACATTGATATGGGTATCCAGACGCCCTTCGGCGAGTGCCGTGGCCAGTTCCCGCGCCTTGCTCAGCGGGGTCATGACACCGCGCACCAGCCACAGCGTGAGCAAGACGGCCAGCAGCGTGGCCAGCACGATGCTGCCGATGATCAGCATGCGCAGGTCGCTGAAGCTCTTCTCAGCCGAGGCGAAGCCGGTGTCGGCCTGGGAGATATTGGCCTGGATCGCCTGCTGCAGACTCTCCAGCGTGTCATCATAGCTCTGCTTCACGGGGCCATTCATGGCCGCCGTGGCGCTGGCGAGGTTGCCGGCGTTGAGGTCGCTCATGATGCCATTGAGTTGAGACTCCAGGGTGGCGAGGCGCTCGGGAAACGCCTTGGCGGCTGCCGCTTCGGCACCATTCTTGACGCTGTTCTTGTCATAGCGGGCCCAGTTTTCCTTGACGCTCTGGCGGTTCTCGTCGATCTCCTGTCTGATCTCGGTCAGATCGGCGTCCTGGCCCGAGGTCAGCGCTTCGCCGATCAGCCCCCGGTTGAGCAGAATACCCGCACGGACCTGGGCCAGTGTGGTGATGGGCAGCAGGTTGTTGGTGTAAGTCCGTTCGACGTGATCACGCTCCTGGCTGGCGCCGTAGAGCCCGATCAGGCCGGTGGCGATCAGCATGGCGATACACAGGCCTAGACTCGTGCCGAGCCTGAGTTTGACGCTGCGCTTGAGGAATGACATGGCTTGGGTGTCCTTGGATAGTGGTTCCGCTGCCTGCACGCCTGGCTGGGCGGATGGTGGCACCGGTTTGACGGCGCTCTTCTTCATTCTTTGCTTGCGTGTCCAGTAGCTATATCGGCAGAAAACGCGTCTAAGTTCAATTAGTGTTTTCTATTGTAACAATATTTTAGATTTGCGTAGCCTTGGGCCCGCTGAGCTTAGCCCATCATGACGACAGCGCCAGCCCGAGGCTGGACACCCTGCAGGCGAGCAGGTAGGATGGCCGCGCCGCAAACGGGCGAATCACCGTTCGCAGAACGGCCAAGCGCTTGTTGAACCACCGCTTGTGACAACCTGCACTACGCGCCCTTAGCTCAGCTGGATAGAGCGTTGCCCTCCGGAGGCAAAGGTCAAAGGTTCGAATCCTTTAGGGCGCGCCATATTGTTACAAAGACCGCCACCCGTGCTCACGCCGGGTGGCGGTTTTCGTTTGTGGGGGCGGCTTGTTCCTGCCGTGACGCCAGTCGTCTCAATCACCGCAACAGGATTTCGCGCCGCAGCAGCTACTGGCTTCGGCGTTGCCGGCAGGCCGAGGTGTCTCTTCGCGGGCTGCCCCAGCCTCCCGCCACGCGGCTAGCGCCTCGTGTCCGATCCGCCAGGCCGAGTGTAGAAACAGCGCGGCGATGGCCAGCCCCACGATCACATCGGGCCAGAGCGTGCCGGTGACACTGACCGCGACCGCTGCCAGCACCACGCTGCTATTGGCGATGAGATCGTTGCGCGAGCAGAGCCAGGTCGAGCGCATATTGAGATCCGCCGAACGGTAGCGCAGCAGCATGAGGAAGCAGGCCGTGTTGGCCGCCAGTGCCAGCGCCCCGATGGCACCCATGGCGCCGACGTCGGGCACGCTACCGGTGATGCTCTTGTGGATGGCCTCGGCGATGACCGCCAGGCCAAAGACAAACATGAACAGGCTCTTGATCAGCGCCGCGCCGGCTCGCGTCTTCTCGCTGCGGTTGAGCGCGTAAAGGGTCAGCACGTAGACGGTGGCATCCCCGAACATGTCGAGTGAATCCGCCAGCAGGGCGGTCGAGCCGACCAGCCAACCCGCCACGAACTCGATCACGAACATCGCGCCGTTGATGCCGAGTACCCCGTACAGCACCCTGGCCTGTGCGCCACGTAACCGTGCCAGCTCGCCAGCCTTGCTCTCGCAGCAGGAGTCCATGCCGATACCTCCTCGAATGACCGGCTGCTAGCATGAAGGTTCTAGTGGCTATAGGGTCAAGCGTCATGGAGTCGCGACTCACGATCGGTCAGCTCGCCAAATCGACAGAGACCAAGGCGGTGACCATCCGCTATTACGAGCGGGCGGGGCTGATGTCGCCGGCCACCCGGACGGCGGGCGGTTATCGCCTGTATACGGCGCGCGAGCGGGATCGCCTGATCTTCATCAAGCACGCTCGTCAGTTGGGGTTGAGTCTGGAGGATGTCAAAGCGCTGCTGGGGCTCGCCGACGACGACGAGGCCCCGTGCGATCGGGTCGATGAGATCATTCATGTACAGCTGGCGCGGGTCAGGGAGAGATTGAAGCACCTTCGCCAGCTGGAGCAGGAACTCGACCGGCTCGAGCGTTGCTGTCACGGCGACAAGATCGCCGATTGCCAGATCATCGAGTCGCTCTCGCGGGCCCACGGCCCCTGACCGCCTGCCTTGGCAGGCGGGCGTTCTCAACGGTCGTCTTTCAGCGGCCGTCGAGCGCGAAGGCGAGCCCCATCTCCACATGCAGTGCGGTGGTGTCGTAGAGCGGCAGTGCGCTGTCCTGCGGGCTCAGCAGCAGGGCGATTTCGGTACAGCCTAGGATGATCGCGCGGGCGCCGCGGGCGTGCAGGTTGGCGACGATGTCGCGATAGTGCTCGCGGGACGCCTCGCTGATCACGCCCTGAACCAGCTCTTCGAAGATGATGCGGTGGACCGCCTCGCGCTCGTCCTCTTCGGGGATCAGGCAGTGAATGCCGTAGCGCTCGGTGAGGCGTTCACGATAGAAGGGCTGCTCCATGGTGAAGCGTGTGCCCAGCAGCCCTACCTGGTCGATGCCGTCTGCCGCCAGGCGTTCGCCGGTGGCATCGGCAATATGCAGCAGCGGAATGCCCAGCGCCGAGTCGATGGCCGGGGCGACCTTGTGCATGGTGTTGGTGGCCAGCAGCAGGCACTCGGCACCGGCGGCTTCCACCTGGCCTGCCGCCTTCGCGAGCTGTTGGCCGGCCTCGTCCCATTGGCCACTGCGCTGTAGGGCTTCGATCTCGGCAAAGTCGACGCTCACCAGCGCGATCCTGGCCGAGTGGTGCCCGCCCAGGCGCTGACGCACGCCTTCATTGAGCAGGCGATAGTAGCTCTGGGTCGATTCCCAGCTCATGCCACCGAGTACACCGATCGTCTTCATGGGTTCCTCCCTGTTGGCCAGCCACTACATCATCGATGATCGCTCGATGCCAGTGTCGCCAGGAAGCGAGAGCCGGGGCCTAGGCGGGGTTCGAGAGCAGGGGGGAACGGTGACTGCCGGGCCAGGGTTGGCGGCGGGCGATGATGAGCTCACGCACGCGATCTGCGATCCACGCCTTGGCGTGACGCGCCAGCGCGAAGCGGTGGTCGATGACGACGATGGCGTGGTGCTGGCTCGGCACGTAGAGCGCCGGCTGATAGCTATCGATGTTCGGGGCGTGCTGAATGTGCGCGCAGTAGACGGTATCGATATCGGGAATGCCGGCCTGACAGATATGGCTATCGTAGATCGTGGCGATCTGCCGGCCGGTATAGCGAAAGCGCTGCGGCGGCATCGGTACTTCGAACCGCAGCCAGTCATCATCGAGCACCAGCGTGTCTTTGTAGCGAAAACGGTTCATGGCGTCCTCGTGATCAACATCCGAGCCAGACTGCGCGGTGGCGGGTCGTAGACAATTACCAATAATGTACTTATAGTACATAATAAAAGGACTGTAAGTTCAATCTCTTTTATCGGCGTTGTCGCCAAAGCCGCTCTGCTTGAAAGCCGTGCTGCTAGAAAGCCGCGTTGTCGGAAAGCGGAGCTGTCGAGGAAGGGTTACGATAGGGATAGAGCCATAAAGTGGCGTGGCTCAGGCGTCGGCGTCGTCATGCTGGCCCGCGGGGGGATGACTGGTCCGCCGCAAGCGCTGTACCAGTTGCTCCAGCAGCAGTAGGTCAGACTCTTCCAGTTCGCCGGCGAGCACGGCCTCTTCGATGAGCGACAGCGTGTGCTCGACGCTCGCTAACGGCCGGGCCGGCGATGGCTCCGCGACCTCCAGGGCCTCTCGCGGGGGGCGCGCATAGTTCGCTTCGGCCTCTGCGTCATCGCGCAGCATGCGGCCCTGGCCGTAGTCCAGCCAGGCTTCGCGTACTCCCAGCCAGCGCGCCAGCGCGATCTTCTTGTCATGGCTGGGGCGCGCTTCACCGTGGATCCATTTGCTTGCCGCCTTGGGCGTGACGCGCACGGCTCGGGCTAGGCGAGCGCCCATCCCATGGCCGTCCTTTCCTGCGTGACGGAGTGCTTCGAGCAGACGAGCGCTGAAATCGTCTCGATGACCAGTGTGAACCATAGGTTCAATAGTCTCACTGCTTGAATGTACTTTCAGTGCCTGATATGTGTGTACCCAAAGTACACGCTCAGCGAGGGTGCCATGAGTGCCATTCGATTTGCGGTGGAGCGGGTGGGCGGGGTGTCACGCTGCGCGCGAATTTGCCGGGTCTCTCCCTCGGCGGTGTGCAAATGGCTGCGCCGCGACTGCCTGCCGCGCACGGAGTACACCGGTGAGACGCACCACGCGCAGCGCATGGCCATGGCCAGCGAAGGGGCGTTCAGCGCCGTGTGGCTGCTGGCGAATGCCAAGCCTGTCGCGTTACCCCACCGAGCGCTGGAGCCGAAGGAGAGCGGGGCAAATGCGGCAGAGAGACGGCAGGAGAAAGGGGCACAAAAAAGCCCAGCCGAAGCCAGGCAGTATTCAGACCATGAGCGCTCATCATAGCGACCTGCCGGGGGCAGTTAAAATACAAATACCTAATGAGTGCAGGTGTTTTTTAAGAGTCGTTGTATCGTGCCATCGAGCCGGTGTTTACCGAAGAGCGATATCGGGCCCTTTACGATGACAGATAACGAACCCGAGGCCATGAATCCCTGGCGCGATTTGGCAGAAGAGTAGTCAAAACCATAGGGTTTATAAGAAAAATCAGTGAGCGGAGTTGATTTTCGTAAAAAGTCTGGACAAGAGAGTATGACCTTGCCTGGATCACACTCGAGGGATCTCTGGCGAGTGCCCCAATGGTGGGCACCGCGATCCGGGATTCTGCCGCGGATGTCAGCGCCAAGAGAGCTTGGTTGACGACAGTGGCTGCGGGACTCTTGCATTCGATGGGAGCCATGAAATGCAAACAGGTTTGCCGTATCGCAAACGGACGCATGGCGATCAGCCTTAGGCACGCTTTGCTGGCGGTAAATTCGCCATGTGCTCAGGGATTCATCGCACCATGAACGCAAAACCGCCGGCACTGGGCCGGCGGTTTTGGCGATGATAAGCCGTCTGGCGTATCGATTACAGCGTGGAGAAGCTCACGCTGCCGTTGTCCTGGCCAGTCTGATTGGCGTTGGCCAGGCCTTGAGCGGCTGCGGCGCTGTGGCCCTGGGCGATCAGGCTGCTGCCGCCGGCCGGGATCTGGGTCGAGAGCTGGGTCTTTTCGGCGACGTTGTGCAGCGATTGATCGGCTGCGGCGCTGTGGCCACCGCTGACGGTATCGACGCTGTAGGCGGTCGGCAGTGCCTGGTATTGAGCGGTCTGCTGCGTGTTGAGCTGCTCGCTCTGCTGCTCGAAGATGTGCTCGTTGATGAAGCTGTTGGCCTGAGCGGCGGTCGGCAGTGCAACGGCAAGTGCGACGGCTGCGAGAATACGTGCTTTCATGGTGTTACCTCCAATCATATCGTTGTGTGATCCGCCATCCGTGGCGGTCACCCTTTCGGGTCGTCGCTGGGCGACGTCGAAAGCGGCTCCTGGCCGTTTTCGGGGGGCGTCTCCTTGCCCCCGACCGTTGACGACAGTATGGAGAGGGTTACGTTAGTCTGCTAATCAAGTCTGACGAATTCGATTATCGATGCGATTGATACGAAAGTGGTATCTCGCCATGTCCCGGCCTTGCACCGGTGCGTCGGCACGCTAGGATGGGCCGCGATCGCCCGCCCATGCACCCTTCAGGAATCTGCCCATGTCTTCACGCCCCCCTGCTGCTGGCCCGAGCGCCGAGCCCCACGCCAACGTGGGCGAGGTCGCCTATCTCCGCGTGTCGCGGGTCACGGATATCGGTGCCTTCCTGAACTGGGGCCGGCCCAAGGAGCTGCTGCTGCCGTTCGGCGAGCAGCGCTTTCGTCCCGACGAAGGCAAGCGCGTGCTGGTGATGATCTATGTCGACGATCGCATGCGGCCGGTGGCGAGCATGAAGCTCGACCGCTTTCTGCAGGATGAGGCCGAGGGGCTGGCGGCGGGCGATGCGGTGCAGCTGATCATCGCCGATCTCACCGACCTGGGCGCCAAGGCGGTGGTCAATCACCGCTTCTGGGGCCTGCTCTACCACGATGACATGAGCCGCCCGCTGCGCCGGGGCGATAGTGTCCAGGGCTATGTGAAGCGGGTGCGCGAGGATGGCCGGCTCGATCTCTCGCTGTTGCCGCCGGGCTCGGCGCGGCTCGACGTGGTGGGCGAGAAGATCCTCGCCGAACTGGCCCGCCACGATGGGTTCCTGGCGCTTGGCGACAAGAGCCCGGCGGAGACGATCAAGGCCCGCCTCGGCGTCAGCAAGAACGCCTTCAAGCAGGCCATCGGCAGGCTCTACAAGCAGCGCCGCATCGTGATCGAGACCGACGGCATCCGCCTGCGCGGGGACGCTGACGCCGACTGAATCAGCGCCACGCTGCCAGCCAGCCCAGACCCGCCGCTGTCTCCCCCCGCGGCCGATACTCGCACCCCAGCCAGCCGGCGTAGCCCGCCGCATCCAGCTGGCCGAACAGCCAGGGATAGTTGACCTCGCCGGTGTCCGGCTCGTGGCGCTCCGGCACCCCGGCGATCTGAATGTGGCCGACCCCGTCGCGGTAGCGCTGGTAGGTCTTCCAGATGTCTCCGTCCATGATCTGGGTGTGATAGAAGTCCATCTGCACCTTGACGTTGGGTTCGCCGAGTTCGGCGAGCAGGGCGTGGGCCTCGGCCTGGTGGTTGAGAAAGTAGCCTGGCATGTCGCGGGTGTTGATCGGTTCGATCAGCAGCGTGCGCCCCTGTTCGGCCAGCTTGCGCGCGGCGAAGCGCAAATTCTCTAGATAGACCTCGCGCATCGCCTGATGTGATACGCCCTCTGCCACCAGCCCGGCCATGGCGTGCAGCTGCGTGCAGCCGAGCGCCTCGGCGTAGCGCAGCGCGGTGTCGACGCTGGCGCGGAAGTCCGCCTCGCGCCCCGGCAGCGCGGCCAGCCCCCGCTCTCCCGCTTCCCACTCCCCCGGCGGTAGATTGAACAGCACCTGGGTCAGCCCGTGGCGCTGCAGCTCGGCGGCGATGGCCGCCGGTTCGCAGGCATAGGGGAACAGGAACTCGACCCCGGCAAAGCCGCACTCGGCGGCGCGGGCGAAGCGCTCGAGAAACGGCACCTCGTTGAACATCATGCTCAGGTTGGCGGCAAAGCGTGGCATGGCGTGGCTCTCTTTTCGGCTACTTTTTTCGACGGTCTCTTTTCGACGGTCTCTTTTCGACGGTCTCTTTTCGACTATCGCTTTTCGACGAGGGGCATTCCATTCAGCCGGGGTCGTTGGCGGCGCTGCCGGGCAGGGTGATGCCCGGGTAGACCTTGACCACCGCCGAGTCGTCCTCGCGCCCCAGGCCCTGGGCCGAGGCGAGGGTGAACTGGCTCAGCGCCTGGGCGGTCAGCGGCAGCGGGAACTTGTCGCGATGGGCGGTATCGTGAACGATCCCCAGATCCTTGACGAAGATATCCACTGCCGAGTGCGGGGTGTAGTCGCCGGCGAGGATGTGCGGCACCCGGTTCTCGAACATCCAGGAGTTGCCGGCGCTCTGGGTGATCACCTCGTAGAGGGTCTGCGGGTCACAGCCACCGCGAATGCCGTAGGCCATCGCCTCGGCGGCGGCGGCGATATGCACGCCCGCCAGCAACTGATTGACCAGCTTCACCTGGGAGCCCTGGCCGAGTTGGTCGCCGAGCCGGAAGACCTTGGCCGCGAGCGCATCGAGCACCGTGCCGGTGCGCACGTAGAGCGGCGCGGGGCCGGAGATCATCATCGTCAGTTGGCCCTGGGCGGCCTTCACCGAGCCGCCGGAGATCGGCGCGTCGAGCAGCTGGACATCGTGGGCGGCGAGCTCCGCACCGAGTTCGCGCACCGCTTCCGGGGCGCAGGTCGCACACGAGATCACCACGCTGCCCGGCGCCAGGCCGCCGCTGGCCTGCACCAACCCGGCGTCGCCGAACAGTGCCGCGCGGGTCTGCTCGGCATTGACCACGACGGTGAGCACGATTTCGACCTCGGTGGCCATCTCGGCCGGCGTGGCGACGGCGTGGCCGCCGGCGGCGGCGAACTGCTCGCGGGCCTCCGGGCGCAGATCGCAGCCCCAGGTCTCGAAACCGGCCTTGACCAGTGAGGTGGCCATGCCCATGCCCATCGAGCCGAGCCCGATCAGTCCGACCCTGGGTCCGATGACGGTGCCGGCGCCGCTGTGTGTCTGTGTCATGCCTTCTCTCCTGTGTTAGTCCGGTGCGTTCGGGCGCTGGGCCCGCACACGCGCGATCAGATCTTCGGGTGCCTGGCGCAGACGCACCTCGGCGTGTTCCAGATGGCGTGCGGCGGCCTGCGCCGCGGCTTCCGGGTCGCCGGCGGCGATCGCGTCGACGATGGTCTGGTGCTCGGCGACCACCTGCTGCATGAAGGTCTCGCGTAGCGACTCGTTGGTCCGCGTGACATGGATCGCGTGGTGCAGAAAGCGGTTGTAGAAGTCGAGCACCGCGGTGAAGTGGGCGTTGTGCGCGGCTTCGGCGATGGCGCGGTGGAAGGCCAGATCCTGCTCCACCCCGGAGAGGCCCGCCTCCACCGCTTCGTCGATATCCACCATGGCGTTGCGGATGCGCCGTAGCTGCGAGGGTGTGCGGCGGCTGGCGGCGAGCCGTGCCGCTTCCACCTCCAGCGGCCGGCGCAGCTCGAGCACCTCGATCACCGAGCTCAGATCCGAGTCGGGCAGGGCCAGACGCAAAGATACGGTCGGCGCGTCGGCGACGAAGCTGCCGCTGCCGCGACGCGAGGTGACCAGGCCGGCGTTGCGCAGCATCGAGATCGCTTCGCGCACCACCGAACGGCTGATGCCGAAGCGCTGGCCCAGGGCGGCCTCGGTGGGCAGGCGCTCGCCGCGGGCCCACTCGCCGCTCTGAATGGCATCGCTCAGACGTGCGGCCACCTGCTCCGAGAGCTGCGGGCCGCGCGAGGGCGTCGAGGTGTCTCCACTCAAGGGATTCTCCTTATCCGTTGGTCGTAGTGTGCCGCCGGGAAACCCCGTCGTGGCGCCTCTGTAGACCCTATCCGACCAATGGCGATATTGCTGCCATGCATAATTTGTCAGACAAGATGCTAAATCTCAAACGCCAGCGCCATTCGCCTTTGGTCAGGCAGTCGTCCGGATTCAGACCCCGCAGTGCCAGGTGCCGGACGGGGGCGCTCAACCAGGAGAGTTAGCATGCATGTCATCGTCACAGGGGGCGCCGGTTTTCTCGGCGCCAGACTGATCAGCCGGCTGCTGTCGGGAGAGATCGCCATCGACGGACGGCCGGTCACCCGCGTGACCTCGATCGATCTGGCGGCGTGCCCGCTGGCCGATGCGCGGGTGGAGTCGCTGATCGGGGATGTCGCCGATCCGGCGCTGGTGGCCTCGGCGTTTGCTGCGGATACCGGCGCCGTGTGCCACCTGGCCGCGGTGGTGAGCGCCCAGGCCGAGGCGGATTTCGAGCTCGGCATGCGGGTCAATCTGGAGGCGACGCGGACGCTGCTCGACGCTTGCCGCAACCGCCCGCAGCCGCTGCGTTTCCTGTTCGCCAGTTCGCTGGCGGTGTTCGGGCCGGGGCTGGCACAGCCGGTGGCCGAGGCGGTCGGCCCGCAGCCGCGCTCCTCCTACGGCGCGCAGAAGGCGATCGGCGAGCTGCTGGTCAACGACTACAGCCGACGTGGCTTCGTCGACGGCCGGGTGTGCCGTCTGCCCACCATCGTGGTGCGCCCCGGCAAGCCCAATCAGGCGGCGTCGTCGTTCGCCAGCGCGATCATCCGCGAGCCGCTGGCCGGGGTCGAGACCACCTGCCCGGTGTCCGGCGAGCTGCCGTTGTGGCTCTCATCACCCCGCACCGTGGTCGAGAACCTGGCCCAGACGCTGGCGCTGCCGGCTGCCCGGCTCGGCGCCTGGCGCACCCTCAATCTGCCCGGCATCACGGTCAGCGTGAACGAGATGCTGGCGGCGCTCGAACGCAGCGCCGGCGCGGCCGCGCGCGAACGGGTGCGCTTCGTACCCGATGACCGCATCGATGCCATCGTCGCCAGCTGGCCCGGCGGGCTGGAAGTCACGCAATCGCTGGCCCTGGGCCTGCGTGCCGATGCCGACTTCGACGCCATCATCCGCGCCTACCGGGAAGACGAACTCAACGATAAATCCAATCAAGGAGTCCACTCATGACAGACGCTGCTGCCGCGGGGCCTCAGGTCATCATCGGCCTGGGCATCGCCATCTTCGTGATGATCGCGCTGGTCATCAAAACCCGGGTGCACGCGCTGCTGGCGCTGGTGATCGCCGCTTCGATCGCCGGTCTGATCGGCGGCATGTCGCCCAATGCGGTGATCGATGCGATCACCACCGGTTTCGGCAAGACGCTCTCCACCATCGGTCTGGTGATCGGTTTCGGGGTGATGATGGGGCGGATTCTCGAAGTCTCCGGGGCGGGGCAACGCATGGCCTACGCGATCCTCAGGCTGCTCGGCAAGGAGCGCGAGGATTGGGCCATGGCGATCACCGGCTATATCGTCTCGATTCCGATCTTCTGCGACTCCGCCTACGTGATCCTCAACCCGCTGGTGCGGGCGCTGGCGCGCAACAGCGGGCGCTCGGTGCTCACCCTGGGCATCGCGCTCGCCTCGGGGCTGGCGGTGACCCACAGTGCAGTGCCGCCGACCCCGGGCCCGCTCGGGGTGGCCGGTATCTTCGGTGTCGATATCGGGCTGATGATCGCCTGGGGCATCGTGTTCACCGCGCCGGCGCTGATCGTGATGGTGCTCTATGCACGCATCATGGGCCCACGCATCGAAGCGATGATCGAGCGCGACGTGCCCGGCTCACTCAAGCGTGATGAGACGGACCCGGTCGCCACGCCGCTGGCGGAGTCCGAACTGCCGACCCTGGCCAAGGCGGTGCTGCCGATTGCGTTGCCGATCGCGTTGATCTTCCTGAACACCCTGGTGACCGCCCTGGTCGGCGGTAGCGGTGCGCCGGGTGCCTTCGTCCAGGGGGTGCAGTTCATCGGCCACCCGGTCATCGCGGTGGGCATCGGGGTGCTGGTGGCGGTCTACGGCCTGGTGCCGAAGATGCCCAAGGATCAGGTGCTGGCGCACCTGGAGAAGGGGGTCGAGAGCGCCGGTATCATCCTGCTGGTGACCGGTGCCGGGGGCGCGCTGGGTGCGGTGCTGCGGGCCAGCGGCGCCGGCGACTACATCGGCGAGAGCATTGCCGGGCTGGCGCTGCCGGCGGTGCTGATTCCGTTTCTGATCGCCACCCTGGTGCGCTTCGTACAGGGCAGCGGCACGGTCTCGATGATCACCGGGGCCTCGATCTCGGCGCCGATCCTCTCCGCCATGCCCGACGTCAACATGGTGCTGGCGGCGCAGGCGGCGTGTCTGGGCGGGCTCTTCTTCAGCTACTTCAACGACAGCTACTTCTGGGTGGTCAACCGTCTGCTCGGGGTCAAGACCGCCAAGCACCAGCTGCTGGTGCTGTCGGTGCCGACCACGCTGGGCTGGGCCACTAGCCTGGTGGCGCTGCTGATCGCCAACGCCTTCCTGGGGTAGTGACCCCAGTGGTCTCTCCACTGACAGCGCCCGGGGCTCGCGAGAGTCCCGGGCGCTGTCGATTAATGGCTTGGCTGAGGGTCAGAGCATGCGCTTGAGCAGATTGTCCTTACGCACGAACTGATGCCAGCACACCGCGGCCAGGTGCAGCCCGATGACGTAGTAGAAGATCGTGCCCAGGGTGGTATGTATGGACTCCACGTCATGCCCCAGCGCGGGGCTGACCGGGAAGGGCGACGGCAGCGCCAGCGACGTGCCGGGCACGGGAATGGCGCCGTCGCTCAGCCACACGGTGAAGATGCCGAGCAGCGGCTGCGCGAACAGGAAGGCGTAGAGCGCCCAGTGGGTGACCCGCGAGAGTCGCTCGAGTTGCGGGTGCAGCGCCGGAGTGACCGGCGGCGGCGTGCGCCGCAGGCGCTCCAGCAAACGCGGTATCGCCAGCAGCAGCACGCCGATACCGGCCCAGAAGTGGCTCTGCAGCAGCACTTCGGGGATGCCGCTGCTGCGTGGGAAGAGGTCCGTCGAGAGAATCAGCGCATAGGCCAGCACGACGAAGGATGCCACGCTCCAGTGGAAGTGGCGGGCCTTGGCGGAGTATCGCTGGGGAGATGTCGAGTTCACGGCGGGCAGTCCTGGTGATGAACGAGTCGGCGTCGAGGTCGAGACACACTTCCCGGGGCGGGTTTCGGCCGCCGCCCCCCGGGGAGCGTTCGACGGGGTCAGACTACAGGCGGCAGGCTTAGGTTTGTCTTAAGGTAACAACGCCAAACTCATCGCGATGAGATGGGAACGGACCCTACAGGAGCCTGCGATGAACATTCCCAAGGAGCGCCACTATTCCGACCGCGTGGGCTGGCTGCGCGCCGCGGTGCTGGGGGCCAACGACGGTATCGTTTCGACCGCCAGTCTGGTGATCGGCATGGCGGCGGCCGGTGCCGGCCTGGGCGGCGTCTTGACCGCCGGTGTCGCCGGGGCGGTGGCCGGGGCGATGTCGATGGCGGCCGGCGAGTACGTCTCGGTGAGTTCGCAGAAGGATACCGAGCACGCCGATCTGGCGCGGGAGCGGCGCGAACTCAAGGCCAACTATGAACTCGAGGTGCGCGAGCTGGCGGAGATCTACGAAACCCGTGGGCTGTCGCCACCGCTCGCCCATGAAGTCGCCGAGACGCTGATGCAGCACGATGCGCTGGCCGCCCACGCGCGTGACGAGCTGGGTTTCAGCAGCGTCAACTCGGCGCAGCCGCTGCAGGCAGCCTGGACCTCGGCACTCTCCTTCTTCTCCGGTGCGGCCCTGCCGCTGGCCTTTACCCTGTTAGGGGCGCTATCCCGCGCGGCACTGGCGATACCCCTGGTGGTGGCGCTTGGGTCGCTGCTGGCCCTGGCGCTGCTGGGGCTGGTCTCGGCGCGTATCGGCGGCTCCCGGGCGCGGGTGGCGGTGGTGCGTGTCACCTTCTGGGGCGTGCTGGCGATGCTCGCCACGGCGGTGGTGGGCTGGGCCTTCGGGATCGCCGGGGGGTGAGCCCGGCCGTTCGTCGGTATCCCGACGGCGAGACCCGATTGACAGCATCGCACTCGCGATCAGCATGATGGTGAGCGTCAGCGCCGGGCGGCGGTCAACCCGCTCGGCGTGGATGCCCAGAGGAGTGCCGCCGAGCGAGGGGATCACGAAGCCCACCCCGAACGTGCCCAGCGCCAGCAGACACCAGGCCATCGCGCTCTCGGCGGGAAACGTATGTCAGTCCAGCGTCAGGATGTCCGAGTAGCCGTAGGTGGACATGCGGCGTATGCCGGTTTCGGTCACCAGCACCTGCTCCTCGAGCTTGACCCCTTCGCCGCCGTCGCGGTGGCCGCAGAAGGATTCGACGCACAGTGTCATGCCCGGCTGGATGACACCGTCATAACCGACCTCGTCCCAGTCCATGCTGTGCGAGATGATCGGCCACTCGCCGGTCATGCCGCAGCCGTGGACCACGGCCAGATAACGGTGCTCCTGGTAGCCTTCCGGAATCTTCCACGCCTTTTCCGAGTATTCTCGAAACGACATGCCCGGGCGCATCAAAGCGATGTTGGTCTCGATCTCGTCTCGCGACAGTGAATAGAGCTCCTTCTGCTTGGCGCTGGGCCTTGCGCCTTCGCTGCCGACGAAGAAGGTCCGCGAGAAGTCGGTGTAGTAGCCGTAGACGCCGACCGTGTCGGTGTCGAAGGCGATCAGTTCGCCGGCGGCGAGCTTCTTGTCCGACGTTTCCTGGAACCACGGATTGGTGCGATCGCCGGAGTTCAGAAGCCGGGTCTCCATGTACTCGCCACCGGTTTCGATGACCTTCTGCTGGAAAATCGACCACAGGGCGTTTTCGGTCAGTCCGGGCTCGATGGCGCGCTCCATCACGGTCATGGCCTGCTCGGTCAGCTCGACCGACTTGGCTATCAAGGTGAGTTCATCGAAGCTCTTGATGGATTTGGCGATCTCCACCGGCCGCGAGGCGTCTACGAGCGTGTAGCCGTGCTCGATCATGGCGCTCACGACTTCCGTTGGCGCGCTCTCGATACCGATGCGCTTGCCGCCCGAGGTCGAACGGCTCATCACGTCCTCGATATCGGCGACGAAGTGGCTGACGTGACGGGGCGAGTGCGGGCCGCTGTGCAGCGGCATGATCGGTGATGCGCCGCGAATCTCGTCGATCGTGGGCATATCCTTGGCGAGGTGACCACAGGCACGGTACTCGAACAGCACCACCGGCCCCTCGGCCGGGACGACCAGGTAGCGAGCCGGGTTGCGTTGGGAATAGACCTGCATGTTGCGCACGCCGCAGGCGTAGCGGATGTTGATGGGATCGAAGAGCACCACCGCATTCAAATCGTGCTCCTTGACCTGCTGGCGCAGGCGGCCAAGGCGATAGAGCGCCACGCGATGCTCCAGTGCCCGGTCGATCGGAGTGTCCTTGAAATCGACCGTGCTGTAGTTGAGCGCCGGATGGGGCTGCGACGTAGTCGAGTAAAGTGTTGTCATGATATCAACCAGCCAGTGAGTCTTCGCGCTGCGCATTTTCGGCATCGATGTGCGCCTGGGTGACGCGCCCGTAGACATCCTGGGTGCGCTTGACGCGACCGATCATGCCCGGCTCCTTGGCGTAGCCCAGCAGCGCGCAAAGGCGCTGACCTTGAGTGGGGGCGACACGGTGCATGGAGTAGCGGCCTTTGAACAACTGAAGGTCACCGGTGTTGAGCGTGAGCGACTTTACCTTTCCATGGTCGCCATCGAGTATGCGCTGAACCTCTTCGAAGTTCTCATGACCCGGGGTGCGTATATTGGGCGCATACTGGAAGTCGCCGCCGGACTCGGGCCGCCGTGTCATCAGGCTGACGATGAATTCGTTGGTGTCGAAGTGCCACGGCAAGGTGGTGTTTTCCGGCATCACGTTGATGACCAGTCCAGCGATCGGATCGGCGTATTCGTAGATGCGCTCCTCCTGGAGACAGTCGGCGATGAACTGCTGAAAGATCGGATTGCGATAGAGACGCTGAACGAGTTTGTCTTCGTCGATGAGATCCTTGGCCACGAAGCCGTTGCTGAATGCTTGGAAGCGACGCATGGGATGATCTTCCGGGTAGGCGTCGTCATCGGCGGTTGCGTAGGGTGTGACCTTATTACTGTGATAGTGCGCCTTGGGCGCGACCTCTTCGCTCTCTTCGCGCAGGCGTTCGATCAGGTCGCTGCGGATGAAGCGCGCGAAATGGGCGCAACCATCCTCGTCCAGCTGACGGCTAATCCGCTCGACACACTCGCGATATTTTTCGGAATCAGGGGCGTTGAGCGGATAGCGCTCCAGGTTGACGATGTCTTCGAGGGTGGCCATATCCTGTCTTTTCTGCTGTAAACCCATGATGATATCTCCTTGGCTGATAACTTCATGCTACTGAGATCTCGATAAATGAATAATGAAGATTCAGCACGTCCGGGCGATGTAAAAATTATATGTCGTTGTGCCTGACGCTAGGTGTCTTCAAGGGGGGCAGGATTGCGCCGCCTTTTAACTCGGGCAGCAGGGTTGGCCAGCAGATGATTCTGACTAGAGAAGCGGCGGCGCACATGACGATCAAGAGTCCAATGAAGCCACCGATGGTCGAGATCATTTTGAGCGCTTCCAGGCCACCGTTGACGGTCAGCACCAGGGTGATGATGGAGATGATGGCACCCCAGATCAGCTTGATGTAGTAGGGCGATGAGTTGATCTCGCTGCTGGTGCTGCTGTTGCAGCACATGCCAGAAATGGCGTCGATGGTTGAGTCGGCAGCGGTTATGTAGGAGACCAGCGAAAGACACAGAAACAACGCCACGAAGAGCAGGGCCGCCGGGAGCTGTTCCAGGAGCACCCAGATGACGTCACCCGGACCGCTATTCTTCAAGGCCTGGCTGAGGATATGGGCACTATTGAGCTCGGTGAATACCGCAAGGCCGCCGAAGGTGGCACACCATACCAGGACGAATGAAGCCGGCAGGAGGAAATTGAAAAGCAGAAATTCGCGCACCGTGTAGCCGCGCGAGATCTTGCCCAGGAACATGCTGGTGACGGGGGCCCAGGCGAACCAGTTTGCCCAGAAAAACAGCGTCCAGGCGCGTGGCCAGCCGTTTCCGTTGATCGTGCCGGTATTGAGACTGTTCTTGACGAATCCGGAAAGATAGCGCCCCAGCGCATCGATACCGCCGTTGGCGATAAAAGAGGTCGGGCCGAAAATCAGTACCAGCGCCGCCATGAAGACCAGCGCGCGGGCGTTCCAGCTGGAGAGAATGCGAATGCCCTTGAGCAGGCCCGTCGCTGCGGAGAGCGCCGAGGCCAGCATGACGATCATGCACAGCGCACCGATCAGCGAGTCGGTGACCTCTACTCCGAACAAGCGATTGATGCCGCCGCCCAGCATCATGGCGCCGGTACCCAGGGAGGCGACCATGCCGGCAACCAGCGCGATCAGTGCCAGCGCATCTATGATCTGACGCGTTACGGGGCCCATCTTGATGGGGAGGGCCGCGGTCATGGCCGATGAAATGCTGAATTTCATGCCCAGGTTGTAGTGGGCGATCGCGAACATCAAAGCGGGCACGGTGTAGATAGCGTAGGTGGTAAAGGACCAGTGCATGTAGAGCGAAGCGATACCGTTTACTCCGCTTTCGGTCGAGAACGCCTTGGCGCCGAGCGTCAAGGGTGGGGCCGACATGAAAAAGATCGGCTCCGCGGCGGCAAAAAAAAGTAGCCCTATGGCTACCGAGCTGCACAGCGTGATGGAGCACCACTGCCAACGGGTCAATATAGGCTTTGCGCTCTCGCCACCGATACGTAGTTTCGCGATCGGAGAGAACATAGTGCCCGCCGCGACGAGCACCAGGGCAAAAGCGGATAGCGCATAGAGCCAGCTGAACTCATTCATCAGGAATTCGTGTATGGTGCTGGTGATCTTGAGGAGGAATTCGCTGTTCTCTAGGGCGAGAATTGTCATTCCACCCAATAGCGTCAGCGAGGGATAAAACGTGGCTTTTCGTAGTGAGGTTTTGCTCATTCACGGACTCCGTTTTGATTGACTGTCAGGGCTTCTCATGAGGCTTTGAAACACTGCCTTTAGCGCCGGAAGCCGCTCTTTGATGCTCTCCTTGTCTAGGTAAGCGAGATGCCAGGTCACCGGAATTTTGACGTCCTGCAGAGGAATGGTCTTGAGCGTTTTCTGCATCTGAGCCGCCTCGATGATCCAGGAGGAAAGGATGGTTACGCCCCGCTGAGTGGTGGCGATGACATCCAGAATCGAGCGGACGGATTCAATGATCTGAATCGACTCTGGCACCTGACGGCTCGGATGGAAAAAAAGATCGAACTCGTAGCCAGGCTCTCTAGCCGCGCTGAAGGTCAAGTAGGGCTCGCTTGCAATCTCCTCGGCGCTGACGGACTCTCGCCTGGCCAATGGGTGCG
This sequence comes from Salinicola sp. RZ23, assembly GCF_003206675.1. Taxonomy (NCBI): domain Bacteria; kingdom Pseudomonadati; phylum Pseudomonadota; class Gammaproteobacteria; order Oceanospirillales; family Halomonadaceae; genus Salinicola; species Salinicola sp. RZ23. The sequence continues at coordinate 435,882 of NZ_PZJK01000001.1, forward strand.
TTGCAGGCACTACCGCCTTGAGCTCGTCCTCGAACAGTTGAAGTGTCTCGATGCCTTTCTGCACAGGCGGATTGGTCGTCAGTACCAGGTCGATCTGCTGATCGAACAACGCGCTGAGGATCGTGTGAGGAGAAAACCGATGGAGTTCGATCGGGTGAACGTCGTACTCCATGCTCTTGCTCAGAATACGATCCACGATGTCGTAGGCGTCGACGCCCCATTTGAGCGCTTTCTGGTCGCCACGTGCCAGTAAAGACGCCTCGCTCTCGGCTGCCATCAGAATGGGAATGACCTCGCGGCCCGCCTCGAGCAAACGCCATCCCGCCGGCGTCAGAAACAGACGCCGGCCGCGCTTTTCGAACAGTGAAACTGCCAGCCTTCGCTCCATCTCGCGGATGCGATGGGTCGCCGCCGGCTGGGTCAGACCGATAGCGGCCGCCGCCGCCTGGAGAGATCCATGTCGCTCGACCGCGTCGATCAAGACGTAATATTTGATATCGAGCATTCGCTAGTCATCATTTTTGTTCTTGATATGCAATCTATTCGATACTCATGGTAACCCACAGTCAAATAAGTGTTTGCATCACTTTTGCGACGAATTTCTAATGAATGCCGCCCTGCGGTGTCAGGCCGATGAGCCATTTGAGACAAAAAGCGGTGCCCGAAGGCGACGCTGATGGATTGAGATTTGGTGCTCTCAACGACCAAGTGCAACACGTGCCCCATCAGTGACGCTTTTGCCATGGCCATGGCCATGGCCATGGCCATGACCACCGCCATCGCTCCGCTCTCGCTACGTGTATAGATCGCACTGCGCGCTGGTGAGCCTGAAGAAAGTGGCTGGCACCACGGCCACGGCCACGGCCACGGCCACGGCGTCGGTGGCTTGGGCGACCCGTCCGGCCAGGCCCGTCTTTCAGGTCAACCCTTCCAGACCGTTCCGTTCAGGCCCTCTCTTGCCAGGACGTGCCCCTGAACCCGGTGTGACAGTCGCTCTCGATGCCATGTCGGGTCAGCCGTTTATCGTCGCTTCCAGACCGGTCTGTACGAGCCGGCGCTTGCCAGGACGGGCACCCTGAACTAGGTGTGAAAGCAGCTCTCGACGTCATGTCGAATAAGCCTTTTATTGTCACGTTCGGCGTGCTGATTCGATTCATCTCGGCGTGAAGTCGTGTTTTCGTTAAACGGTCACTTACAGGGAGTAACATCATGGTCAAGAAGACCCACATCCATGCCCAGCAGCAGACACTGCCCGGCAAGGAGAGCCTGATGCAGCCGCCGGCTGTCTTCATCCGTGACGGCTATCGCGGCAGCGGCAAGCTCGAAGGCAAGGTGGCGCTGATCACCGGTGCCGACAGCGGCATCGGTCGTTCGGTGGCGATCCACTTCGCGCGTGAGGGCGCCGACGTGGCGGTGATGTATCTCAGCGAAGACGACGATGCCCGCGAGACCCAGCGCCTGGTCGAGGCCGAGGGCCGCCGCTGTCTGCTGATCGCTGGCGACATGCGCGATGCGGCCTTCTGTCGGGCGTCGCTCGACAAGGTGATCGATCACTTCGGCGGGCTCAATATCCTGGTCAACAACGCCGGCACCCAGCAGGTGAGCAACGACCTCGCCGAGCTGAGCGACACCCAGTGGGAGGAGACCTTTGCCACCAACATGCATGGCATGTTCTATCTCACCAAGGCGGCGCTGCCGCATCTGGGCGAGGACGATGCGATCATCAACACCGCCTCGGTCAACGCCTATATCGGCCCCGATTTTCTGGTCGACTACAGCGCGACCAAGGGTGCGATCATCAGCTTTACCCGCGCGCTCTCCAATCAGGTGGTCGGGCGTGGGTTGCGCGTCAACGCGGTGGCGCCGGGGCCGGTGTGGACGCCGCTGCAGCCGGCGACGCTGGGGGCGCACGATCCGCAGATGCTCGAGGATTTTGGCAGCGAGACCCCGATGGGGCGTGCCGCCCAGCCCTGGGAACTGGGGCCCTGCTATGTCTTTCTGGCCTCGCTGGATGCCTCTTTCATCAGCGGCCAGACCCTTCACCCCAATGGCGGCGTCGTGGTCAACGGTTGAGAATTGCAGCGTTGGGTGTTCGACACTGACTTACCCACAGGGGGTTATGGGCGCTGGGTTATCGACAATGAGTTAGCACCGCTGGATTATCGATGCAGCGGGGCACGGCTCCGACACTGGGCGCCAAGGCGTGAACGTGACACCCGGGCATGAGGAGGCCCGTTATCCATGTCTGATAGTCATTGCAACGGGATACCCCTGACGGGCAATTATCGGCCCGCCGCTTCGTCGGATCTGCCGCCGCGGCGCGATAGCTGGTTGAACCGCCTCTCGCACTGGGCCTGGCTGGAGACGGAGGGGCGGCGTCTGCTGGCGTTCTATCGCGCCTCGCGCCATCCCCAGTGTGGCTTTGCTGCCCTGGACGACGATGGCCGTCTGCCCGAGGATGCCCACCCGGACACCATGATCACTGCGCGCATGACCCACTGCTTCGCCCTGGCGACGATGCGCGGCGAGCCCGGAGCGGCGCCGCTGGTGGCCCACGGCGTGGCGGCCCTGTGCGGCCCGCTCAGGGATGCCGAGCACGGCGGCTGGTACGGTGCGTTACCGCGGGAAGGCGAGAGCCAGACCAAGCAGGCGTACATCCACGCCTTCGTCGCCCTGGCCGCTGCCAGCGCCTGGCAGGCCGGCGATCCGGCGGCCAAGGCGCTGCTCGACGAGATCGTCGAGGTCATCGAGACACGCTTCTGGTCCGAAGACGAAGGCCGCCTGCGCGAAGGGTTCTCGCGCGACTGGCGCGACAGCGAGGCGTATCGCGGCGGCAACAGCAACATGCATGCCACCGAGGCCTTCCTGCAGCTCGGCGACGTGCTCGACGCGCCCAAGTGGCACCGGCGCGCGCTCTCCATCGTCGACAAGATCATCCATTCCCATGCGCGTCCCAACGACTACCGCGTGGTCGAGCACTTCGATAGCGAGTGGCAGGAGTGGCGCGACTACAACCGCGATACCCCCAAGGACCCGTTTCGCCCCTACGGCGCCACCCCAGGCCACGCCTTTGAGTGGGCGCGGCTGATGCTGCATCTGGAGGGTGGCTTGCAGCGTCATGGCGAGAGCGTCCCCGGCTGGCTGCTGGAGGATGCCCAGGGGCTGTTCCGGCGCGCCACCGAGCTGGCCTGGCACGTCGATGGTGAACCGGGGCTGATCTACACCCACGACTGGAACGACCACCCGGTGGTGCACGAGCGCATGCACTGGACCCTGGCGGAGGCAGCATCAACGGCCGCGGCGCTGCTCAAGCGCACCGGCGATGCCGAGTACGAAACCTGGTACCGGCGTTTCTGGGATTACATCGACAGCTACCTGGTCGACCGTGAGCGAGGCAGCTGGTGGCAGGAGCTCGACCGTCACAACCGCCCCTCGAACGAGGTGTGGTCGGGCAAGCCCGATCTCTATCACGCCTATCAGGCCACGCTGCTGCCGCGCCTGCCGCTGTCACCCACGCTGGCCCGCGCCATTGCCGATGGGGCGCTATAGGGCGCGGAGCGATCGCGGCTCGACGCCAAGGTAGGCGGTGATGAAGTCGCGCTGTGCATAATTGAAGATGATTATCACATGCGTTGATAAATGAGAATTGTTTGCATAAGATCCTGGGCAATCGCCGGGCCTGCGCTTGCTCGCTGGGCATCGGCGATGCCATGACAACGAGCGTCGCACTGCGATGCCACCCAAGGGATCTACCATGCCAACCCCCGTTCTCCATCGGGCGCCGCCGTCGGCGTGTGCTGCGCGCACGCCGCTCGGTCCGCGGCTGCCGCTGCTGCTGGGGGCCGCTGCGCTGCTGCCGCTCTCGCCCACCATGGCCCACAGCGAGGAGACGACCGCGCTGCAGACGCTGACCGTCTCCGCCCCGAGCCTCTATGACGATGTTGGCTATACCCGTCGCACCACCACCGCCGGCACGCGCTTCGACGTTACACTGCGTGAGGTGCCGCAGGCGGTTAGCATCATCACCCAGCAGCGTATGCGGGATCAGGGGCTGTGGGATGTCGAGGATGTCCTGAGTCACACCACGGGCGTCTCGGTGAACCAGATCGACAGCAGCCGCGTCGACTTCTATTCCCGTGGTTTTCGCATCAACAGCTACCAGTACGACGGCATCCCCACGCTCAACACCGATAGCCGCTGGTATTTCGGCGATGGCGCGCTGAACACCGCGATCTATGACCGGATCGAGGTGGTCCGCGGTGCCAACGGCCTGCTGACCGGGGCGGGCAACCCCGGCGCCTCGATCGACTTCGTGCGCAAGCATGCCGACAGTCGTGAAGTCACCGGTTCGCTCAGCGCTAGCTACGGCAGTTGGCATCGCTCGCGCAGTGTGGTCGATGTCACCACGCCGCTGACCCGCTCGGGTGACGTACGGGCGCGGTTCGTCGGCGGCTATGAAGAGGGTGATGGCTATCTCGAGCGTTTCGGCGAGCGCAAGCGCTACGGTTATCTGGTGATCGATGCCGACGTCACCGACGACACCACGCTATCGCTGGGTTACGACACGCAGCGCGGCCGCACCTCGTCGCCGACCTGGGGTGGCCTGCCGCTGTGGTACAGCGACGGCAGCGAGACGGACTATACCCGCGGGTTCAGCGTGGCGCCGGACTGGTCCTACAACGAGTGGGAGTCGAAGAAGACCTTTGCCCAGCTCGAGCATCGCTTCGGTGGGGGCTGGACGCTGCACGGCGTGGCGACCCACGAAGAGAGCACGCTGGACTCGCGGCTCGCCTATCCCTACGGCTTTCCGGACCGGGAGACGGGGCAGGGCGTCTACTACTACACCGGGTGGAACACCGGTGAGCGCCGGGTCGACGGCGTGGATAGCTATGTCGAGGGGCCGTTCTCGCTGTTCGGCCGCCATCACCAGCTGGTGCTCGGGGGCAGCTATCACGACCAGTCCAATGACTACGAGAACGCCTTCACCAACGGCTTTGCGGTCGACGACTTCGATGCCTGGAACGGCGCCACGCCGGCACAGGCGTGGCCCGACTTCTCGCCCTCGGAGCGCGCCAGCAGCCGCCAGAAGGCGCTCTACGGCGTGGCTCGCTTCTCCCTGGCCGACCCGCTGACACTGATTCTCGGTGCACGCTACACCGACTGGCACGGGCGGACCTGGTCGAGCACGCTGGGCAACCATGCGCAGCACGAGAGCGATATCACGCCCTACGGTGGGCTGATCTATGCGATCGATGACACCTGGTCGGCCTATGTCAGCTACACCGAGATCTTCCAGCCGCAGAGCTACCGCTTGGCCGATGGCAACGGCTATCTCGACCCGCTGGTGGGCAAGAACTACGAGACCGGGCTCAAGGCGGCCTGGTTGGACGGCCTGCTCAACGCCTCGTTCGCCGTGTTCCGGCTCGAACAGGACAACGTGGCGGATATCGTGTTGACCCCCGGCTCGCTGGTCACCACGGCGACCCCGGTGAGTGACGTGGTCAGTGAAGGTTTCGAGATGGAGATCAGCGGTGCGGTCACCGACGATCTGGAGCTGACAGCCGGCTTCACCCATTACACGGCGACCTCGGCGCAAGGCGCGTTCAACAGCGATCGGCCGCGCACCCAGGCGAATCTTTTCGCCAGCTACCGGGTACCGCAGTGGCGCCAGCTCACCCTGGGCGGCGGCTGGCGCTGGCAGAGCCGCACCTACGCCAGCCAGGTCGGCCCCAAGGGCGTGACCCGCGACTTCGAGCAGCCCAGCTACACTCTTGCCGACCTCTTCGGGCGCTACCAGTTCACGTCGAATCTGGCGCTGCAGGTCAATGTGCACAACCTGTTCGACCGCAAGTACTACGCCTACTTCGATACGTACGGCGTCTATGGCGAACCGCTCAACGTGACCTCGACGCTGAGCTACACGTTTTGAGGCGTCCCCGGCGGCTGGCGGTTTTCCCGGCTAGCGGGGTCAACGCTCCAGGCGTGACAGCAGCCGCTGGCCATGCCGCGAACGGCGGGCCCGGCGCATGCCGCTGGAGGCCATCTTCCAGCCCAGAATACGCGCCAGGCCCACGGCGGCACCGGAGGCCGCGCCCCACAGCAGTGCCTCGCGCCAGCGCACATCGGGGTCATCGGGGTTGACCGGTGGCTCGAACGCGCTGCGCTTGGCGGTGTGCTTCAGCGCCTCCCGGGCGGCCACGCCCGAGGCGATCGCCATCGTGGTGCCCACGAGTGTCCATAGCGTTTGCGGTTTCATGCAGGCCTCCTTGCCGGGGTTGAATCCCCAGCATGGTCGATCCCCGGGCGCCCCGCCAGCGGGGCTATGGTGCTGGCGCTGCGGGCTGGCAGCACATGCTCGCAGTTCAGGCCAGCGGCACGCTGCCGGGGTTGGCGCGGCGGCGCGACCACTGCCACAGCGTCCAGTGGGCCAGCAGCGGCCAGCGCGCCTGGAGTAGCTGCAGAAAGCGCTGGCGCCAGAGGTTGGTCAGTGGCTTGCTCAGGTCGAAGATCTGCTCCAGCTCGGTGTCGTGATAGCCGAGTACGAGATGGCGCACATAGTCCGGCCATAGCTCGATGTGCTGGAGATGAGAGAGCGGCGTCTCGGTGAGATTGCTGTAGCGCCGCTGGCAGCCGTGGCACTGGTACTCGGTGGCGCGGCGGCTGGTGATCACCTGAACCGAGGCGGAGCCGCAGTGGGGGCAGCGCCGGTCGCTGGTGTCGCGTAGCCCGGCCAGCATCGCCTGGCATTCGGCCAGTGCCCGCGCCGCCTCTTCGGTCAGCTCGGAGATCTCGGTGGATTGATGCGCCTGCCACCAGGCGTGGAGCTCGGTGTCATAGTCGGCCATGGCCTTGAGAAAGGCGCGGCTCCAGGTCATCGAGGCCTTGTTGCTGATGCCCAGGAAGTTGGCGATCAGCTCCTGGGAGAAGCCCTGAAAGCGGTAGCTCATCCAGGGCTTCCACTTCTCCTCCGAGCGCAGCAGCCGCAGCGGCGTGCCGGTCAAGACGGTGAAGCGCTTGCGGCAGTCGCGGCAGAGGTAGCTGTCGCGGCGCATGCCGCGGGTACCGGCGGGCATGGCCAGGTGGATCGCGCGGCTGTCACAGACGGGGCAGGCGTGCGGTGCGCTGCCGGGGAGCGTGGCTAGATAGGCGAGAAATCCCCGCGCCGCCGGGCGCAGCGACTCCGGCAGCAGCGCCAGGGCAGGGCGCGACAGCATGAAATCGATGGTCTCGACGTGGCGGCGTGTCGGCGGGATCTCGAAGGTCGAAAATGGCGTCGAATCGGCGGTCGCCATGCGCAATACGCTCTCCCGAATATGATGACGTGACGATTATGGTGTGACCATGGTGGCGTGCCCGATGGCGTGGCGTATCGGGCGTCGGATAGGCCCTCACTAGCGTAACGCGTTATCGATTTGCTTCCATAACCCTTCTTTTATTTGGCAATTACCGTATTGGATGGGACCTGCGCGCGGATATCTCACGC